>DYLH01000043.1:7253-13132 GCA_020722185.1 Candidatus Avelusimicrobium gallicola | reverse complement strand
CAGTTTTCAAAAGAGAAACTGGGTCCATATTTTCCATCCTTTTTTATGGTTCCCTGAAAAAGTCTAATGGAAAGTTGTTTTATCTATTGAAAAATTAAATAGAAAAACTATTTTATAACTTTCCTTGAATATACTTTTTCAGTGAACTTCGGGTTCCCTAAAAAAGTCTAGCGGAAAGTTGTTTTATCTATTGAAAAATTAAATAGAAAAACTATTTTATAACTTTCCTTTCACGTTCAAATTGCCGCTTTTGGGCTGCGACCTCGTTGCTCGTCGCTTACAGACTAGCGTCTGCTCGCTCCTCGCGCCTTGTCTCGCCTCAAAATCAGCTAATTTTAACTGTGAATATACTTTTTCAGTGAACCCTTTTTATTTTGACTTCATGGGTATAGATTTAAGGCAAATATTTAAGTAGAACTATACTGAAAATACACATTCATTTTACAAAAAAATGAATGAGATATAGCATTAATATAACTAAAGGGTTAATAAGCTAAACTAATAAGTATGCAGTAAAAAACTACATTACTGTTGTGTCACTTATGTCTTACGCTCTTTTTAAAGAGGAATATTTCCCTTTTTATCATTGTGAGGATGATTCTTCTTGTCTTTCAAAAATCTGAAAGCCTCTATAAGCTTTTGTCTTACATCAGATGGCTCAATAATTTCATCTATTGATCCAGTCGAAGCTGTTTGATATGGAGAGGCAAATTTCTCAGAATATTCAGCAGCCAATTTGCTTTTTATAGCGGCCTGTTCTTCCACAGGAGCTTCTTTTATTTGCTTTGAATAGAGTATTTCAACTGCACCCATAGGTCCCATGACAGCTATTTCTGCGCTTGGAAGGGCAAAATTGAAATCGCTTCCCATATATTTGGAATTCATAGCTATATACGCTCCTCCATATGCCTTTCTGAGTATGAGGCTGACTTTTGGCACAGTGGCTTCGCTATAGGCATAGAGAAGTTTTGCTCCATGTCTGATTATTCCGCCATGTTCCTGAGCTGTCCCAGGCCAATAGCCCGGCACATCTACAAGGCTCAATATCGGGATATTGAAATTGTTTAAAAATCGTATAAATCTTGCCGCTTTATCGCTTGAATCTATATCCAATGCCCCCGCCATGTGAGCGGGATTATTGGCCACCACGCCTATAACTTCCCCTCCCATCCTGATAAATCCCACGACAATATTTTTGGCAAAATCTTGATGCACTTCCAAAAACTTGTGATCGTCTGCCAACCACCATATTATGTGATGTACCCTGTAAGGTTTTTTAGGATCTATGTGACAAAGTCTTTCAAGCAGAGCTATTTTCCTGTCTATTGGATCTGAAGTTGCGACTACTGGTGCCTTTTCAGTTGAATTAGATGGCAAAAAGGATAATAATTCCTTTACCTGTCTGTAGCAGTCTGGCTCCGAGTTGGCGACGAAGTGGCATACTCCGCTTTTTGATGCATGAGCTTTGGCTCCACCCAATGTCTCAGCGTCTATGCTTTCTCCCGTAGCTGTCTTTACAACAGCCGGACCAGTGACAAACATATTGCTTATCCCCTTCACCATAAAGACAAAATCAGTCAGTGCCGGGGAATAAACAGCTCCGCCAGCGCATGGCCCAACTATCACAGAAATTTGAGGTATAATTCCGGAAGATATTGTATTTCTGTAAAATATTTCACCATATCCATCAAGGCTGTCAACTCCTTCCTGTATTCTGGCTCCGCCGCTGTCAAGTATGCCTATTATTGGACAACCCGCCTTTATTGCCAGGTCCTGTAGATGGGCTATTTTTCTTGCGTGAGCCAGTCCTAAAGATCCGCCAAGCTGCATGAAATCCTGAGAGAAAACCGCAACCTTTTTGCCGTTTATTCTTCCAAAACCAGTTATTACTCCATCCCCTTTTATGTGTTTATCCTTTATGCCGAAATCTGTGCATCTGGATTCTACAAAAGCTCCTATCTCATGCCAACTTCCCTCATCAACCAGATATTGTATTCTCTCTCTTGCTGTCAGTTTCCCCTTGTCTTTCTGGGCCTTTATCCTTTCTGGTGGAGCTGAATTTTCAGCTTGATATTTTAATTCCCTAAACTTTATCAATTTTTGAGGAATTTCTCTGACTTTCTTTATTTTTTTAGAGTCAGCTTTTTCTTTTAGGTTTTCCTTGTTATCTTCTTTAGGATCTATGAGCTCAGACATTTATCCTCCATTAAGCCTTTTTCCATGTTAAAGCTATACGATATTCTCCCTCTTCTTTTAGCTCAAAAGCTGTATTTTCAATCCCAAGTATTTTTGCTTTTTCAAGAGCTTTGCCATAAAACCTTATTTCATTTTTCTCAATGTGGGCGTCTTTTGCATTTACACTTAATCCAAGTCTTAACATTTTAAGAGAAGCTTCCTTGAGAGTCCATATATCATAAAATAAATCAGGTTTTCTAAGACATAAATTATACTCTGAATTGTTGAGATAATCTGAAAAAAGAGTTATCTCTTTTTTTTCTTTTTTCTCTATATCTATTCCTATTGGTCCAAGATTGGAATCCACAGCACAACCACACAATTCACATCTGTGAGATATAGATATAGGTATTTTACCCCCTCTAAAAAAAGCGTATGGAACTCTATTGTGATCGTTCAATATTTCAATATCTTTCATTTCTTGTTTTGTAATTTTCCCAACTAATTGCTTGGCTGCTATTCTGGACCAATACCATTCTCTCCTTCTCTTTTCAACTTTGAAAGAGTTGAAAATTTCCATCTCTCTATCGGAGAAACACGAAAAGTCTCCGACTTCCTTTATATTGAGCAGTTTTATTTTGGGTAGTTTCATTTCAGATTTTTACAGGTATCATCAAATAGTCTTTAATAACTACACTTATATTTCCTTTTTTATCAAAAGCAAAACCATCATATAGGCTTTTGCCATAATCGTCCATGCCCTTAAAAATAGCCCAGGTGTATAATATTTCCGGATCTTTCTCATTGTCAATTAAAAAGACCTCTCCTATTTTATCTGGCAAAGTCATTTTGTTTTCTATGTAAAGGTCTCTCCATCCGCATGTCTGAAAGATAGCTTCTATTACCATAGGGTGAAATACATAGTTCATTTCTCTATCTTTTAGCAGTGGAACAGAAGGTTTTTTGAAAACTGCCAATACATTTTTATCATCTGCTGATATTATTCCATCTAAAACCTGAAATGAAGGCCCATGAAAATAAGTTTTATAAATTACATCTTTTTCAGTCTTGTATTTGGACTTTATTTTTGGCAGTTCTGGTTTCTCGGGTATTTTTAGGTTCGGGTCATATTCAGCTTTGAAATGTATTCTAGTTTCTCCCATCTTTACGCCGCGAGAATTGATAAAGTCTGATTCTATTTGCATTTTAAGAGTATCAGATTCCTTAGCGCTTATGTTTATTTTAACTGGATTTCCTTTCAAAAGTTTTACCGGAAGCTGAAAACTTATGTTTTTTAGCGAAAGGGGTAATGTTTTCTTCATTGAAAAAACAGTTTCAGCGAATGTTTCAAGTCCCATCACTCCGGGAAAAACCGGGACATCATTTATTGCATGATCTCTCAGATAGGGATCGCTTTCAACTGAAAGATCTTTAAAGGCGGTAAAGTTTTTGTTGTCCGCTGATATCTCGGCATTTGAGATGAAATGCATAGAGTTTTCAACACTTCTTTTTTGGCCATAGGAAGGCTCATATTGAAGTTGTTTATCCCAGTCCAATTTACCAAGATCTCCAGAATATATCAGTTCTGGAAGCTCTCCATAGGCTATGTCGTCTGCAAGAGCATTCATTACTTCTTCTGGATAGAGGAATTCCATATTTTGAGACTTCAAAAATGCCTCCACTCCGGGTCTGGCCCCCATGCCGATATTAGCTATACCGGTCATATCTATGGAAAAAGCTTTCTGGTTTTTATTGTAGAGGTTTATGGCGAATTTTGATATATAGTCGCTGGCTGCAGCGTAGTCGCTTTGTCCTAAATTACCAAACTTTCCAGCGATAGAGGATATCATTACCCAAAAACCATTTTCTTTTACTATCCCTGATTTCCACAGATTTACCGCGCTTTGCGCCTTTGTCTTAAATATTAGCTTGAATTCCTCAGGATCTTTATCAGCTATGAGCTTAGATCTTTCAAGCCCGGCAAAATGAACCAATCCATCTGCTCTGGCATTCTCATTTAGTTTCCCGACTACTTCTTCAAATTGAGCAGTATTGTTCAAGTCACAGCGATAATAGCTAACTTTTGAGCCAAGGACTTTTAGTTCTTTTATGGTTTTCAATAGACTCGCCGCATCCTTTAACTTGGTAAATTCTTTTTCAAGCACTGCTGGGGTCACCTTGTCCATTTTTCCTTTCAGTTCTGAAAGAAATTCTGTTTTTTTGTAATTGTCAATTTCTGAGTCAGACATAGAGAGAATTTTCTCTGCGCCAGATATTTTTTCGTCTATGATGTCCATTATCACAAGTTCAGGTTGCCATCTGTATGCTATGATTTTTGCAAAAAGCGCGCCTAGACCTCTACCCCCTCCCGTAATGATTACTTTCTTGTCCTTGAGACTGTATTTTTCTTTTTCTTTGTTTATTCCAACCGGGATGACTATCATTGTATGTCTTTTGTTTGAGTGATAACATACAGCCAGTCTCAGGTCTGAGTACTGTGTTTCATAGAAAGTTTTTTTAGCTATGAATGAAGCTGATGCCTCTTTCTCAAAGTCTATGAGTTTTACCACAGCTTTATCCAGTTCTTTTCTTACGCACAATGATATACCGAAAATTGCCGCGTATACTGGGTCATAAGAGCTTTTTTCCATATAGCCAAATCGTCCGTCAAGCGTGGTGAGGATATTTACAAATGTTGTCTTTCCTTCATTTGGACTATTAAGAGGTTTATTGAAGTATTTTATAGCCATAAAAAGAGGCATGGCATAATAATTCATATCTTTCATCGGATCGATGGAATTTGAAAAAGTCCTATCCATACATCCCATCAAATATATTAATCCCTGTATGTCTGGATATTTAAGAGATATTTCCTTAAGCGAGTTTTCCACTTCCTCCATAGAGTTGAAGTCTGTTATATAGGTTTCAGAAATTTTTGTCTGCTGTGATGTCAGCAATACTGATGAAATTTCAAGTTTAGACAATTCTTTCCTGCAAGCCTTTATTAACTCCATGTTTTCGCCTATTATCAAAACGGGGCGAGAAGTGTTAAATTTTTTGATTATTTCATCTTTTACCGGCATTTCAATTATTACTGGAGTATGTCTAAAGTGCCTTTCTGGATGATTATTTTTTATTGTCGCCAAAATTGATTCTATATTTACTTCAGGTTCTGCGACAGCAGTGGCGGAAGAAGCTTGTTTTTTTGTAATGTTGGAGTATTTGTCACTACTGTATTCTGGCTCTTGAATTTGTTGTTTATCTGATGTTGAGCTATTGCCACTATCTTTTCCCGAGTCTTTTATTGAGGCATTCTTGTTTTCCAGAACAAACCTGATACAGTGCCTGATAGTTGGATAATCTTTTAGGGAGAGATTTTCCTGTTTTGCTATTTCGAAATATTCTCTTATAGAGGCAAATAGCTCAGCTTGTTTGACAGTGTCAATGCCTAGATCTGCTTCCATATCTAGGTCTAATTCAAGCATATCCTTTGGATAGCCAGTTTTCTCGCAGATCATATCAAGTATCTTGGCTTTGACATTTTCTTCACTGAGAGAGGATGTTTTCATTTCTTGCGGCTTTATCGGCTCTGCTTTTTGCTTCTCAATGACTGGCTCTGATTTGGGAGTTGTAGAGGTATCTACTGAAGTTGAGGCATTCTTGTTTTCCAGAACAAACCTGATACAGTGCCTGATAGTTGGATA
>DYLH01000043.1:0-7153 GCA_020722185.1 Candidatus Avelusimicrobium gallicola | reverse complement strand
TTGAGGCATTCTTGTTTTCCAGAACAAACCTGATACAGTGCCTGATAGTTGGATAATCTTTTAGGGAGAGATTTTCCTGTTTTGCTATTTCGAAATATTCTCTTATAGAGGCAAATAGCTCAGCTTGTTTGACAGTGTCAATGCCTAGATCTGCTTCCATATCTAGGTCTAATTCAAGCATATCCTTTGGATAGCCAGTTTTCTCGCAGATCATATCAAGTATCTTGGCTTTGACATTTTCTTCACTTATGGCTATAGTAGGCTTTTGTATTTCCGCAGTTTTTTCAGTTACAGCTACTTGCTCTACATTATTTTTTTGTGTTTGATTAGAGCGCTGTTGAGAAATTTTCTCTTCGAAACTATCCTTAGAAATCGGGCTTGAATATGTAGTCTTTTTTATTGGGCCCATATCCTTTATTCTTAGAGTGTTGTTTACCACTTCAGTTTCTGGATTATCATATCCGCAGAGAGATTTAATCCATAATTTGTAAGCGCTTTCATCTGTCCTCTTCTCACCTTCTATAAAAACTCTCTCTGCAAAAGATAAGGCCATATGTGAACCAAAACCGGCCGCAAATCTTATTGAGTACTTGAAGTCATACTTTCCGCCCTTAGAAAGGTTTATGCCGGCTAATTCAGGATCAGGTTCTTTGTAATTTGCTATAGGAGGAACTATCCCAGTATTGAGCGCTCGTATTGCTATAGCGTCTTCAAGAGCCGCTCCCATAGTGTGGCCTGTAAAACCCTTTACATTGCTAACTATGACTTTATCTGCATATTGTCCGAAGGCTCTTTTAAGCGCCTTTACTTCGGCTGAGGCGCTTCCACCTCTTTTGGGGGTATATGTTTCATGCGACATAAAAAGAGTTTTATCGGCTATTTCAGCTCTTTTGAGGCCGTATATCTTTTCTATCTTTGAGAGGAAATTATCCATTATCTGTGAAACATGTTCAGTGTCAAGTCTTGTTATGTGATACGCGCTATTGGCGACTTCTGTCAATAGTATTCTGGCCAGAGGTTTCATCCCTCTTTCTCTAACTAATGTCTCATCTTCTAGAACAATAGCTACTGAAGCTGATCCCACTATGAGTCCATGCCTTCTATTGTCAAATGGCAGGGCGGCCTCTTCCACTTTTTCCTTCGTAGTGGCAGTGCCGCTGGCAAGAAAGCCGGGCATAGTCCATTCTTGAGTAATATCGTTTGTTATGTCATCTGCCGCTATGACTACCACACGTTTACACTTTCCACTTCTTATCCATGACTCAGCTATGTTCACCGCTTCTGTCGTGGATGCGCAGGCCGCGCTTACATGTATCGCTGGACCTTTTGCTCCAACCCACTGAGCAAATTGACTGTCTGCTATTGGTATTACCTTGAGAAGAAAATTCTGGCTAAAAGAGTATTTTTCCTTTTTATCTGAACTATTGAACTTATTCAAATTTTCTTTCATCCATCTGCGTATGTAGTTTTTATCCTCTTCACTATGAAGCTTTTCCACTATTGAATCATATACATCCCAGAGCCTGTCATCAGAGAGCCCTGAGTATTTGTCAATAAAATAGCGAGTAACTTCATCTATTACCGACTCAATTGTTGGAAAAGCTGAGGCAAACACAACACCTGTTTCGCTTGCGATTGGCTCTGGCAAAGCCCATTTTTCAGGAAGCCATCCACCTGTCGTTGTCTTTTTGTAATATCTGATGAGGGGTAGGCCGGCATCTTTAAGTGCTAATACTCCGGCACCAACAGCCATTCGGAATGTGTCATTCATTGCCTTTGCTATGTTTGAAGGTATGCCAAATTCTTTCTCTATATCAAAGGCGCCTTTTCTAGCTGAAAGTTTTATTGCTTCATCCACTGAATCTATTGGTTCTATACGGTGATTGCCTGTCTCAGATTTGACTACTCTTATTATGTTTTTGTTGATTTGCTTATACCTCCACTCATTGGGGATAGGATCTATCATATTCTTGCCATCTAGTATTTCATCGAGGTTCTTCTCTCTAAAAAGGCTTCCCCATGTTCCCGGCGTTCCTCCGGCTATTCCAGATACTGCTATAGGATTAAAATTAAAACCGTAATTTTTAGCGAACTCTAATACTTTTTCCATTTTATTTTTGCCCTCCAACTCTTCAGATGACTGTTTTTTTTCAGCTCCTTCGCTTTCAAATCTGCTTGCCCATGATAAATAGTATGGATTGTAAATTTTTGAGTCATGAGAAGGAATTTTCCCATCCCAATTGATCTTGAAATTTACGCTCATCATATTGGCTAGCATGTCATTGTACTCAAAGATTCCGCCGCGTTTGGGATGATTTGAAGAGAGAACGAAGATGTCTTTTTTATCTGATAGGGTCGTTGTCACGAAGGCGGAAAGAACTCTTTTGGGCCCACATTCAATGAATACTCTTACTCCTTCAGCATACATCCTCTTTATCTGATTTATGAATTCTACTGGACTTACCATTTGTTTTACCAGCATATCATAAATGCCTTGAGTGTCCTTAGGGAAAAAATCCGCCGTCACATTGGAAAGTATTGGCATATCCCATGATTTTATAGGTATTCTCTGTAAAAATTCCCTGTAAGGACCGATTGCTGGTTCTATTATTGCAGAGTGGAAAGCATGTGAAACTGGTATCTCTTGCGCCTGTATTCCAAGTGATTGGAAAATTTTTACGGCTTCATCTACGGCTTTTCCTTCACCTGCTATGACTGTCTGTATAGGACAATTTTTATTGGCAGCTATTACATATCCATTTACTTTTTTTAGCTGTTCTTCCACTTTTTCTACTGGCCATGCCACTGAAGCCATTTTACCAGGGTCCTGCACTTTTATATTTGACATTTCTTTTGCCCGACTTGTTACAGCTCTTAATCCATTTTCAAGAGTGAATATCCCTGCGGCTGTAGCCGCAGCGTATTCCCCTAAACTGTGTCCTATAGCTATATCTGGTTTAATGCCAAATTCCCTAAGGAGTCTAAACATAGCCATATCTGCTGTCATTACAGCCGGCTGAGTCATCTGAGTTTGTTTTATTGCCGCTTCTCTTTTTTCAAGTTCTTCCTTGCTTTCTCCTGGTTTGGACCACAATGTTTCTGTCAACTTTACATTTATCATCCTTTCAAGTATCCTGTCCGCTTCGTCAAAAGTTTCTTGAACTACCTGATACTTGGCGGCAAGATCTCTCATCATGTCCACATATTGAGACCCTTGTCCCGGGAATAAAAATCCTATTTTCCCATCATAATTTTTTCTGTTCTTGAAAGCATATATGCCCTTGAGTTTGAAACTGAGAGGATTTTCTTCAAACATTTTTTCGCCATATCCCTTGTTGATTATCTCTATCTTATTCCTGAGATCAGCAGGGGATTTGGACACGATGGATATGCCATATTTTTTTTGCTCAAGCATATTCATAGGAACTGACAATCTTGCAAGCGGATATCTTTCCCCTTTGGGGGCTTTTGAGGAAAGTTCAGCAAGTTTTGATGAAAGATCTTCTAAAGAATCAGCTGTAATTGTAAATGTTTCCCCTTGAAGATTGTCATATGGGGTTTTTGGATTTTCTTTTGAGTACTCAATTGAATTATTCATTTTTTCCCCTTGGGATGAAAAATTAGAATTTATTGCCGACTTTTTACTAACTTTTGTGTCAGATGTCCATGTATATTCTTCCATAGCGACATGGAAATTTGTTCCGCCAAAGCCAAATGAGGATACATTGGCCCTTCTTATGCCGTTTTTTGTGTATTGGATAGGTTCTGTAATTACCTCGACCACATTGAAATCTATGTTTGGATTTGGCATTTTGAAATTTGCGGAAGGAGGCAGAATTTTTTCTTTTAAAGCTATTGCTGTTTTAATTAAACTGACAGCCCCCGCTGCGGCTTTTGAGTGCCCTATTTGCGATTTTACCGAAGTTATCTTAAGTTTTCTACCCGAGAGATGCGGTCCAAAGAATTCTTTAAGAACCTGAGCTTCAGCCGCATCTCCAGCTCTTGTGGCAGTCCCGTGACACTCTACAAAATCTACATCATCTGGACCATAATCGAGTTGTGAAAAAGCGTTTTCCAAAGCTATTTTTTGGCCTTTTGGATTTGGAGCGGTAATCCCTTTTCCTTTTCCATCTGAAGATGCTCCCACTGAATTTATTACGGCGTATATTTTATCTTGCGCTTGTATGGCGTCTGAAAGCCTTTTTAAGACATATATTCCCACAGCTTCAGCCATTACGAATCCATTGGCTCTTGCGTCAAATGCCCATGAGCCATCTGGAGATAGAGCGCCTATTTTACAAAATTTGACATAAGCAGCTGGACTCATCATCTCATCAGCTCCACCTGATATTGCCACATCTATTTTCCCACTTCTCAAAGCCATAATGGCATAATCAAGAGCCGCAAAAGAGGAAGCGCAAGCAGCGTCAGTGGTCAAATTTGGGCCATTGAAATTGAAAATATTTGCTATCCTTCCGCTTGTCACATTGGCCAGCTCTCCAGGCATTGTGTCTTCGGTTATATTTATAACATGTTTGTCTAAAAGTTGTTCATATTCTTCTATCAGTTTTTTTCTTTCATTCTTTCCAAGGGATGATATAACTGAAGTTTTTAACATCAAGTCTTCATTGAGAAATTTATAAACTCGCATATCAGTAAGCTCTTTGCGCATCGCTCCCATGGCATTAGCTATTATTACTCCTGTTCTTTTGGGATCATTCTTGGAATGGTCATAAGAAGCATCCTCAAGAGCCATCCTCACCGCTTCTATTGTCATTTGCTGAAGTCTTCCTATTTGTGATGCAGAAGACGGAGGTATTTTGTATTTTATGGAATCAAATTTGAAATTTTCTATAAATCCGCCTATCTTTGAATATGTTTTATCTTTTGCTTTCGGATCTGGGTCATAGTACAATGATGGGTCCCATCTGTCTTTTGGCACCTCTATTATGCAATTTCTCTTTTCTTTTATGTTGGCCCAAAATTCGTCTTTATTCATAGCCTTAGGAGCTATTATTCCCAAACCTACTATTGCAATTTTTTCATTTTCCATCTTTGCCTCTTCTTTTATATGTTTTTATGGATTAAATGTTAGGTGTGACAGTAAACATTAAAACGCCTTTCAGGCTTTTTTGTTTCTTTGACATAAAAAAATTGTATAAAAAATGAAGAGCTAAGGCAATAAATAGAACAACAAAGATAATAAGTTTTTTTGACAAATATGGCTATAAAGCAAAAGGAAGAAGCCTTATCAAAAAAGTCCAATATGTATGGAGATACTACAGTCCATTGACAAGTGGCACTATATCTGGTACAATAAATATATGACTACAATAACCACCAGCCAGGCCCGCGCGCAGCTCTTCAAGCTTGTTGAGGCATCTGTCATTTCGCATAAGCCGGTACAGATAAAAGGGCGCCGCGCTTCTGCGGTCCTTGTTTCTTTTGAAGATTGGGAAGCCATTCAGGAAACGCTTTATCTTCTGTCCGTCCCTGGCATGCGCGAGTCCATTATTAAAAACATGAAGACCCCCATTGCCAAATGCTTAAAGAAGTTGCCATGGTAAAGTGGAAACTTGTTTTTACTCGGGACGCTTGCAAGGACGCTAAGAAGATCCAAGCATCCGGGCTTCGTGGCCGAGTAGACGCCCTGTTCGAGATCTTACGCTCTAATCCGTTTCAGAATCCCCATCCTTACGAAAGGCTCGTGGGAGATCTCTTTGGCGCTTATTCCCGGCGCATCAATATCAAACACCGCCTCGTCTACCAGGTCTACAAGGCCGAACATACTGTAAAAGTCCTGCGGATGTGGACCCACTACGAGTAGTTTTAAAAGTCCCACTTTTACGACATTGGACTATGGCCATGCCGTATCAGGGGCTATGCCCATCAGACAAACAAATATCCCGCTATTATCCCGTCCTTATAGCAAAATTTCAAGGAGATTCTACAAAACCTTGACATAATTCCTCATTAATACTATTATCATAAGAAAGGAGGAGTAATGAAAAAAGCAAAGAAGGTAGCAAAGAAAAAAGTTACAAAGAAAGTTGCTAAGAAATCTCCAAAGAAATCTAAGAAGACTTCAAAGAGAAAATAAGCAGGGGATTATTTTAATCAAGCGGGGTTTAATCGCCCCGCTTTTTTATTTTTTTGTGTGTTTTTCTGCACTAAAGTTCTTTTTTACTTCCTCTAACTTTTCCTATTGTAAGATAAAGGTAAAAAATAGATAATATCTTATTGCGCTGATTTTTGGAGGATTTATGAAAATAACTTTCTGGGGAGTCAGAGGAAGTATTCCGGTATGTGGAAAAGAGTTCATAAAATATGGCGGTTCCACCACTTGTGTGGAAGTATCACAAGAAAATTTTTCTCCTATAGTAATTGATTCAGGTACCGGGATAAGGGATATTGGAAAGAAATATGTAAAAGAAAGAGTAAAAAAGATAAATATGCTTTTCACACATCAACATTGGGATCATGTCTTAGGTTTTCCTTTTTTCCTTCCCGTCTACGAGAATGTGGAGATTAATGTTATGGGTTGTTCATACTCAACTGATGATGTAAGGGAAATAATAGCCAAAACCATGCAACCCCCGGGTTTTCCAGTTAAATTTGAGGAAATAGAAGCCAAATTTACATTTTCCAGTGTTTGCATGGATGGATGCGATATTGGAAATATAAAAGTTTATCCCATAGAGATCAGTCACCCTAATGGCGGGCTTGGATATAGATTTGAACACAAAGGTAAAAAGTTTGTTTTTCTCACCGACAATGAGCTTGGTTATTCCCACTATGGCTCAAGAAAGTATGAAGAATATGTTGATTTTTGTTATGGAGCGGATTTATTGGTTCATGATGCAGATTACACAGAAAAAGAATATGTTTTAAGAAAAACATGGGGACATTCCACATGGCAAATGGCTTTGAAGTTGGCCATCGATTCCAAAGCTAAACAACTTGGCTTATTTCATCACAATCAGGATAGAACTGACAAAGAGATTGATAAAATTGAATCTGAGTGCAGAAAAGCAGCAAAAGGTAAGGTGAAAGTTTTTGCTTGCGCTCAAAGGCAGACTATTGATCTATGATGGATTTCAAAATTGACTTTATGCCCTCTTATTAAATAAAATTAATGGTATGAAATTTAACA
>DYLH01000042.1 GCA_020722185.1 Candidatus Avelusimicrobium gallicola | reverse complement strand
TCCCCCGATATAAAAACTATTCCATTTCCGTGACTGTCACTGAAAGCATCTCATCGACAGAGGTAATACCAGCCATAACTTTTCTCCAGCCGCTTGCTCTCAAATCCCACGCTCCCTGTTTTTTGGCTATTTCCTTCAATTTTCTTATATCGTGATCTTTTGTTATGACAGCTTTCATTTCTTCTGTTATGAAATAAACCTCGTAAATAGCTCTACGTCCTTGATATCCAGTATTAAAACATTTAGGACAGCCTCTGGGCTTATAAAAAACTAATTTTGTCGGGTCTGGTGGTGGATTTATGTAAGATTCTTTCATAAAAGCATCGATTTCTTCTTGGGAAGGGCGATAAGGAACTTTACAATGCGGACACAATACTCTCACCAGACGTTGAGCTGCCGTTAGAAGAAGGGTCGAGGCCAAAAGAAAAGGCTCAGTATTCATATCTATGAGTCTTGGTATTGCCTCAAGAGCGCTGTTTGTGTGCAAAGTTGAAAGGACAAGGTGTCCAGTCATAGCAGCTTTTATACAGGCTTCGGCGGTTTCATTATCTCTGGTTTCCCCCACCAGTATTACATCGGGGTCCATACGCAGAAAAGATCTGAGTCCAGCTGCAAAGCTTAGTCCTATATTAGACCTTATCTGAACCTGACTTATCCCCTCCATCTTGACTTCGACTGGATCCTCAAGAGTCATAAAATTCATTTCAGGACTTTTTATGGTATTTAAAACGGCGCTTAAAGTGGTAGTTTTACCTGAGCCAGTTGGACCAGTAAGAAGTATCATACCATGAGGAGACTGAGAAGCTTTTAAAAAATCTTCTTTTTGTCTTGGCTCAAATCCTAGTTTTTCCACATTGAGTTCTACGCTACCCTTGTCAAGGAGACGCATAACCAGCTTTTCGCCAAAAACAGTAGGGCATATGGCAACACGGACTTCTATGACTCTATTTTGATACTTTATTGAAAAACTGCCGTCCTGAGGAAGCCTTTTTTCAGCTATGTCAAGTTTAGATAAAATCTTGCACCTCGCTATAAGGCTGTCAACTATTTCTGGAGCAGGTGAAGTTCTTTCCTGAAGCACCCCATCTATTCTAAACCTTAGAGAAACTTTTTCATCAAATTTTTCCAGATGTATATCACTTGTGCGTTCAGATATAGCCTGTTTAAGTATGGCATTGACGAGCTTTATTGATTGAGCTCCTTTAGATTCACCGACTATAACTTTGTCAAGATCAAGCTTTCCATCTGGCGTCAAAAAATCAGCATCTGAAGAATCCTTGCCACCTTTATCCTTTTCGGCATCTATTACTTTTCCTATTAGGTCAGCAGATCCCTGATAAAAGCTATCCACCACTTTAAGTATCTGAGCCTTAGTAGATATAAAAGGCTGTATATCCATCCCACTTACAGCCTTCATATTGTCTATGAGAAAAATATTCGTGGGGTCGCTCATCGCAACAGCCAAAACATTGTTCTCCACAAATAGGGGTATGACTATGTTTTCTCTGGCAAATTTTTCTGGAATCAACTTTTCCAGCCCCTGACCTTTTTCCGGATTGAGTATTTGATTTTCCTTAGAAGCATAAGGTATAGCCAGTTGCTTTGAAAGTGCCATCGCCACCTGCTCTTCAGTGGCATACTGCATTCTAACTAAAGCCTCTCCTATAAGGCAGGCATTCTGCTCTTGAAATTTCAAAGCTTTGGCAAGCTGCTCTTCATTTATAACTTTGAGATCGATCAATATTTCGCCAAGCCTTTTTCTAGCCATAATTTTCCAGTTCCGCCTTAATCCACAAGTATAGTGGGCGTTATAAAAATGACCAAATCATTATTTGTTTTTCTGATACTGGTTGATGTAAAAAGCCATCCTATAACAGGTATATACCCGAGCAAAGGGACCTTCTTTACAGTCTTTGTCTCAGTTGAAGAAAGCATGCCGCCAATAACAACTGTCTGTCCATTTTTCACTCTAACCATTGTGGAAGCTCCTCTGGCTATAGGGTCATAAACCGTGCCACCCTGCTGAGTTACAGCTGAAGCGACTAAATCTGAATAAGAAGGTTGAACTATGAGGGTAACATACTGTTCTCTATTCACCTGAGGAGTGACCTGAAGCGTGAGCCCTACCCACTTTCTTTCCACTTCACTAGAAGTTTGACCAGTGCTACCGGCAGAGCTTAAAACACTTTGTGTGGCCAGAGCCGCATCTCTCATAGTCATTATCACGGAAGTCTTATTGTTCATAGCAACAATTTTGGGTGTACCAAGATACCTAGCCTCGCCCCTTGATATGAGAGCTCTGAAAATTGCCTGCATCTGGGCAAGGCTGAAAACGCCATAAAATACACCTTTTGAACTGAATTGACCACTGGAATATATAGGATCTATACCGGAGGTGCTGGATCCAGAACCCGAAGAAGAAGAAGATGTATCCCCATTCCCAACGACTTCAAAAGTGGGCGGATAAAAATTTTTCCAATTATCGCCAGAAAAAAAGCCGGGTCTCAAGCCATAATCTGTGTATCTGGCCGGGCCGGCGAAAAAAGCAAGTTCACCTCTAGATCCTCCCCACTCTATTCCAAGCTCATTTAATCTGTCCGTGCTTATCTCAACTATCCTTGCCTCTATCAGTATCTGAGGAGCTTTTTTGTCAAGTTCATATATTATCTGCTCTACCTGTGGAAATATTTCAGGGATATCGGTTATTATAAGGCTATTTGTTCTGGGATCTGTGGTTATTTTTCCGTATTTTTTGGAAAGTACGCTTGACAATACATTCACGATAGGAATACTTTCCTCTGAAGAGGAACCTTTAGCTCCCTGCCTTCCCTGCTGATTCCCACCACTTTGATCATTAGAGGAGCCTCCGGAATTTATTATAGCCGCCTTTTCACTTTCTATATCCCCTAGAGGAATTAGAGGTATATAGTTCAGGGTATAAACCTTAGTTATTAGGTTTGGCTCAGTGGATGCTCTTCTAGTAACTATGTAAGTATTGCTTTTGCCTATACGCTGATAAGTGAGACCTTTTACTCTAAGCAATATTTCGAGAGCCTCTCTTACAGTGGTTTTTCTTAAAAAAACAGTTATTGTTTTTTTATTTACCTCATCGCTTACTATAAAATTTACTTTTGATTGAGCGCTGATGACATCTAGAAAAGTTGTAAGTGGAGCTCCTTTAAGCCTCACTGGACCGACTTTCCTATCAAGAGGAGAAATAGCCTCCGTTTCCTGATAGAGAGGCGCTTCAGAAGCGCTATCTGAGATTGTTGCAGGAGCGGCATGAACAGGAAAATTTGTTGATGCAGAAGATAGATTTTTTGAATCTTCCGGATTTTGCCTTGAATCAGTTTCAAGTATAGGGCCACCCTGTTCAGAGGATGCCCCAGATAATTCCTTATCAAAGTTATCCTGCTGCTGAGCGCTCACAGCCACTGGCAAAAAAATCCATTGAGTAAAAAAAACAATAAAAGTGAAAATAGAAATTAAATTCTTCATAAAAGCCTCCGTAATAATTATATTATATATCATCCACTAATGACTACTCTATTTTTATCCTGTATTTTTTGCCATTGAAGGAACCTATCACATAATCGTATCCTACTTTTATCAGTTTAAAACCCTTGTATGTCTGCCCTTCATTTAACATTTCTCCGTTTATTATCGCGCTTTTACCAACTATCCCCTGAAGATGTAATTTTGGCATATTCTGGTTCTTTTTAATAGAAAGTTTTTTATCCCTTTCCATTTTAATTCTCTCTATTTCCTCTCGTTTTTTTTGTATAGCATAATAGTCCTTAGGACTCAAAGTTGGGTCCCTATCTTTCATTGGATTAAAGTATGACATTGTTGATGATACCACAGCCAAAGCTGTGACAGAAGACTTTGAGACACTGGTATTTGAACTTACAGATAGCGCAGCTTTAGCCGCAGCCTCCATTTGTTCAACTATAGCTTGAGTAGAGATCAAGGTAGATGTAGAAGTATTATTTTCTTGTAAAGAAATAGGCGCCATTCTAAAATAAGGAGCAAATCTATTAATTTTTTGTTCCCCTTCATACTCTTTTGGGAAATTAAAATCCGATTCAAAGTGCTTCAAACTTTCATATTTGCTGTCATTTCCTTTGTAAAGAAAGAAAGAAACCAATACAAAAGAGAATGAAAGCAATGTATAATAAGTAATCTTATTAAGACTCATCATCAACTCCCTGGCTTGATAAATACAGTAGCAATTTTAAACTGAACAGAAACAGTTCCAAGCACTGATCCTTTCTTTAAATTTAATTCCGTTATTTTCACAAAAATCTGTGAATTTTCCATATCTGCCACCAGCTTACCCACTGTAAAGTAATCAGCTTCTATGGAAATATCCTTACTGGCTAGAACAAAACCGCCTGTAAGTTCTGATTCGATTTGAGCTCCTATACTCTGCGGGCTAACACCATTTTTCTTACAATTGGTCGTTATTATATAGTCTAACCACTCATCTTTATCCTTGTAAAGAGGTAGATTTTTTTTATACTGAGATAGGGAATTCTTATAATTTGTATAGTCGCCATATAGTGGAGCTAAAAGTTCATACCTGGCGATTTCATCTTTTAAAGTACTGACCTTATTTATCGAAGGAGAATAAAAACCGAAATATATGACAAGAAATATAGGCACAGAATACATGATAGGTTTTTTAAATGGCTCTATCCCCTTTTCAGCATAAGTAGCCTGTATCTCCGAAATAGAGTTTTTGAAAAAACTTATTATCTTCTCTATCTTAGGGTTCATTGTCTTTTCCCCATACAAGTTATAGTAAAACCAGACACATCATTTAACATAGAGTCGATATTATCGGAGAAACCGAAAGATTTCTTTTCGCTAGCATCGTCAATAGTTTTATCTATATTAAAACCATTGAATTCATTAGCAGATTTAAGTTTTTTCATAAAAAAATTTATGGCATTAATCTTATCATCTCCCTTTAAAGTAGTCTCTCCTTTAATTTCAATATGCTTATTACCCTCTCCAGACATCTCACTAGACCCTATTTGATTGATGTAGGTTAACTCATTAATCCAGAGACTTTTGGGAATTGAATCTGCTATAACAGACATTTTGGGAGCAAGGAAATCCTTGTCTGAGAATAGAGATTCAACTACTTGATTTTGATTTTTCATCTTCTCTATTTTCTCAGTTATCATTTCAGTAGTCATTCCGTTAAATTCTGCCAATTCACTCATTTGAGAAGAGTATTTATTTATCTTAGATGACATAGACATTGCCCTAATGCTATTTAAAAGTCCAATAAAAAGAAATACAGCAGATATTGAACCCACTATACCCACTATAGACATCTGCAACTGTTTTGCAATTCTTTTCCCAGCCGATATTCCAGATATGTCAATAGTCTTTGCCTGCGGAACATGTGACATAATAGAAGCGCCTGCAGAAGTTAAAACAGCGAAATCATTTTTCTTGAAATCTGAAACTGAAGAAAAATCAAGAATTTTAACCGGCAGTCCGGACTCATTTTGCGCTATTTTCTGCCACAAATCAGTATTTTCCCCTGAAAGCACAACTGAGCTATATTCTTGATCTGTAACATATCTTTTCACAAAAGCCATAGAGCCTTTCAAATCTAAGTTTTTTCTCTCACTCATTGTGGGCGAAGCTTCAGTTGAACTTTCCCTGAATATAACGGGAAAGCCTTTGTAGGAAAAAAAAGAATAAGAATTGGGACCTGAGAAGTGAACATAAACCTTTTTCTCATGCTCATTGCTGTCTGCAAACATCAAAAGACGCTCAAAAGAAAGCGCTGAAGTTTCCATTCCAATCATTGTAATTGAAAGCTCTTTAAACAAAGCCAGCAAAAACTCAACAGTTTTTCTCTGTGTTATGCCAAAGAGAACTGCAATCTTTGAATTATTAGTCAGTGGATAGACATAAAAGTCATAAGACATCTCCTCAAAAGACACCGGGATATATTTTTTGGATTCTATGGGGACTGATTTATTCTGAAATTTTCTATCCACATAAGGCATGGTAAAAAATCTTGTTATTGAAAAGTTATGGGAGAGAGAAACATTAGCATGCATGGAAGAAAGAGAATTCTTTTTTACAGCTTCCTTAAACCTATTTATCCATGGCTGTTTTTCACTGAAAAATTCAGAATTGAGCGAAATCGGTTTTATAACCCTTTCTTTTAGTTGAAATTCAGTAGGAATGGATATCTGAGTTTTAGTTTTTATCTTGCCACCAGAAACAGAGCAGAGACTCAACGTTATTTCGTTGAGATCAAAAAATATTCCAAGAATATCTGAGTTTTTAGCCATATCATTCCTGATTCATTTTCACTTCAGCAATAGTTTTCAAAGTAGGAGACACATATGTCTTTTGGATTATATTTTTTGGGTCAATACCATACTTATTAATAAGCTCTTTTTTTACAGCATAAGCCCTTTTTTTTGCCATAGAAGCAGGATTTTTCTCCTTTTTATAAGCATACCCTGTTATCTCAATTCTACTATCTGGATAATTATCCACAGTGGATGCTATGTGCTCCAATTTCTTTTTGCTATTTGGAGTTATTTCAATTTTGCCAGTCAGGAAATATATCTTATATACGACCTGACCTGTAGATTCCTTAAGATTTTGTGTCTGAGTGGAAACACTTTTTTTAGATGTTTTTTTATATGACGATTGCTTCTTTGTTGCAACTGAAGTTTTCTTAATAGGCTTTGAAGCTAAAGTTCTGGAAGTTTTTATCTCCTTGTCTATATTTGAAGAGGATAATTTTTTCTCTTCCTCCGGAGTAGGTTTTAAGAGAAGGAATCTTTTTTCCGTGGTCTCCTTACCATTTAAGTCGGAAGCAGTAATTGAGAAAATGTATTTACCAGAAGGATAATAAGCTCCGAAAATTTTTTCTCTTCCATTAAAAAAAGTTTGACTATATTTGGGACCTTGCCCCTCAACTGATTGAATCGCAATGACAGTATTATCACTATTCACTCTATAGATTTCAAATTTCCATGTGGGCAATCCGCCTGATCCCTCAAAAACTGAAAATTCCACTATGGCCCCTTCACCTTTAAAAGCTGATATGGCCGTTGGATATATACCTATTGAAACTCTGGGTCCGCCAGTTTTCATATCATCTTCCGCCTTGAGGTTTTTTTCCTTCTTGTAGTCAAATAGACACAAAATACCATTTACATTAGTAACCTCTTTTGGAAGCGCTATATTTGAGCCGGTTAAATTGACATTCAATCTGGCTGGAGAAAGGCCTCTTGCAGTCAGATAGGAATTAATTGCTATAGCGCGCCTTATACTGGCAATTTCTATTTCTCCCGTCGCAACACCTTTCGGAACTATCATGACACTTGCTTCTCCTGTGGCAAAAATTAACGAGGCAAGAGATTGCAAATGCTCTATTGCTTTTGGCTTGAAGGTTATGCCAGATGAAAATATTTCGTCCTCATTTATTAGAACTGCCACTGGAGTATTCTGATCTTCCATATATATCTTGAAAGAATCTACCTTAGATATTGATAACAGTATCCCTTTTCTCATTTCTTCTATTTTCTTAAATATTTTCTTTGCCACATCCACATTATTTGATGTTGCTTCTTTTTCTTGCCTTTTTGTTTTTTCAGATTCAGCAGAAGATTTTTCTATGTATTTTTGAGTTTCTATTTTGGGCCCAGATTCATTTTGACTAGGTATTTCTCTAACAGGCGCGTTTGATGAATCATCCGTAGTGTCTATTCCAGTATTCATTCTCATAGTTATCCTGTTTATGTAATCATTGGCAAGAGCCTTTTCTGAGGGAGAACCTTTGACCAGTATATCCATAAATCGGTCCATGGCATCATTGTCCTTGCCCTCTTGATAAAGTCTTATTGCCTGTTCCATCTCTCTTGAGGAAATTCTATTTTGTGAGACAGCCAGCCAAGGCAAAAACACTATTGCCTCTAAAATAAGAAAAACAACAATCTTTTTTCTAAAACCCTTCATATATAACTATTCTAACGCCGCTATCTTAAAATTTTATTACAATCTTGTTAAATCTTTGTTTGAGCCTCTTTCAACTTTTCAACTGCCCTCATATTTTTCGGATCCACAGAAAGTAAGATATTCAGCGCTCTTATCTGTTTCTTAATCTCTCCCTTTCTTTCATAAACTGATGCAAGTCCATAGAGAGCATCTGGAAATTCGTGTCTTAACTTAGTGACTTCTAATAGCAAAGATTCAGCTTTATCCAAATTCCCGATGGAGAAATATGTCTTAGCCTCTAAATATTTTAAAAAATAGTTGCCGCTATAGGCAAACGCTTTTTCAGATTCTTTTAAGGCTTTTTGAGGATCAGATTTTAAAAGTGTCTCTATTTCCCTGCATTTTTCAGCAAGAAAAAGCGCTTTTTTCCCCTTTTCGTCAAGTTTACTCTCTCTTGACTTAAGGTAATTATAAAACGAAGGTTGCATTGGATCTTTTTCAATGGCTGCGGCATAGTATGATAGGGCTGTTTTTTCATCTTTATTGGCCAAAGCAAAATATCCTGCCATACCATAAAAAGCTGGTTCATAAGGAAAAAGTTTTATTCCGATATTTAGAACATCCAAAGCTTGTTCAGCATTTTTTCCGGGATCCTTCATAAAAATATCCACCAATCCCTGATAAGCTGTCTTATTCAATGGATTTATTAAAAGCGAAGTTTTAAAATTAGATTCTGCCTTTGAAAAATCTCCAATTTTTGCCTGAACCACAGCTAGATTAAAAAATATTTCATCATATCCGGCATTTGCCTTTAGAGATTCCACATAGTACTTTTCGGCTTTTTTGTAATCTCCAATTCTCGTATAAGCATTGGCAAGTTCATAATTAGTGTTCACTTCGCGTTTAGCGTAGGAATACGCTTTTTCAAGATCTCTTATAGTCTCGACATACAGATTTTTTCTCATTTCTTTAAATCCCCTGAAATAATAAATCTCACGCATTAACTGTGAGTAGTAGTAGAAACCTGAAACAATAAGAAAAGCAAAGATAATGAAGGAAAAAGGTTTTAAAACTTTCCAATTAAATTTACTATCAGATGAAATAAGCGCATTCAAGCTGCCGGCAATCCACCAAAAAAGAAAAGCGGGTTGAGCAAAATGTAGCGTCACATTTAGCATATTATCAGCCAACATTCCGATGAGAGAGGCAAAAAGAGCTATAGCCATCTTTTTCTCATTCTCACCTGCTGATTTTATAAAATGCCAGAATGTCTTAAAAAAAGACAGAAAAAAAAGCAAATAGAGCGAAAAACCAATCAAGCCACTCTGAGAAATTATCTCTATAATCTCATTATGAGCATTGTTGGCATGAGTTCTTAAATCCCTCAAATTCGGGTAAGATAGCAAAATTGGTCCCTGATAATATGGATAAAAAAGTTCAAAACTTCCCCACCCTTTGCCAAGAATAGGTCTTTCCTCAAACATCTTTAAACCGCATGTCCAGATTAGAAGCCTTTGATGAAAAGATGGATATATCTCATCCTTTTTCACATTCAAAGAAAATTTAGACACAGTGGCCATGGCTCCATCATAAAATCTTTTGGCCACTCCAAGGCTGGCAGGTTTCATATTCTCATCCGGCCATAAAAGAAAAACAAAAATTAGAATTAGGGCAATAGTTTTGAAAACTCTGTTTGACAAAATTTTCTTTCTATACTGCGAGAAAGAAAAAACGAAAGCCAAAGCTACTATAACTCCTATAACAGAAGAACGAGTCATACTTGCAAATATCATAGCGAAAGCAAATATGAGAACCATAGAATAAAATATCCTGGCGATTCTTTCAGAAGCAATTGAAAGGTAATATATCGCAATAGGGATTATCATAACTGCATATGAAGATGCAAAATTTGGATTTCCAAAAGTAGATACTGCGCGTCGCCCATACGGAGTGAGGAGTTTGGCCCAGATAAATTCAATCCCCATGTATTGCATAACTCCATATGCTGACGAGATAAGGCACACAGCCATAGCCATATGAAGTAAGCTATTGACTCCCCCTCCTTTTAAATTGCTGAATGCCAACCAAAATCCTAAAACCCACAAAAGAAAGCCATAGAAATCAAAAAAAGAGCCAAAAACAGAACCTGAGATATTTTCTGTTTTTAAAAATTGGAAAAAAAACCACAGAGCGCCCCAGAAGAAAAATAGAAAAAGCCACTTTTTAGGATGGGCATCATCATCTTGCCTTGAAAAGTCCTGTTGAGAGGCGAGAAAAAAAGGTATGAGGACATTCACAAAGGTAAAAAGCCAAACTCTGACAAATTCAGAATACATGGATGCCCTAAAAAATTTAGGATGAGAAAAAAAAGAAAAAACTGAGGACATCATAAAAGAGAGGCAAAAAAGCAAAAATAAACCAATAAGTTTAACACCTTTTAACTCTCCATTATTTTTTAAAATACTCATTCCCATGAGCAGAACAAGAGATATAGATAAAAGAGTTATCTGGAATATGTAGGGATTTCTAGTAAGATCTGTAAAAAAGATAAGAGGCGAAACGAAAACTGCTATGACAAGAAATGACCTTTGCCAAAAGCCTGAAAAAAAATAATCTTTCATTTCTTTTCTAGAACTCATTTTTGGCCTTTAAGCAAAGCCAGCGCATTTTTAGCCGGCTGAAAGTTTGGATCTAGTTCAAGTGATTTATTGAAATAGTATACAGCTTTATTTCTGTCTTTTTTGAGATAGTACAAATTTGCCAGATTAGCATAGGCTTCAGCGCTTTCATGTTTATGCCCTTCTTGGAAGCATTTCCATGCGTTTATATAATTTAAATACTCTTTTTCAGCCTTGTCCAATTCGCCTTTTATTATCCATATTTGGGCGCGCCTGTAATAATTGTAAGGGAAAACGGGATCTATATTTTGATAAAGATCATATCTTGACATAGCTTTATCTAGGTATGGCAAGGCATCTTGCGGCCTATTCTTGCCCATATAATATCCATACATTTTTAAGTAAAGGTTTCCAACCTGATGATGCATCTGAACATAATTAGGAGCCATTTTTCTCAAGGTCTCGTATCTTTCCATAGCCCTTTCGAAATCATCCCGAGCCACACCATTTTTATCGCCCCACTTCGGATTGTAAACTTTTTCCATATTAAACCTGTCATTGTAAACATTTCCCATAAAGTAGTAGGGCATTATGAAGTATTTATTGTTCTCATTCACCTTGTAATAAAAGTGCAAGGCATTGTCCCACTGAGCCTGCTTGGAGTAAAATATGGCCATATTGTGATATACATCAGCCTTAAACCATCCCCAAAAGTAATAAAGAGGAAAACACATAAGAACAAGCGCAAGCATAGCAAGTAGACTTCTGCCACGACTTATTATGAGATAGAAACGGTAGAGCAAATAGGCAATTATAGCTATAAAAACGGACCATGAAATAAGCCACTGAAGCATCTCCCCTGAACGTGAATAATTGGAAAGAGGCCCCTGAAGCTCGGAAAATTCTTTGTATATCTTATATGCAAAAAAGGCAAGAACTGCCATTGAAACAGCCCTGAACACTGAAACAAAACCATTTTTCCTGCTATCCTCATCTTCAGAGTTTTTATTCTCCATATAGTGAAATTCCCACAGAGCATGCCCTCTTGAAAGATTTATTATAACTGCTGGGAGCAAGCCTAGGTAAACACCGGAAGAGACAAATCTCATACTGACATCTGTAAAATTGTGTATCAACATTCCCAAAAAAGCGGCAAGATATCCAAGTATATCGTAAGCGCTATCTAAAGGTTTTTTATTTTTTACATCTTCAGCTTTAAACTTAAGAGCCCTCAAAGCAATGAACGAGACAAAAGCAATTATCCAGTAAAAAATCCCGGCTCCCAGTATTCCATGGTCCATCACTTGTTCAAGATGCTCATTTTCAGCATGATCTGTTTCCGTATTGTGTTTTCCTTCCAGATGAAAGATTATAGGCCGCCTATAAGCGGGATATATTACCTTGAATACTCCAGTCCCTGTGCCCACAGCAGGGTGTGTTTCTATCATCTCCCAAGTGGAAAGCCATGTAGCCACCCTGAATGGCACTGAGGTCAAACTTGATTTCTTGGCATAAAACACCACAGATGCAACTATTAAAACTGCCAGCAATGCAAGACCTACATAGATTTTTAAAACTTTCTTTTTGTCGAATTTAGTAAAAAAATATATATAGATTGCCAAAAAAACAACTGAAGTTATACCAAATCCTATCCATGCCCCTTTAGTATAAGTAAAATAGACACAGAAGACATCGAGCAAAATAACTGGGATATAAAGAAAGGAACGAGTTTTTAGGAATTGTGAAAGCAGTATGGGAAATATCAGCACAAGAAAATTTCCAAAGAAATTGGGGTTTCCATAAGTGGAAAAAACCCTATTGCTAAAAGCCCAACGCCATATGAAAGGATCTATACCGCTTCCGATTGATGGAGGTGGAAAAAAAGTGGTATCAATCCACTGAATAAAACCGTAACCAGTCGCTATATAAGCCGTTATAGTAAGTATTCTGGTAAGTTTATCTATAGCTTTTTTGTCAAACTCTCTTATGACTATAAGAGATACCGTCATATAAATGGTGTATCTTATCAGGTCATCTACACTTGGGCCTTTATACGGCGCATGAGAAAATGAGATCCACACATATGCAAGGTAAGCTATGAAAGGAGAAAGAAAAATAAAGTCATCTTTTCTAAAAGCTTTTTTACCTTCAAGGAAAAGTAAAGAAAGCCAAAGTCCTAAAAGAGTTATTCCCCCCATTTGAACTAGGGTTATTTTCACTTGAGCTGAATCATATGTTCTTAAATAGAAAGAACTTGAAATAAGAAGATATAGCCATGGCAACCATGTTTGTAATGTCTTTCTAGCTTCTTCGACTCCTGGTTTAAAATTGAAAAAACTGTATGTCTCGTTTGAATTTGATAGATTTTTATTTGCCATAATATTTTTACTTTAGCTAACACCACCTTAAGCCGAGGATGGGACTCGAACCCACAACCTATCGCTTACGAAGCGAGCGCTCTACCATTGAGCTACCTCGGCATATGCTTCCCTGAAAAAGTCTAACTGTGAATATACTTCCTATTTATAATCTTACTAAATTTTGAATTGCACCTGAAACAGAAAAAA
>DYLH01000041.1:10342-13679 GCA_020722185.1 Candidatus Avelusimicrobium gallicola | reverse complement strand
AATACTCTTGTTTGGATTGGAGGAAAAATGCCAGAAGAATTTGTAAGGATAAAAGTGTCTTTGCTTAAAAATTTCATGAAAGATGTTTTCATTGCCTTGAAAGTTCCCGCATCTGAGGCCGAAATATGCGCCGATATTTTAGCATCAGCCGACCTTATGGGAATGGATTCTCACGGTATTTCCAGAATGAAACCGATATATTATGACAGGATAAGACAGGGTATTCAGTTTCCAAAAACAAAATTTGAGATAGTAAAAGAAACACCGACAACAGCAGTGATAGATGGCCATCATGGCATGGGGCATGTGATAGCATACAGAGCAATGAATATGGCTATAAAAAAGGCCAAAAAATATGGGATAGCGATGACAGCGGTAAGAAATTCCACACATTATGGAATAGCGGGGTACTACCCTTTAATGGCTGTGAAAGAAGGGATGATTGGACTTACAGGCACCAATGCAAGGCCATCTATAGCTCCTACCTTTGGAGTTGAAAATATGCTTGGAACCAATCCACAAACATGGGGGATACCGACAGATGAAAAATTTCCTTTTCTTTTGGATTGCGCCACTTCTATAACCCAGAGAGGCAAAATAGAGGTGTACGCCAAACTAAACAAAAAACTTCCAGAGGGGTGGGTGATAAACAATGATGGGACAACTGAAACCGATCCTCACAAAGTGTTGAAAGCGCTCACAGATGGGACCGCAGCCTTAGTTCCACTTGGCGGAATTGGCGAGGAAATGGGGGGATATAAGGGGTATGGATATACAACTGTCATAGAAATACTTTCCTCTGCGCTTCAGGATGGGGCTTATCTAAAACAACTTACAGGAAAAAAGAATGGGAAACCTGCTCCATATTGTCTTGGACATTTCTTTATGGCCATAGACATATCTCACTTCACTTCTCTTAAAAAATTCAAAAAGACAACTGGAAATATACTGCGACAGTTGAGGGCAAGCAAGAAGGCCATTGGGCAAAAAAGAATATATACAGCTGGGGAAAAGGAGTATTACACATCCATTGAAAGGATTAAGAAAGGAGTTCCAGTAAACGCGCAGACAAGGCTTGAAATGATAAAGATGAGAGATGAACTTGGTCTAAAATATAAGTTTGATTTTGAATAAAAGTATGGAATTTAGAATACTATTTATTTTTTTTGGTTTTATATCTTTCGCCATATCCACATTCCTTTCATACAGCGGCATCGAGCCAGTCAGAACTCTCTACTATATCTTTGCATGGTGGTCATATATATTCTTTCTGGATGGGATAAATGGGATATTGAAAGGAAACTCGCTGATAATTGACAGAACAAAACATTTTTTCTTTATGCTTCCCTTTTCTGCCGCTCTGTGGTTTTTCTTTGAATTGATGAATATAAGGCTTCAAAACTGGGCATATCAGGCTTTGCCATTTGATAAAACCATGAGACATACTGGATATATACTTTCCTATGCCACAGTCTTTCCAGCTATACTTGAAACAAAAGAATTAGTTATTAATTTGAGGCTTTTTTCAAAATTGAAAATTAGGGCTCTGGACATAAAAGAGACATATCTAAATCCTTTATTTTTTAGCGGGATATTTCTCTTTATTCTCATATTAATTTTTCCAAAAATTCTATTTCCATTTACATGGATTTTTTTATTTATGATAACTGAGCCAATAAATTACAAGTTAAAAGCTTTCTCACTAATAAGAGAAGCCAGATCCGCGAGATGGGACAATATCTTTGCCACAGCATTGGCTGGTTTTATTTGCGGATTTTTATGGGAAATGTGGAATTATAATTCAGGAGCAAAGTGGACTTACAACTTCCCATTGGCAGAACTACTTCCCAAAATTTTTGAAATGCCTTTGCATGGCTATTTAGGGTTCCCATTATTTGCAATTGAGTGTTATTCTTTTCTCAACTTAGTTTTTTGGCTTAAAAATGGAGAACATTGGGAAAATCAGTATCAAAAAAATCACAATTTCAATAATTTACCGCTGTATGTAATATTAATATTATTAATACCTTTATATGTAGCCTCTATGAATCTCATAGATGGACACACTGTAAAATACTTCATACTACTATAGACATTAGACCTAATTTATCATAGGACCTTAGTCCCTATTTTCATAGGACCTTCGTTCATTGACTTTAATCAATATTGATATTAAAAAATAAGTGTAATGATTGTTTCTGAGGAGGAAAGATGAGTAAGACAACATTGACCATATCAGCTTTCATATTTCTGATGTCTGGGTTCTTGCAAGCCTCGGACAAGATGATTTATGGAGATGACAATAGAGCAGATTTATATCTCATGACGGCTTCCAAAAAGGCCATAGCAGACTCCGTAGTTTCTCTTTGGGAAAGTAATTCAGTAAAACCCTATGAAGCTGGAAAAGTTAAATTAGAAACAATAAACTTTGGAGAAAGATTGAATTTATGCCCTGACGAAAAGTTCAGAGAACAGCCGATAGGCGCTTTTTGTTCAGGATCTTTAGTCGCAGATGATATGATACTAACGGCGGGGCATTGCATAACGGATGAAGCGAAATGCGCCACTACAAAATTTGTTTTTGGTTATGCCGTAAAGGCGCCCAATGCTCAGGCTGAGACCATATTGCCAGAAAGCGAAGTTTATTCCTGCAAGCAGATAATCAAAAGAAATGTTGGTCCAGAACCTACTCCAACAAATCCTGAAGGTGTTGGGCTTGGACCTGATTATGCGCTTATAAGGCTTGACCGCAAGGTTTCTGGACACAAGGCACTTGCAATAAACAGATCCTCGTTTATACAAAAAGGCGCACCTCTGTTTGTGATTGGGCATCCAGTGGGACTTCCAGTAAAACTTGCTGATGACGCCACTGTAAGAGATCCAAATCCAGAAGGTTATTTTGTGGCCAATTTAGACACATTTGGCGGGAATTCTGGTTCTCCTGTTTTCAATGCGATAACAAATCTCATAGAAGGAGTTTTAGTAAGAGGAGACACAGATTTTGAGAGAAGCCCGGCTGGATGCACAGTATCTTATAGAGTGGGACAGGATGAAGGAAGAGGCGAGGATGTCACCAAAATCTCTGTTATATCAGATTATATCCCATCTCTTGAGGGGGCAAGCAGGGATCCAGACACAAATTCAATACAAAAAGAGACATATTCCTTTATAGAAAACTCAAAAGGGATTGATTTGAATAGTTTTTCCTTCGACGGAAAATAATCCGGGCTTACTTCACACTATTGCGGAAAAATCCTTTAGCGCCTTTCTCCATGCCCTTGGCAAAATTTTGGCTGAAGGCGAAAGCTTACCAGCCGCTATGATTACAGGCACAATA
>DYLH01000041.1:0-10242 GCA_020722185.1 Candidatus Avelusimicrobium gallicola | reverse complement strand
TAAATGAGGCATCAAAATAATTTACAGATCTCCTTCCTTTTATGTTTTCCACAGCATCCATAAAACCTCCTTTTCAAATTTGTATAATATATCTTACAAAATGGATACTACAAATATATCTGTTTAAAGGAGATTTTAATGTTTGGGAAAATTCTTAAAAAAGTTGATTTGCTTAAAAAATTTTCAGAATCCGATATAAAAAAAATAGAAAAAATAGGCTCTATCAAAAAATATGCGAAGAATTCTCTAATTTTCAACAAAAACGAAATGGGCAGTCATTTTTTCGTTGTAAAAAGCGGGAAAATAAAAATATTTAGCTCCATAGGAAACAAGATAAAAACCATAGCATTTATAGGAAAAAACAATTTTTTTGGAGAGATGTCTTTGCTTGGATGCGGCACCAGATCGGCTTCAGCCAAAGCCATAGAAGACAGCGAGCTTTATGTTATATCAAAGAAAAATTTTGAAAAATATCTTCTGAAAAATCCAAATTTAACAATCAAAATTCTTTATTCTCTCGCAGACAGACTAGCCAGAGCTGATAAGGAAATAGAGGCTATGCTATTTCACAATATATTGGGCAGACTTGCCGCCGCAATACTTGAAATAAAAGAAAACAATTCAAATCAAAAAGAAATAAGAATAAATCAGACAGAAATTGCCAGTTATCTAGGCACGACAAGAGTGCCAGTGTGTAGAGCGATAAACACTTTAAAAAAGAGTTCTGTCATAGATTACTACAATGGAGTTTTGATAATAAAAGATGAAGCAAGGCTTGCTTCTATGGCGGGGAAATAATGGCTCAACAAACCATAAGGGGATTCAGGGATATTCTTCCTCCACAATCAAATGTTTTTTATGCAATAGAAAAAGCGGCAAGAGAAGTTTTTTCACTCTACAACTATGATGAATTGAGAATCCCAGCGCTTGAATACTACGATTTATTTCTAAAATCTACTGGCGAGACCACTGATATAGTTCAAAAAGAGATGTATAGATTCAAAGATGCCTCCCAAAGAGATATAGCACTGAGACCAGAGGGGACTCCGGGAGTGGCGAGAGCATATATAAATAATAATCTCAGTCAGACGGGTAAAAATTCAAAATATTTTTATATAGCTGATATGTTCAGAGCTGAGAGGCCTCAGGCGGGACGTTATAGACAATTTGAACAAATTGGCGCTGAAAATATAGGCGCAGAATCTCCTTATAGCGATGCTGAATCTGTGTCTATGCTATATGAAATACTGAAAAAACTTGGAATTGAAAATTTTGTTCTTGAAATAAATTCTCTCGGTTGCTCTGAATGCAGAAAGAAATACAGAGAGGAACTGCTTTCTTATTTGAAAGGAAAAGAAGGCCTTTGCGAATGGTGTAAAGAAAGAATGGAAAAGAACCCTTTGAGAACGCTTGACTGCAAAGTTGACGCAGATAAGTTTGTGGATTTCCCAAAAATTTCTCTCTGTGAATCTTGCTCAAAGCACCATGAAGAGTTCAAAAAAGCTCTATCTATTTCAGGAGTTAAATATGTGGAGAATCCCAGAATGGTCAGAGGACTTGACTACTATTCAAGAACTGTTTTTGAGTTCAAGAACACATCAATAGGAGCGCAAGACGCCATAGCTGGCGGAGGCAGATATGACAATCTTATAAAATCTATGGGGGGACCAGACGCGCCATCTGTGGGATGGGCTATGGGAGTGGACAGAGTGGCAATTCTGCTTGAAAAAAAATGGAGCGATTTTGTCTCAAATCCTCTAGCTTTTATTGTATCTATGGACAAGGAATTATCCGAATATGCTTTTGAAATACTCTGTGATTTGAGAAAAAATTTAATCCCATGCGATTTCTCCGATTTTTCCCGCAGTTTCAAATCTCAATTGAGGTCTGCGGATAAAAGTATGGCAGCTTTTGCGGTAATAATAGGAAAAGACGAGGCCAATGCCAAAGAAGTAACATTAAAAGATTTGAAATCAAAAGAACAGAAAAGAGTAAAAAAGGAAGAACTGGTCAGAACCCTTAGTGTTCATTTTTGACTAGATAAAACAACTTTCCGTTAGACTTTTTCAGAGAACCAGAAAGGAGCATTTATGATGAGAACTCATACTTGTGGAGAATTAAACTTACAAAATTTAGGGAACAAGGTTTCGCTTTGTGGGTGGGTAGATTCAAAAAGAAATCACGGGGGAGTTCTTTTTATAAATTTAAGAGATCTTTATGGGATAACTCAAATAACCATAAATCCTTCAAATGCTTTTTTTAAATTGGCAGAAGAAGTTAAAAATGAATATGTGCTAAGAATTGAAGGAGAAGTTTCCAAAAGACCGGAAGGCAATGAGAACAAAAATAATCCCACTGGCGAGATTGAGATTATTCCATCTTCCTTTCAGGTCCTAAGTAAAAGCGCTGAATTGCCATTTGACCTCGGAGAATACGCTGGGGTAAGCGAGGAGACAAGGCTTAAATATAGATATCTAGACATAAGGCGCCAATCAATAGCCAAAAACCTTGTATTGAGGGGGAAAATAGCAAATATTGTGAGATCTTATCTTTATGAAAAAAACTTTAATGAGGTGGAAACCCCCATACTTACAAAATCAACACCTGAAGGAGCAAGAGATTATCTTGTCCCATCGAGAATAAATCCCGGAACATTTTACGCCCTGCCCCAATCTCCACAAGTTTTTAAACAGATATTGATGATAGCTGGTATGGATAAATATTTTCAATTGGCAAGAAATTTTAGAGATGAAGATTTAAGAGCGGACAGACAGCCAGAGCATACTCAAATAGATATGGAAATGTCTTTTGTGGATGAAAAAGATGTTGCCGATGTGGTGGAAGGGATGATGGAAAGAATTTTTTCTTTTCTCTCAGAAAAAATAGAGATACCATTCCCGGAAATAGAATATGATGAGGCAATGTCTCTCTACGGCTCGGATAAACCAGATTTGAGATATAGCCTTAAATTTGAGAAGATTTCAGATATTTTTGCCTCAAGCTCTTTTAATGTTTTTTCCACAACACTTAAAAGCGGAGGAGAGATAAAAGCAATAAAAGCCGAGCAATCAGCTTCTGTGTATAGCAGATCCGAAATTGACAAGCTTACAGAATTGCTTAAGAAAAATGGGGCCAGAGGACTGGCTTACTTTAAGATTAAAGACGGCAAAGCTGATGGCGGAATTGGAAAATTTATTTCTGAAAAGGAGCTTGCCGACCTAAAAGGGAAACTACTCCTGAAAGATGGAGATATTGTATTCATACTTGCAGACACAAAAGAAGCATTAAACAAATATTCTGGAACACTTAGAAATTCCATAATAGAAAAAACAAATCCTCCCAAAATTAAAAAACACGCTTTCTTGTGGGTCAGACATTTTCCACTACTTGAAAAAGATCCAGAGACAGGCAATTGGACTTTTACACATAATCCATTCACAGCTCCTATCAAAGAGGACGAGCCACTGCTTGATTCAAATCCAGGACTTGTAAAATCTTATCAATACGATCTTGTCTTAAACGGAGTGGAGCTTGGTTCTGGCTCTGTGAGGAATCATGACCTCTCAATACAAGAAAAGATATTTTCTTTGATGGGATATTCCAGAGAAGAAATGTATTTTCGTTTTCCAATGATATTAAATGCCCTTAAATATGGCGCCCCGCCACATGGCGGAATAGGCATAGGCTTTGATAGACTAGTAGCTATAATATGCGGGGTGAATTCAATCAGAGACATTATTGCTTTCCCCAAGACGACAAGCGCTTCATGCTTAATGACTGAATCGCCATCTAAAGTCTCAGAAAAGCAGTTAAAAGAATTGGGAATAAAAATTGTTGGGCTTGAAAAATAATAAGAAGAGGAAATATGAATTATCCATCCTGGATAGTAAATGAAGTAAGAAAGAATAAAAAAGATTTAAGGGGATATTCTGCATCAGCCACAGCTTCAGATCTTAAAGCTTATAGACTTCATACTGTTTGCGATGAGGCGCTCTGCCCAAACAAGGGAAATTGCTTTAAAAGCGGTGAAGCCACATTCCTAATACTTGGCGACATCTGCACGAGAAATTGCGGTTTTTGCGCCGTAAAAAAATCAGCTAAGCCGCTGCCAATAGATGAAGAAGAGCCCTCAAGAGTGGCCGACCTTGTGGCAAAATGGAAGCTTAAATATGCAGTTTTCACATCTCCTACAAGAGACGATTTAGCAGATGGGGGAGCCAGACATTATGCCAGAGTTATAAGTGAGATAAAGAAGAAATCTCCCGGTACTGGCACCGAGCCGCTTATTCCCGATTTCAAGGGAGACTTAAAATCTCTTGAAATAGTTTTATCTGAAAATCCATCTGTTTTAGCTCACAATATAGAGATGGCCTCAGGGCTTTATGAAAGGGTAAGAAAAGGAGCCAATTATAAAACTTCTCTTATGATTCTTAAGCAATCAAAAAGAATCAATTTGAATGTTCTTGTTAAATCTGGCCTTATGCTTGGGCTTGGAGAAACTGATAGTGAAATAAGAAAAACAATAGAAGATCTAGCTACAACTGGATGCGATATATTGAATATAGGACAATATATTCCGCCTTCCAACTCTCATTGGAAAGTAAAAAAATTTTACTCTCCTGAAGAATTTGCCACTTATGAATCTTTCGCTATTTCTCTTGGGTTTAAAGCAGTTCTCTCTGGACCTCTTGTAAGAAGTTCATACAAAGCCAGAGAGCTTTACCTAAAAGCTAATGAAAAATTTTTCAATAATATTTCTTTATGACAGGGTCAATCGCTATTCTGTAAATTCACTGCTTGGCGCAATGGAAAGCGCCAATAATAATTTAGAAAATATTTTTCTTTGCAAGGATTTAAGTCAAATAGACAAAAAAATTGAAGAATTGAGTGGACTTAAAGTTATTTGTATTTCCTTTGCAACAGCCCAAAGTGAATCAGTCTATAAATGGCTCTCAAAGAAAAACAAAAAAGAAACCATCTTCTTAGCTGGAGGATCGCATCCTTCCGCCTTGCCACATGAGGCGATAGAGAAAGGTTTTGACTATGTCTTTAAGGGTGAGGGGGAAATAACTTTTACTTCTTTTTTACGCTCTCTTGAAAAAGATATTCTGCCCAATGAAAAGATATTTCATAGTTCCATAAAGGCAAACTTAAATGACTATCTTTCTTTTTCAAAGAAATTTATGCGTTTTGGCCCAATTGAAATAACAAGAGGATGCCCTTATGCCTGCAGATTTTGTCAAACATCTTATCTTTTTGGAACTTCTCTAAGACACAGGAACATAGACAAAATTTTAGAACAAGTATCACAGATGAAAAAACTTGGCTTAAATGACATAAGATTTTTAACCCCAGACGCTCTTTCATATGGATCTAGTGATGGCAAAACAGATCTCAAAACTGTGGAAGAGATGCTTAAAAGCGTAAAGAGATCCCTGCCTGAAAATGGAAGAATATTTTTTGGAACTTTCCCCGGTGAAATAAGACCTGAGAGAATAACCTCAAAATCTCTTGCTATAATAAAAAAATACTGCGACAATAAACAATTGACCATAGGAGCGCAAAGCGCCTCTGACAGAATGTTAAAACACTGCCATAGAGGGCATGACAGTAAACAAGCTATGTCTGCTATAGAGATTTGTCTTAAAGAAAAATTTACTCCTGTTGTGGATTTTATATTCGGACTCCCTGAAGAAGAAGAGGAAGATGTGGAAATGAATATTGAATTTATCGAAAAGATTTCAAGTATGGGTGCGATTATACACACTCATTATTTTACTCCGCTTCCCGGAACCCCATGGGCAAAAGAAAAGCCATCAAAGATATCTGAAAAAATGAGACTGAAGTTAAAACATCTCGAAAATAAAAAGTTGGCTTTTGGAAAATGGGAAAAAGACTGTTTACTAAAGCCCAAGTTCTGAGGATATCCCCTGCATAGCTTTAAGAGCTATATCCACAAAATCTTCAAGTTTTATTCCCAATTTTTCACACTCCATTATTATTTCTCGCCTTGCTCCAGCCGCAAAACGCTTATCTTTCATCCTTTTCAAAACTGAGGAAGGCTTCACTGAAGAAAGCTTTTTATCAGGCAAAACCAAAGCACAAGCTATTATCAATCCCGTTATGGTTTCTCCAGCGGCCAAAGCTATATGAAAGGGGGTTTCTCTCTTTTTCCCGCCAGTAGCTGCATCATTGTGCATTTTAACCGCTTCAATCAGTTCTGATGGATATCCTTCTTGAATAAGTATCTTTTCAGCCTCTAAAGTGTGCATTTCTGGCTTGCCATAAGTCAACTCAACATCTATATCATGGATAAGACCTGCCGCAGACCACAGATCCTCATCGGCATTAAGTTTTTTGGCGAGACTGCGCATTACGGACTCTGAAGCAAGACAATGTTTTATAAGGTTTTCGCTTTTTAGATATTTTCTAAGAAGCTCAATAGATTTTTCTCTTTGCATATTTTATTTATACCTCACTTCAACATAATAAATTATAATAAATGTAAGATAGCTATGTTTCAACTTAAACTTGTATGGCTTTCTAAAAAGTTTTAAAATAGTACTATTGTTTGGGTGCATAATGCTATTGACTTCGTTTTTTTCGCTTAAGGGTATAAAAAATGAATGACAAAACAGAACTTGGTCTATATCATTACAAAATGATATACGCGATAGAAGAAAAAATACACACTATAGCAGATGAAAGTATGCTTTTTCATTCATTGGCAAAAGAGCTGGGAAAGCATACAAGCGCGGGAATAGGGCTATTTTTCAAGATAAAAGGGGGAAAATCGACTTTGATGTCCTGTTTTGGAATAGATTTTGAAATAATAAAAGGCCTAGATTTTAGCATAGAAAGCAGTTATTTAAGCTGGGCTGTAGATTACAAAATTCCTCTTAAATGCGATGATATAGCCTCAGATAAGAGGATAGCTCATCTTAAACATCCACTTAGTGGACTCGGGATATCCTTAAACTCTTTACTTCTTATACCTGTTTATATCGGGGAGGAAATTTTAGGCGCCATAGAGCTGTTTAATTCAAAAACAAATTTTACAATCCAAGATTTAAAAGCTTTAACAATAATAGCCAGACATCTAGCTGTAGAATTAAAAAACAAGACCCTTACTCAAGAGCTTGGGCATAGATGTGATTATCTCGCAAAAATAGTTAATAGTCTTTCTTCTGGACTTATGGCAATTAGCTCAAAAGAAGAGCTTTTGTTTGTGAATCCAAAAGCGATAGAACTTTTGAAAATTAACAACAAAAATCCGTCGATTAAGGATATTGATAAAGTTATATTTAAAAAATTGAAATTACTAATGAAAGATGGGAAAAACCTTGCCCGACAGGAAATGATTTATAAAGGAAAAACTTTTGGATATTCTTGCGTGGTTGTCAAAGATGAAAAGGGTAAGGTAAATGGCATAATTTTCCTTTTTCAAGACATCACTCTTTATAAACAAAAGGCGGAGGCAAAATGACATATTTAAAACTTTTTTCTATTGGATTTGGAATACTCTTTTTTGTTCACTTAATATTTAACAATTACAAACCTAATGTAATGTTTGAATCTTTGATTTATGGTTTTTTTGGCGGAATTTCATTTACAATTATAGGGCTGATAAATTTCATTGCTGGCAAATCACTTGGTCTTAAATCAGGAGAGACATTGAAAACTTTCTATGAATATGAAGAAATTAAAAAAGCTCCTGTGTATGCAATAAAAAATCATTTAAAAAATTTCTATGCTGAGAGAAAAATAAAAATAAATGAAGAAAAAGACGATATGATAGTTTTCAGAACTCCAATTTCATTTAAAACGATAGGTACTTTGATAGAATACATATTTCAAGCGCAAGCAGATGGAGTATTGGTTAAAGTTATTTCCAGACCAGTTTTGAAAACCACAATCATTGACTATGGGGCATCCTATCAAGAAATGAAACTCGCAAAGGAAGTTTTAAGCAAGATATAAAAAAATCCTAAATAGCAAAGCGCCTAGTTTCTCGACTGGAGAACTTTAAGATTAAAACTCGGCATAGCCTGGAACTCTTGGATAGCAACATACATCTCTTATATTGGATATTCCAGTAATCAACATCATCATTCTCTCAAAACCAAGTCCAAAACCAGCGTGCGGCACAGAACCAAAACGCCTAAGGTCTAAATACCACCAATAAGCTTCTTTGTTCATCTTGAAATCATCCATTTTCTTTTCAAGAACATCCAGTCTATTCTCTCTCTCGCTTCCGCCAATAAGCTCCCCTATTCTTGGCACAAGCAAATCCATACCGCGAACAGTTTTGCCATCATCATTTAACTTCATATAAAAAGCGGCCACATTTTTTGGTTTATTATACATTATTACTGGTTTTTTGAAATATATTTCTGTCAAGAATCTCTCATGCTCGCTTGCTAGATCAACTCCCCATGAAACTTTTGCCTCAAAGCGAGAATTTTCTTTCTCAAGTATTGACACAGCATCTGTATATGCAAGACGCTCATATGAATTGTCTATAATGTTTGAAAGAGTTGATGGCAGATCTTTATCTAAAAACTTGGAAAAAAGCTCAATATCAGAAGCGCAATGTTCCCTGACATGGGAAGTTATTTTTTTCACAAAATCTTCAGCGAGATCCATATCATCGTAAATATCATAAAAAGCTATTTCTGGCTCGATCATCCAAAACTCTGCCGCATGCCTGTAAGTATTAGAATTTTCAGCTCTAAAAGTTGGCCCAAAAGTATATATTTTTCCAAGAGAGAGGGCCATAGTTTCACCCTCAAGCTGACCTGAAACCGTAAGAAAAGTTTTCTTGCCAAAAAGGTCTTTTGAGAAATCTGTTGTCTTATCCTTTGTCAGGGGGAATTCCATAGGTTTGGAAGTGTCAAATGTGGTAACATTAAACATTCGGCCAGCGCCCTCGCAGTCTGAAGCAGTTATTATGGGGGTATGGACATAAAAAAAACCATTATCCCTAAAATATTTATGTATCGCAAATGAAAGTTCAGACCTTATTCTCAGCATTGAAGAATATTTATTAGTTCTGGCTCTCAAATGCGCCACTGTTCTTAAAAATTCATCTGAAGTTTTTTTCTTTTGTATAGGATATGTTTCCTGAGAGGACGGTCCATAAAGCTCCATTTTTTTTACTGATAATTCATATTTCTGACCTTTGGCGGGGGAAATTATTAAATCTCCCTCAGCATAAATAGCTGCGCCATTCACAAGATCTGGAAGTATCTTCTCAAAAGAGGGATTAGAGTTATCTATCACAAGTTGCAAATTCTGCCTGCACGAGCCGTCATTTAGCTCCACAAAAGATTGACTTTTAAGATCCCTTCTTGTTCTAACCCAACCCTGTACTTTAACATCCTGCAGTGTAGAATCTTTTTGAAGCAATTGTTTTATTGTTAAAGTTTTCATTTTTACTTCTTCTCCTTTTTCTTTTCTTCTGGCACATTCCCTATAGACAATAACTCAACCTTGCAGGTTTTATCTTCGGCAGAATAATCCTCAAAAATATATCCCACACCGGGAGCATAATATCTCACAGCAGTTCCAGCATCTCCTCCAGCTATTCTTGTAAGTACTTTCATGCAATCTGTAAATTTTCCGGCTTTAATAGAAAGTTTGTCAGTAATAGAAACTATCTCATTGGCATCTGGGTACTCATCCCATTTTATTCCTTCTTTTACGGGCAATGGAAATTCCTTTCTTCCGCCTATCACTATGCCGTCTTCAGTAATAACCCATTTTTTGTCTTTTTTTATCTTGTACTCATTGACATTTGTGTCTCTCAAAGTAAAAGTCATACGAACATTCGCAACTTGTTTATCTCCTTTCTTATTTACTTTCAATATATCTATAAAAACAATAGCTTCTCCATCAAACTCGCTACTTTTATATGAATACTCATATCTTGTTTTTTCTTTAAGAGGGAAATAATCTTTTGCCATATGTTCTCCTATAAAAATGCCAAAAATCAATCAATTTAGAACTGCTTTTATCAGATCTATGTAAACAAAATTATATAAAATATGAAAGAGAAAAATGCTAAAATAATTTAGACATTTTGGGCGTGTAGCTCAGCTGGGAGAGCGCCTCGTTCGCAACGAGGAGGTCGTGGGTTCGATCCCCATCACGTCCAAGTTATAAATCTCACAAAAAAAGTAAAAATTAAAAGAAATAGGCGGTTGTGGCGATGTAAATCTTTCCGCTTTACTTCAGCTACCG
>DYLH01000040.1 GCA_020722185.1 Candidatus Avelusimicrobium gallicola | reverse complement strand
TTGGGCGCATAAATTAAGAAATGTAAGTAACTACTTGCCAAGGAAACTGCAGGAAGTATGCCTCAATCAAGCAAGAAGAATATATAAAGCAAAAAGCAAAACAGAAGTCATCAAGGCTTTCAAGAGTTGGGGACATCGACAGACTACCTATTTCTCTGGCATAATCCAATCATAAATCCATAAAGTTCAAGGGCATGATTTCTTTGTGGAAGAGATAGGACATCTTCTCTTATGCTTTCTATTAAAGTTTCAGCTTTTTTTCTAGCCGACATTGTATAGCCACAATCCTTTATTCTCAATGCTATCTTCATAGCCAGAGCATGATCCTTCAACGGTTGAGAAAAAAATTCATTCAATTCTGACCTATTTAGATCGGCAAATTTTTCATCATTTAAAGCAAGGATTGTCGGCATTGTAATTTTGCCTTCAAGTATGTCCTTAAAACACTCTTTGCCTGAGTCGCTACAATTTTCAATATCTATAATATCATCTATTATCTGAAAAGCCAAACCAAAGTTTTCAGATATTTTGACAACTTTTTCAAAAATCCTTTCTTTTTGTAAAAAAGCTGAAGAAACTGAAATCCACCTAAATAGAGCAGATGTTTTGCCTGAAACTATTCTCTTATAAGTTTTCTCATCTATTATCTTCCACTTGGAATTTTCCTCAAGCATAGCTCCTTCCACCATTTTGCGAACCGTAAAAACAAGCTGAGAAGCTACCTCTGAGGAAATCCTTTCAGCACGATTAAAAGCTATAACCATCGTTAAATCGCCAAGCAATATAGCTCTGTTAATTCCTATAGTAGAATTTACAGTCGGCTTTCCCCTTCTCACAATAGCTTCATCTACGCAGTCGTCGTGAAGCAAGGAAGCATTATGAACTATTTCAGAGCAAAAAGCTAAATCCAAACTTTTATCTTCTTGAACAGCAAGCGAATCCCCCATCAAAAAGGAAAATCTAGAGCGTATTGCTTTTCCAAGCGGCAAATATTGTGATTTTTTATAATCAAAAACATCCGGTTCTATAGAAGATAAAACCTTATCTATCTCATCCTTTACTCTTAACAGTCTGATATCTTTTTTATTTTTTGTTTCACTCTGATCCATTATAGTAGATTTTATCATTTTTCCTGTCGAGTAATAAATGAATCTAAACGAAGCGCTTGCAAGGCTCTTCTCTCTCATAAGCGGTCGATTAAAGACATAGCCGAAATCATTCGGCAGTAACCAACTCACGGCAAAAGGCAATGTTTTGCTGTTCAGACAATCCGGACCTGTTTGCCAGTGGCAAATACCCTCAAATTTAAGCCAGAGCGACTCATCCCAGAGCCTTGCTCGCGCTTTATATAGAGAACTTGTAATTTATGACTTAGTTAGGTTATTTTTGATTTGATTCGATTTTTTGTCCTGAGTTAGAATGTATGAAATATATGGTATAATGATGTGAGTTAGTAGTTTTTTCAGTTCTGGAGGTTTTATGAAAACATTATTCTCGTTTATACTCATTTCTGCTATAGCCTTTTCAGTTGGGTGCAATAAGAAAAATGTGAAGAAAGAAGATATAAAAAAAGCAGCTGAAACAACAGATGAAACCGTTGAAAAAGTTGAAGACATTTCTTCATCTGTCATTACCTCATCCTCCACTCTAGAAGAAGTCCCAAATGCAAATGAAGCAGATATTAGAAATCCAGAATTCACATCTCATGAAGGGATAAAGACTATAACTTTTGATTTTGACAAATATGAACTCACGCCAGAGGCAATTGAAATTTTAAGTGCTAATGCCGGGATACTAAAAGAGAAAAAACTGACTGTTCTAATAGAAGGTCATTGCGATGAGAGAGGAACCGTCGAATACAATTTAGCTCTTGGACAAAAAAGAGCCAATGTGGTCAAAGATTATTACATAAGACTTGGCGTGCCTGAAAATTCTATAGGCACCATATCTTATGGTGAGGAAAACCCTCTCTGCAATGAAAGCTCTCAGGAATGTTGGGCAAAAAACAGAAGGGCTGAGACAAAGGTGAACATACAATGAAGAATATCTTCCTTTTTTCTTCCTGTTTTTTCATTTATGGATGCATGGCAACTCAAAATGATATGCTACTGCTACAAAGCCAGATAGATGATCTAAACACAAATCTTTCAACTATGCAAAAAAATCAAGCAGACCTCATCCTTAAAATAGACAATCTCAATGCTTCCCTCAATGCTTCCAATGAGAATATGAAAGATCTTTCTTTGAATATAGACAGACTTTCATCCAAGATAGATGAATACGGCGCTATGACAGATAAAAAGATAAACTATATAGGGCAAAGAGTCCAAAAACAACAGGAAGATGTGGAAAAAACAATAATGCCATCCAAACTTTATTCCTCAGCTGTTGCAATATATTCATCCGGGAAACAGTCAGAAGCTCTTAAACTCTTCAGTGAATATTTGACGAAATATCCTAATGGCGAAAATGCTGACAATGCCTATTTTTATAGCGCCGAAATACTTTTTTCTCAAAAAAATTATAAAGAGGCCTCTATTTTCTATGCTAAGATACTTGAGAAATACCCAAATTATGCCAAAACACCAAATGTCAGGCTAAAATATTCTCAATGCCTACTTTCCTTTAAGGATAATGATAAAAAGAAAGAGGCTCTAAAATATTTGAAATCAATACTAAAGGATTTCCCTTCGGGTTCCGAAGCTAAAATTGCAAAGGAAATATTGAAGAAAGAAGAAGTTGTAAATAAATCAAATAAAAATGCCAGAAAATCATCTGCGAATTAAGTTTTTAATTTCATTTTTGTTTTTTTTCAACTTTCTAAATGCCCAAACGGATGTTTATATAGGAGTAGAGCTTTCACCTGAACCTACCCAAAAAATTTTTCTCGCTTCATTTAAGCCAACAACTCAAGAGCAAGGCGCTATTGAAACAGCAATAAGCATTAGAGAAACGGTTAGAGCAGACCTGCTATATTCTCGATACCTTGAAATAAATGAAGAGCCATTAAATCCTCTATCTCTAGAATATTCCAAAAAAGCTTTTAAAGAATTTTCAAAAAATTCGAACTACTATATATTTTCTCAAATAGACTACTCTTCATCAGTTATATCAATGAAAGGATACCTTTTCAAACTCCCATCTGGGGAACAAATTCTTCAAAAGAAATATACATTTTCTCCTTCCTCAATGAGGAAAGCGGCTCATATATTCTCAGATGACATAATTTTTGCCATCACTGGCAAGAAAGGTATAGCGGCAAGCAAGATAGCTTTTTCAAATGACTCAACTGGTTTTAAAGAAATATACATGTCAGATTATGATGGTGAAAATCTTGTAAGGCTTACAAATCATAGAAGCATATCTCTCTTGCCAATTTGGGACAATGAGGGTTATAAGATATACTACACAACATACAAAAAAAGAAATCCAGATATTTACGAAATAGACTTAAGAAAAGGAAAAATCTCTCCTTTTTCCACATACCAAGGACTCAATATGTCTGGAGGATTTTCTCCCGACGGACTTAATATGGCGCTTACGCTTTCAAGGGGGTCTGACCCATCAATATATATATTGGAGACCAGGACCAAAAAACTTAAAAAACTGATAAAAAAATTTTCCATAAGTTCTTCTCCAACCTATTCGCCAGATGGTAAGGAAATAGCATTTGTAAGCGACATATCTGGAAATCCTCAGCTACATATTTATGATTTTGAATCAGGAAAAACAAGAAAGATAACAAGACTTAACTGGGCAGACTCTCCTAATTGGTCTCTGGATGGGAAATGGATAGTTTTTTCAGGAAGAGAAACTGTCAGAGAAAAGATGAATATTTTCTTAACAGATCCCACTGGAAGCAAAATAAAAAGACTCACAAGAAATGAAGGTGATAATGAAGACCCATGTTTTTCACCTGATGGAAGATTTATACTTTTCACATCCACAAGACGAGGCAGAAGAGAAATATTTCTAATGGATTTAGATGGAAGCGCCCCTCACCCACTAAATGAGAACCTAAGAGGAAATTCATATACTCCTTCATGGAGCAAGTAAGGAAAAAGCATAGCAAACTTTTAGCTATTCAAAAACCAGCAAATCTCTATACATGTCTTGATGCTTTTCAAGTTGCTTTTTTTAGAGAAAGAATCCCTTCTTTTATTTTTTTTAAAAACTCACAAAAAAAACATGATTCATCTTTTTTATTTCTGTAATACTTAAAAACTTTTTGCTCATCTAAAATAGGCAAAACTTGATAATTCCAAAAGTCCCAGAATTCCCCCCCAAGACGCCTTCTTCTATCTGAGAGAAGTGAAACAGAAAAACCGCTTTCTTTTGAAAAGTGTATTCGACCACAAAAAGCCTGTATATACGGATTCTCCTCGTATTCTTTTATAGTTTCTTCATCAGAGAGATCTTTTATGTGCTTTACAAGAAAAAGGCCACAGACAAGCCTGCTATCCATGGCTCTTCTGCCACTATTTGCAGAAAAATTTTTAGAATACACATCATCTATTTTCTCCCACGGTATCATCTCAGCCAAAGCCAGCCATCTATTTGAAAAATCAAGATTCTCTCCCAAACTAAAAAAATCTTTAAAATTTGGGGTTTTGTCGCTTAAATACATATCATTTCTCTGGCTTAAAACACTTTCTACAACGAGCTTCGTATTTATCTTGAGCGCCAACAACTATTCTTTTAGAACTCTCGTTTAATCTTTGGCTGTAATGGGCTGGATCTCCGCACACCATACATATGGCAAGATTTTTAGTCACATACTCTGCGACAGCCATTATCTTAGCCATATTTAAAAATGGCTCTCCACGATAATCCATATCAAGGCCTGCAACAATCACCCTTTTCCCATCATTGGCTAGCTTATTTGCCACATCAACTATATCATCTCCAAAAAAATGAGCTTCATCTATGCCTATAACCCTAGTATCATCTTCAACAATTTTCAATATTTCTTTTCCGTTTTTTACAGCTACAGCTTTAAGCATATTCTTATCGTGGGAAACTATATGCTCTTTTGCATATCGAGTGTCTAGGTATGAATTAAAAACCTGCACTTTCTGCTTTGCTATTGTGGCAAGTTTAATTCGCCTTATAAGCTCTTGAGTCTTGCCCGAAAACATACTACCACATATAACCTCTATCCAACCTGCGCTGTTTTTATCCTTGTAAAATATCATTTAATTTTCCCTCTTGTAAACCAGTTCCATGTTTTTATTAAACCTTCCTTAAATAAAACTGAAGGCTTGTAACCGAAATCTCTTCTCAAAGCTCTTACATCTGCCCAAGTTTTTCTTATATCCCCCTTGCGCATTGGAGTGAAAGTTCTCTCAAGTTTATATCCACATATCTCTTCAAGCATATTCACTATTTCAAGAAGAGAAATGGTGTTTCCCACTGCTACATTATAAACTTTGCCCGCCGCTTTTTTATTTAAAGCCGCCAATATGTTAACTTCTGCTACATTTTTCACATAGGTAAAATCCCTTGATTGCTTTCCATCCCAGTGTATGACAATAGGTTTCTTTGCGGCGGCCAATTCGATGAATTTGGGGATGACAGCCGAATAAAGAGATTCTGGATCCTGTTTAGGGCCAAACACATTGAAATATCTTAGAGAAACAGTTTCAAGCCCATAAGTTTTGGAAAACATTACACAATAATTTTCAGCGGCTAATTTACTTACAGCATATGGAGAGATTGGGGATGTTTTTAGATCTTCATGCTGAGGGAAAACCTTGTTATCGCCGTAGACAGAACTTGAGGAAGCATACACCACTCTTTTGACTTTGGCATCTCTGGCTGCTATAAGAAGATTCAATGTGCCTGTTATATTCACATCATTTGCATCTACAGGATTATCTACCGATTTTGGGACAGATCTCATAGCTGCCTGGTGTATAACATATGTAACTCCTTTTATAGCTTTTTTTATGTCAGATGGATTCCTTAAATCGCCTTTTACAATCTCTATTTTATCTTTAAACTCTTCTATATGCTCCATTTTACCTGCAGAGAAATTGTCAAATATTCTAACTTTTTCCTTCCTTTTTAATAACTCTTCTGTTATATTTGATCCTATAAAACCAGCTCCACCTGTAATAAGCCACAATCTCTTTTTCATTTTTCCTCCATACAAACAATTATATAAATTTATATAAAATCAGTCTCTATTTTCGCCAGGCTTTCTCCATGGACGCCAGAAATAGTCTGCTTTCTTAGATACTTCATCACTTCTATAAGGGTCATTCATTTTAAGAGTAATATATAAAAAAAATTCCTTAACATCCCTTCTAGTTCTTATATGGAATTTAGTTCTGAAATCATGAAAATCCTTGTAAACAACCGCAGATTTTTCAAAGAAATATGCATTAAAGCGTTTATCAACAGAATCTATACAGTAGCGAAGAATTAATTCTGTTCTCCAATTTCCACGAATAGGAAGAGTAAAACCAAGGCCATTTGAAACTATCCATTTAGAGCTATCATCTGAATAATTGGCCAGTCCCATTGAAAAATAGTCTTTTTCGTTCCCCAAATTTAACTGTGAAATAAAACTCTTATTTCCCCTGTCTATATCGTAAGAATCATAAACAAAAATTTCTTTTCCATGCCCACCGATATATGTCTCAAAACTAAGCGGAAACATTCTTTTCTTGAAACTTTTATAATCATCATAGCTTTTCAAATCATAACCTGAAGATAATCTCAAATAGGAATTTGAGCTCTTTATCCAGAAAATTGAATAGTTTAGCTCCTGATTCTCTACGCCTTTGTCATAGGCAGACCTATCAAGCTGCATTTTATTTATACTGTTCCTGCGCATGGAATAGAAGCTGATGTCTATTGACCCCCAATGCTGAGATTTTCTAAGATTCAACCTTGTGCCATAGTGACCTATCCATTGATCAGAATTAGTAGATGATGTTGAAATATCCAAATTCTGGCTGTAAAAAATTTCTGGATAGAAATTGAATGTGCCATATATTTTTACAGGCATTGAAATATTCCATGCCCCATAGAAACGTTTCTGATAATAAGGAGTGTTTTCTTTTATATTTTCAGCGTAAAAACTCCATGTATTCAAAAAAGGCAAACCATGCATCTTAATTTGAGCCGTATTAAAGTCTAAACGCGGAACTGTTTCATTCTCTTTATAAAAACCAGTATCAGAATTCATTGAAACATATTTAGTATAATAGCTAAGTCTCGTTGTGGTTTTACCAGTATTATAAGTAAAAGCTGCTCCGCCTTGCTTGTCAGAGCTTACAGCAAAAGGATTTGATCTAAAAAAATCATTGTTAAATTTAGGATCAGAAAGCAATCTAGCATAAGTTTGGAAATAAGCGCTTTGCGCTCCACTCTTAAGTGAATGCCATGTGCCGCCATTGATTCCCCACCTTTGAGAATCCTCCCCATATTCTTTTATCCTATAGAAAGACAGGCTTGTTATATTTTTCTCTGGCCTGTAGTAATCGATCTCTGTTCCCATTCCAAAACCTTTTTTTGAAAAATAATCTAAAAATACCTTAAATCTTGTGTAAAGATCAAATCTGTATATATAGTTTGATTTTATATAAAAACCATTTCGTTCATCATATCCCGGATAAAACTGGCTGAGTACAGGTGTTCCTTTGCCAAGAGGTTTATATATAACCGGAAAATAAAAAACCGGCACTTTCCCAATATAAAAAACTGTGCTATATGCCAGAAAATATTTTCCTGGCACGAGATTTATTTTGTATGCTCCTATTCTGTAATGTGGATTCGGCAAATCACAAGTGGTAAAAGAAGCATTCCTGTATAAATAAGAGCCGTCTTTAATATTTATTTTTTTGCCACGCAATATGAAGCGCCCTATGTAGGAAACCCCATCCTTTATCTCTCCTTGATTCGATGAGTAATTGTAATATCCAGAAGCGGCTTTTATCACTCCTGTAGAATCATTTATTTCAAAAGTTGAATCCATTACTATCAGAGTCTTATCAGCATTAAAGGTCAATTCTTCGGATTTTATGGTTCTAACTATTATGTCATCTTTTGATACCTGACGAACAAGGACAGAAGAGCTAAGCTTTACAATTGAACCTTTTGAGTCGTATGAAGCAAAGCCACTCTCAAACTCTACTCTCTTTGTATTTGTTGAAATAGAGGCAATATCAAAAGCATTTATCCCAGAACAAAGAATAATTAGAAGTAGAAAAGCGAAAAAATTTCTCATTACTTTTCCATAGCAAAAAGGGCAGAACCAAGTGAACCTAGATCCGGGTTATCAGAAACAAATATCTTTGCAATTTTAATTGGAGTTTTTATTGAATATCTCTCAAGCCCTTTTTTTAGCGCAGGCATAAAATATTTTTTCCCCTTGGAGACACCGCCTGTTATAATGACAGAATCAAGATTTAAAAGCATGAGGAGATTGCCTATTCCAACTGATAAATAAAAACCAGTTTCTTCCCAAACCAAAAGAGCTGTTTTATCTCCCATACTTGCGGCACAAGACAAAGCCTCCGCATTTATCTTTTTTTCTTCTCCAACACCATATTTGTCTCTATATGCTTTTTTATCTTTTATTTTAGAAAGTGCTCTTTTTACTATAGCCTTGCTTCCACAATATGCCTCAAGACATCCATAATTTCCACATCCGCATAGTCTGCCATTTGTTTCTATTATCATGTGTCCTATTTCGCCTGCAGTCGAGGAAGAACCATGATATAGTTTTCCGCCAATAATAAGTCCTCCCCCTATTCCAGTTCCCATTGTAATTGCCGCCATATTGAGAGATTTTCTTTTAAGTTCTATCACATATGCGCCCCAAGAGGCCATATTTGCATCATTCTCCACTTTGAATGAAAGGCCAGTCTTTGCTTTGAGAATATCAGCTATTGGAACATTTTTCCATCCTGAAAGATTGGGGGAATACCTTAAAACGCCTTTTTCACTGTCTATATCTCCAGCCATTCCAATTGCGCCACAGCTTATTTTAAGACCTGTCTCTTTTACAGCTTCTTTTATTTTAAGCGCAAGCCTGACAGAAAAATCTTTAACTCCTTTTTCGCTATGAGTTTTAAATCTATCTTGAAAAAGCACTTTATTGTCTTCTCTGACAACAAGTATCTTTACATTTGTTCCGCCTATATCAACACCTAGACCAGCTTTCATTTATTCCTCCCCAAAATTTCAAGAGAACTGGCAGAAAGATAAAAAGAACCGCATATAGAAATAATATCAGAAGACTCTGATGCGCTTTTAATCGCTATGGCTGGATCTTGAATCACTTCTATATCGGCTTTAGGATTTATTTTTTGGTACTCATCCGCAAGGATGACCGGATCCATCGCCTTAGGAAAATCCACTCTAGTAAATATTATTTTATCTCTGAAATCTGGCAAAAGACTAAGAATAGATTTATAATCTTTGGTATTTATAAGGGAAAAGATCAAGGATTGAGGCTTTATGCCAGATATTTTAAAAGTTTTATTGAGACTTTTTATAGCTTGCTCATTGTGGGCGCCGTCAATTATAAAAAGTTTTTTTCTGCCAGAAATCCTTTTTCTTACAACTTGAAATCTTGCTGGCAATTTGGTCAGAGAAATACCCCTTTTTATAGATGTTTCTTTGATAAGAGGGAAACTTTTTTTTAGCTCGTCAAGAGCAAGAAGAGCCATAGAAACATTGAGTCCCTGTTTCTCCCCTATGAGAGAAACCTTAAAAACGCCTCTTTTTTTACTGTAAAGTTTAAGGCATCTTTTTTCTATTATGACTTCTTTTCTACTAAATATATCTCTTGCCTGCCTTGGCTTGCCTCCCCTTAAAAAAACCGTTTCTCTTATTTTTTCAGCCACATTCCTTGAAATAGGCGGATAAATACAAATAGAACCTCTTTTTGTTATTCCCGCTTTCTGAAAGGCTATATCCACAGGCTCTTTTCCAAGTAAATCAGTGTGATCCAGTCCTATTGAAGTAATAAGGCATATGGCTGTATTTTCCACTATATTAGTTGTGTCGTACAATCCACCAATACCGACTTCAATTATAGAAAAATCAGGTTTTTTTTCAGCAAACCAGCAAAAGGCCATAGCAGTGAGTATTTCAAAAAAAGTGAGATTTTTACAATGAGGATATGTTTTTTTAAATACATTCTCAAACTCTTTTTCGCTTATTTCTCTGCCATTAAATTTTATTCTCTCTCTCATTGAAAAGATGTGAGGCGAGGTATAAAGAGCTGTTTTATATCCACAGGCTCTCAATGCGCTTTCAAGATAAGCGCAAGTAGACCCTTTCCCATTTGTGCCAGTGACATGTATAATTGTCCCTAATTTATTTTGTGGATTTCTAAGTTTTTCAAAGATGGGCTTTAAAAAATCTATCCCATTTTTTTTTATTATCGCGTGGCGTGAAAGAAGCAGTTGTTCAATTTTCCTATACTCCATATTAAATTATTCCTTAACCCTTTTTATAGAAGCTCCAAGGGAAAATAATTTCTCTTCCATTTTTTCATACCCGCGGTCTATGTGATAAACCCTCTTTATTATTGACTTGCCATTTGCAGCCATCGCCGCTATAATTAAAGCAGCTCCCGCTCTCAAATCTGAAGCCATAACTGGCGCCCCAATTAAACCTTTTGAAGATGAAACATTCGCGACATTTCCCTTTAATTCTATTTTTGCGCCCATTCTCATGAGCTCTGCCGCATGCATAAATCTATTTTCAAATATGTTTTCCTTAATTTTACATGTGCCCTGCGCAAGAGACATATAAGCCATCCATTGAGCTTGGAGATCAGTTGGGAAAAGAGGATAAGGGCCTGTGTATATGCTTACAGGTTTTATTTTTTGAGGAGCGCGAACTAATATATGATCTCTACCATTGTGTATTTCTGCCCCACTAAGAATTAATTTGCGACAAAGAATTCCAAGGTGTTCTTTTCTTGCCCCATACACTGCAATTTCACTATTGAGGGCGCTAGCAGCTATCATAAAGGTGCCTGCTTCTATCCTATCTGAAATAACTTCATGAGAAAAGCCACTGAGCTTTTTGACCCCATTTATCTTTATTATTTCGCTCCCGGCTCCCAGAATATTGGCGCCCATTTTATTTAAAACTGTAGCCAAATCCTCTATTTCAGGCTCTCTTGCTGCATTCCTTATTACACTTTCCCCATCAGCAAGGCAGGCAGCCATCATTACATTTTCAGTTGCTCCCACGCTTGGAAATTTAAAATTTATTTTTGCGCCTTTAAGTTTTTTGCTTTTCAGAATGACATCTCCCCCTTGAAAAGACACTTCAGCCCCCATTTTTGAAAAAGCTGATAAATGTATGTCTATGGGACGAACTCCGATAGCGCATCCGCCCGGCATTGCAAATTTAACATGGCCAAACCTGGCCAGCATAGGCCCTGCGATAAGGACTGAAGCGCGCATCTTTCTAACCATGTCATAAGGAGCCTCTGTTTTAATATCAGCCTGTTCTAGACAAGAAACCTTATTGGCAAAAAAAGAACATCTTTTTCCACAATAAGAAAGTATGCCTAAAGTAGATTTTATATCTGCAAGTTCCGGAACATTTGAGATTTCGCATTTCTCATCTGTAAGCAAAGTGGCAAATAGCTCTGGCAAAGCGGCATTTTTGGCGCCACTCGCCCTTACTTGTCCCGAAAGCTTTGCTGGACCTTCAATTACAAAACTATCCATTCACGGCCTCCAGAAAACGATATTTGCCCTGCATATCTTTATGCATAAGAACATCTTTGTAACTTGAAGAAAAAAGTCTTCTTATTTCTTCCTCCTGGCCAAACCCAAATTCTATATATATTTTCCCGCCTTTTTTAAGCAAAAAGCGAGCCTTTTTCTCTATATATCTTATCATATACAAGCCATCTCTTCCCCCGGATAAAGCGCGGCGCGGCTCTAATCTAACTTCTACATCCAGATTATCTATTAAATCTTCGGGCACATATGGAGGATTTGAAACAATTAAATCAAATTTTCTATAGGACGGCATATTTGAGCTTTCAATAATTTTTATGTTTTTCAAATTTAAAAATTCGGCATTTTTTCTTGCGCAGGAAACAGCTTTTTTTGATACATCTACAGAAATGACTTTTGCTTTTGGATTTTTATGGGCTATAAAAAGAGATATACATCCGCTTCCACAGCAATAATCTAAAATAAGAGGACTATCAATCTTTTTGCTTTCTTTTAAAACCAGCTCAGCCAGTTCCTCAGTTTCAGGCCTTGGAGTAAAAACCCCTTTTTCAATTTTTATTTTAAGTCCACAAAAGTCATGTTCTCCAATTATCCAGCTCAATGGCTCGCCCTTTATTTTTCTAAATATATATTTTTCTAATTTCGATATATGCCTATCCAAACATTCTCTATCTAATTCAAAAAACAGATTCTTCCTTTCAAAACCACATGCAAAAGAAACAAGATATTCGGCATTTATAGATGCTTCGTTGACTCTGGCTTTTTCAAGTCGCATCCTCGATGTATGTAACAATTCTTCAACTTTCATCTTGCTGGCTAAGTTTTAACCGTAATTCTTCAAAAATATTTTTTAGTTCGCCTTCCATTATCTCATTTATGTTGTGCCATGAAAGGCCCGCTCTATGATCTGTGACTCGACTTTGTGGAAAATTGTAAGTTCTTATTTTCTCGCAACGATCTGCCGTACCAACTTGTTTTTTTCTTTCGCATGAAAATTCTTTCTCTTGAGTCTCACTGGATAAATCTCCAAGTTTTGCCAAAAGAAGTTGCATTGCGCGCATCCTATTCTGTCCCTGAGATCTTTCCTGCTGGCATTGCACAACTATTCCAGTTGGCAAATGAGTTATTCTCACGGCTGTCTCCACCTTATTTACATTTTGTCCGCCCGCCCCACCTGATCTATATGTATCAATTTCCAAATCTGATGGATTTATTTTTATTTCAACTTCATCCATCTCAGGCAGAACCGCAACAGTTATGGTAGAAGTGTGCACTCTGCCTGAAGCCTCAGTCTCAGGCACCCTTTGCACTCTATGGACACCCGCTTCATACTTAAACCATGAATAAGCTCCTTGACCTTTTATGTATAAAATAGCTGTTTTTACTCCCTTAAGTCCGCTTGGGGAAATATCCTGAACCTCAACAGAAAAACCTAAAGACTGAGCAAATTTGGTGTAAGCGCGCATAAGTTGAGAGGCAAATAGAGCGGACTCTTCCCCTCCCACTCCGGCTCTCAATTCAAGGAAAATATTTTTGGAATCATTCTTGTCTTTCGGCAGAAATTCCATCTTCAGCTCATTGTAAATCTTTTTATATTTTTTTAAAAAAATTTCATTTTCAGATTGGGCTAAGGCGGCGAGTTCTGGGTCGCTGCCAGAGGCGATTATCTTTTTATTTTCTTCTATGTTTTTAATAAAAGAAAGATATTCATCATACTTTTTCACTATTTCTGAAAGCCTATGGTGTCTCTTAGAGAGTTCTTCTATATTAGAGGGGGTGCCTTCAGAGAGAGCTTTCTCCACATCCAACAGTTCTTTTCTAGCTTTTTCACACTCTTTATTTATATCTATTCCCATAGAGAATAAGGCATTAGAGATTTATTCAAAAGTTCTTGCTAGGACAAAAAAAAGACGCCTCTTAAAAAAAGAGGCGTCTAAAAAGTAGAAACTACGCTTTCTTTTCTTTAGTATCTTTTGCTTTTTTTACAACTTTTTTAACTGAGGTAGAAAGCTTCTTTACATGAGCCGGAGCAATCTTTGGCGCAAGCTTTTTGACCTTTGGTTTTCTTTCAATCATCTTTCCATTAGTCGCAGAAAACTTCCTTTTAAACTTTTCCACTCTACCCTCAGTGTCAAGAATCTTTTGTTTCCCGGTATAAAACGGATGACATGAGGAGCATATGTCTACTTTTATGCTTTCTTTTGTGGATCGAGTGGTAAAAGAATTACCACAAGCGCAAACCACCTGGCAGATATTGTATTTTGGATGTATTCCTTCTTTCATATTTACCTCTTTAAAAAATAAATCGATTCTCTATACAACAGCAAACCACAATTATATTCTAGCATAAAAAACGCACAAATTAGAAATATCAGAATTTCTAATACGCGCTATGAGCCTGAAATTTAGCG
>DYLH01000039.1 GCA_020722185.1 Candidatus Avelusimicrobium gallicola | reverse complement strand
GGAGCAAAAGACAAGTTGTCTAGAAGTATATTGGAGGAATACTGGATAGAAATAGTCAAAAAAAGAGGCTTAATTTAAATTCAGATTAGAAAATGCTTTAAAATCTAGGTGGAACAATACAAAATTTTACGCATAATTTTTTAGCTATCCTCATACAGGAGAAAAATATAGGTTCAACAAATTTTGTATAATCATAATATAAAGGAATAGCCATTCGGAGGAAAAAATGAAAAAGTTTATTTTGCTATCTGCCATTGCCCTCATATCCTGTTCCACATTTAAAAATATATCCAAAATTTCACAGTTTAATAGATCTGAGAAGGTCGCGGTCCTACCTTTTGTCAACAATGCTGAAACCCCTATGTCAGGACTTAAAGTGAAAAATATGATTGAAAATGAGTTGTATTACAAAAACTTAAATGTAGCCGCATTTGAATCGTCTAAAAACGGAGACAGCTTCTCTGAAAAAGACATAAGCGATTCTATACAAGCAATGAATGACAAAGTTGGATATATTTTCTATGGCTATGTCAATGAGTGGAGATACAAGGCGGGAATAGATGCTGAACCTGCAGTTAGCATTACAATAAATCTCTACGACACAAAGAATCACAAGGTTATATGGAGCGCATCCGGGTCGAAAAATATGTCTTCTTATAAATCTACAAGTCTTGCGGCCCAGAAGCTTATAAAAAGGCTCATGACTCACATTAAGTAAGAAAGTAAATGAAAAAATTTCATATTTTTTCAGAGATTTCAATTCTAGGGCTAATATTTGAATTATTTTTGATAGCCTTTGTCTTTTTTTCAATCGGATATATTTCAAATAGAACAGATCCATTGCTTATTAAATCAGGTATAAACATAGTTCTGATACTAGTTTCAGTTATAACTCTTTTTTACGGGCTTTTTGCTGGACTTATAGTAATACTTACTGTCGGCATGGGATTTTATTATTTTTACAAGCCTTTTCCATACAATTATTTTATAAACAACCTAGTATTCATGCTTATATTCTCTGAATTTCATTTTTTTTGGAACAGAGCCCTAAAAAAACTTCAAAAACAAAATGAATATGCGGAACTCAGGTTCAAGGAATTGACCAGAAATTTTTATTCTCTAAAACTATCTCATGATCAACTTGAAAAGAGCTATATAACAAAACCAAACAGCTTGAGAAATATATTGCAAGAGATAAAAAGTATTTACTTAAATAATCCCTCTGCCTCATATGAAGAATTACTAACAGTAATAGCGAAAACATATGTAATTAAAAAAGCTTCTCTTTTCAAATATGAGAACGGAAAATATGAAAATGTAGCCAGCTTAGGAGATAAAAAACACATAGATGAAAACAGTAGAGTTTTCAAAAATGCAATAGAAACGATGTCCCCTTCATACTTGAGCAAATTCGAAGACTTAAAAATGGATTATTTATGCATTATACCTTCTTCTGATTCAGACGAAAATTTAAGGTTAATCCTTATCATTGAAGATATGCATTTCTTGCAATTTAATAAAGATACTATCTTTTCCATATGGATTGTGCTTAACTACTTTGCAGATTTCACTTCCCATGTCTCCTCAGCTAGCGATATCATAAGAAAGTATACGCAATGCCCTGTTGATGTATTAGTTGAAATAAAAAGGCTGGCGAGTATAAGAAGAAAACTGGAGATTAAAAGCCTCATGCTGATGATAAAAGTCGAAAAAGCAGGTGTTGCCACAGAAGATATTCTATTACTTGTTTCAAAAAATCTGCGCAGTATGGACATGACTTGTTACAAAAACAATATAATTTTTGTACTATTTCCGCTAGTATCTTATTCAAGCCTACAGCCTGTGATAGAAAAAATAGAAAATCAACTTTTAGAAAGATTTTCTATTGGAGAGCATGGAATTTCATTCAAAGTACTTGAAATTCTAAATGACCCTCAAAAGACGGCAGATTATATTCTATCTATAGTAGAGAAAGAGAATGAACACAGCCAACATATACAAGTCAATTCTAATTGAGATTTCAGCGATTTCACTTATTATTTTTAGCAGGACATTCCCTTCCGTTTTGGCTTTTTTTACTATACATGGCATAGCTAGTTTCCTTATTTCACAAATAATGCTCTCATTGATGCCTGCCAATTACAGAAAGAAATATATACTAAATCTGCTTTTTCTGACTATTTTCAACACAGCTACATTGTTTTTAGGATATGCCGCCTCTTTTTATGTTGTGACAGTACTTCTTAGAAAACAAAAAATATTGCAAAAGTATGATATTTCAAGTGTAGCCTTTTCTCAGCTAATGCTCTTCCCTGCTATTAAAAGAGAACTTGGGGAAGGTGCGGCCTCATTGTCGGGTGGAAAAATACCGAAAGAGACTAAATTGAAAATCATGTCAATCTTTTCTAAAGAGATAAACTCAAAATCGCTAAAAATAATAAAAAATTTTTTAACAGATGAGGACAATGAAATAAGACTTTACAGTTTTCAAGCGCTGAGTAATATTAAGAATGAAATAAACAGCAGAATAAATGAAGCTTTTAATGAGCTGGAAAATGAAAAAGACAATTTCAAAAAAGCTCAGCTAAATAAAAAGCTTGCGCTTTTTTATTTTCAGATGTTCGATTTGGAGATTTCTGAAGAAAGCCTTCAAAAATTTTTTATTGAAAAGTCTATGCATCATCTAAGTTTAGCTGAAGAATTCATTGGCGACGGTGAATTGCTCTTAATTAAAGCTAAGATAATGGATGTAAGAGGAGAGCCCCTTGCCGCGATAGATGCTCTTGAAAAAGCGCTAAAATATGGGATTGATGGAAATATTATCTATCCCTTCATGGCTGAAATATGCTTTAAATTGAAAGATTATAAAAAGGTCAGAGAAATACTATCCAAAGATTTTTCACTTAAACTTGATTTTAACACAAAACCAATGGTTGATATCTGGGAGAAGAAAATTGCCTAAGAACACTGGATCCAAAGTAGATGTAATGCTTGTATGTGAAGGCACTTTTCCATACATAAAAGGAGGAGTTTCCTCATGGATAAATCAACTAATCAAGGGATTGACACAATTCAACTTTGGAATAATATTTTTAGGCGGCACAAAAAAGGAATATGGAAAACCTCAATATGATTTACCCAAAAATTTAAAATACTTTCAAGAATACTTTCTCTTTGACTTTAATCCCGCCCAAGAATCTATCAGCCCGCTTGAAGGGAGGAAAGATCTCATAGAAAGAATGCGCTCTCTTCACTACTGGTTCAGGTCGCATAAAGACGAACTTCCAGATGAAGTAAAAAAACTAGACTTTTACAGACAGGTAGATTATGAACAATTTTTAAGGTCAAAAAAATCTTTTTCTTTTATAACTTCAGAGTACCAGAAGAATTGCCCACAGGTTCCTTTTATTGAATACTTCTGGACAGTGAGAAATATACACTCTCCGATATGGACTGTGGCAGAAGCGGCTATGAAAACCCATGAGTTTTCTGTTATACATTCCCCATCCACAGGATATGCGGGGCTCCTGGCTTCATTTTTGAAAAACAATTATGAGAAAAAATTTATTCTGACAGAACATGGCATTTATCTTCTTGAAAGAAAGATTGATATAATGCTTTCTCAGTGGATAAAAGAATATAAAATAGGCTTACTTAAAAGTTCTGGAGAAAAAAACTATATAAAAGAGCTATGGATAAGATTCTTTCAAGCTATAAATAAGGTCGCATATCAAAGCGCAGATGAAATAATTTCTCTTTATTCTGGCGCCAAAAACATTCAAATAGCCTATGGCGCCAATCCAGATAAAACAAAAGTTATTCCCAATGGAATAAATCTGGATAGATTTTCCGAAGCTATTAAAAAAAGAGAAAACAAAATACCAAAGGTGGTATCACTCATAGGCAGAGTGGTTCCGATAAAGGATGTAAAAACATTTATCACAGCGATAAAGATAGCTTCTGTTTCAATGCCTGAAATTGAAGGATGGATAATCGGACCTCAAGAGGAAGATGAGGAGTATTATAAAGAGTGTATTCAACTTGTCAGGACTCTTGGGCTTCAGGAGAAAATAAAATTTCTCGGATTTCAAAAAATAGAGGATTTATTGCCAAAGACTGGGATAATAACTCTTACATCTGTAAGCGAAGGTATGCCTCTTGTTATACTTGAGGGATTTGCCGCGGGAGTTCCAGCTGTGGCGACAAATGTTGGAGCTTGTCCAGAGTTAGTATATGGAAAAGACGAAGAGGATATCAAAATAGGAAAAGCTGGAGAGATAGTTCCGGTTGCCAATCCGCATGCTCTGGCTAATGCATACATCGATATCTTAACTAATAGAGAATTGTGGAATAAGTACTCTCAAACAGCCCTTAGGAGAGTAACACGCTACTATAATGAGAAAAATCTATTCCAAAAATACGCAGAGATGTATGAAAAAGCTATAAAAGGAGAGAAAAGCTAATGGCTGGCATAGGCTTTGAGTTGAGAAAAATTTTTAAAGAAAACAGCCTTTCCTCTATCTTTAAGGTATATGGATATTCAGCTTTATTGAGTTCTGGCACATGGATGATCTCAATATTTAGCATAATGTTTATAGGCCTTATAAAAACATATCAAAAAGAAAATGTTTCAGACATAATAAAATTTCAGGTATCTATAACATACCTGCTTGCGATGAGTCTTATCTTTTCTAGCTTATTTCAACTTTCCTTTTCCAGATATATAGCCGATAGAATCTACGATAGAAAACAAGAAAGAATATTGCCAGGTTTTATAGGCGTTTTATTTTTAATTTTTACTTTAGGCTTTTTGTTTATACTATCCTTTTCATTTGTCTTTCTAAGAAATGTCAGTCCAGCCTATATAATCCTATTTTGCGGATCTTTTTTAGTTCTCACTGGAATGTGGGTGGCAAATACTCTCCTTTTGGGAATAAAGCGATATAAAACCATATTTTCTGCTTATCTAATTTCATATTCTGTTATTATGGCATTATCATTTACAGTGGGGAAATTCAGACTGGAAGGATTAATGTTTTCATTTTTTGCCGGCAATATGGTTTTATTCCTTTTTTTATCAGCGATAATAATACATAGCTATCCTTCTCAAGATTTTATAGATTTCGATTTTATAACAAATAAAAAACATAGGCTTTTGCAAACTCTCATATTTGGCTCTTTGTTTTATAATCTCGGAGTATGGATTGATAAAATATTTTTCTGGTTTTCTTCAAACACTGGATACAATATTATAGGAAAGCTCAATGCATCAGTTGTCTATGACTTACCCATTTTTCTGTCATACCTGTCAATAATACCTGGTATGGCAATTTTTTTCTACAGACTTGAGGCTGATTTTGCTGAAAAATATGAATTATTCTACAAGTCAGTTAGGGAAGGAGGAACATATTCTGAAATAGAAGATTGTAAGGATGAGATGGTTGATACCATCAGAGTCATGATAAGAGAAGTTATAGTGGTGCAGGGGATATTCGACCTCATAATTTATTTTTATTCTCCGGATATTTTCCAGATGCTCAATATGCCAAAACTATATCTGCCTCTTTTTCATATAGATCTGCTTGGAGTACAACTTCAGCTCGGGTTTATGGCTATGATCTCGGTTTTATACTATATGGACAAGAAAGCCTATGCAATGTGGGCTTCATTTATTTTTATGCTTACAAATGCTGTGTTTACAATGATAACCATAAAATTTATGGGGCCATTTTATTTTGGATATGGTTTTGCTATATCAGTTTTTATTTCATTTTTAATCTCACTTTTTATGATAAGGGAAACTATGAGGAATCTTGAATATGAGACTTTTATGCTTCAGTAAAAATATAATTTTGCTACTTTTATCCCCCCTTACGCTTGCGGCTGAAAATACCGCATTTTATTATGGCAATAGATTCCCAGCAGAAAAAGTTAATTTTTTTAATAAGATTATTGTCCAACCTGAAAATTTGCCAAAAGAACTTTTGTCAAAATATCCAGAAAAGTTCTACGCATATTTAAGCGTCTGTGAATCAGATGAAAAACTTTCAGGGAATCTTAAGATAGGAGAAAATAAAGCGTGGAAATCTTATATCGGAGATATGCGCAATCTTAAATATAGAGAATTGCTTGAAGAAAAGGCAAAAAAGGCATATGAAAGCGGATTCAGGAATTTTTTCCTTGACACACTAGATTCTTATGTCCCTTTGATTAAAGATCAAAAGGAAAGAGAAAGATACGCCAATGGGATAGTTGAGTTTATAAAGAAACTTAAAGAAAACTATCCTGAATCTAAAATAATCCTTAACCGCGGATTTGAAATAATGTATAAAGCAAAGCCATATTCGGATTTTCTTGTAGCTGAGTCTTTGTATTCAGCTTATGATCCCATAAACTCAACTTATTACGATAAAAAACCAGAAGATACCTTATGGCTTAAAGAAAAACTTAAAGAAGCTCAAAAAATTGGATATTCTATAACTGTTATAGATTATCTTCCAGAAACAGAGAAAATTAAGAGAGTTGAGCTTGCCAGAAAAATAAGAGAAGATGGATTTTCCCCCTATGTCTCAGATGGAAATCTTGAATTCTGGGGACAAACAGAATATGAAAAAGTAAAAAGGAAAGTTATTGTATTTTATAACTCTTTAGTTTCTTATGACAAAATTTATTCTCAAGCGCATAGAATAGTTTCAGGTCCACTTGAATATATGGGATATGTGCCTGTATTGTTGGATATAAAACATGGCCTACCTGAAGATACAAATGATTTTGCTGGATTTATTTTCGCTCTTGAAAATTACAATATAGAAAATCCCAATGAAATTATAGATTGGGTTAATCGAAAGTCAAAAGAAGGACTTAAATCTATTTTTTTAGGCGACATACCTTTGTCTGAAGATAAATACTATTTAGACAAGTTAGGGATTAAAATAGAAAAAAATTTATCTAGACGGGGTGAGGATCTAAAATCTTTGATGGAAAGAAAATATTTGGGAGAAATAGAGCCATATTTTAATTATACAAACAGACTCATATCTATATCTTCAGGAATGCCAATTTCTCAATTTACAAATAAGAATGGTCAAGTTCATGTTCAGTCTGCAATTACTCAATGGGGAGGATATGCGATTGACGGAGCGTGGCTAACAAAAGTTGATGATTATGAAATACTGCCTATAAATCCATACATATTCTTTAAAGATGCATTGAGATTGCCAGACATTCCAATACTGGATCCAACAACTGAAAATGGAAGAAGAATAATGTTTGCTCACATAGACGGAGATGGATTCTCATCTCTATGTGAACAAGATCCATCTTTATATAGTGGAGAAATGCTTTCAAAAGAAATCCTGTCAAAATATCATATCCCACACTCCATTTCTCTGATACGGGGTGAGATAGAAAATCCTTCTTTGAGCAATAAAATTCAAGAGAGACTTAAAAAAAATGCCAGAAAAATTTTTAATCTAAAAAACGTGGAAATAGCCAATCATTCTTATTCGCATCCGTTCAAATGGATGGATATTCCTAGAAGTCCAGACTTCGAATCTCATGAACAAGTTTATGGACTAAATATTCCCGGATATAAGTTCAATCTTGAATATGAAATAATTGGAACAAAAAAATGGTTAGAAGAGCTGGCTCCAAAAGGCAAAAAAAATACAATTTTTTTCTGGACTGGAGACTGTATAGCGCCAGGAATAGCTCTTAAAATTTTAGATGAAAATAAGGTTCTTAATATAAATGGAGGAGATACCATAATTACAAGAGAGGCTCCATATATTTCTCTTGTTTCTCCTTATGGAATTGAAAGAGATGCTTATTATCAAATATACACAGGGCAACAAAATGAAAATATTTACACAAATCTATGGACTGGCCCTTTCTGGGGATACAAAAAAGTTATTGAGACTTTTGAACTGACTGAAAAGCCGAAAAGGCTTAAACCACTCAATATATACTATCACTTTTATTCAGCCACAAAAAACGCTTCTCTTCAAGCGCTTAAACAGGTTTACGACTATGCAATAAAACAAAAAACAAATCCACAATATGCCTCACAATACTCTGCCAAAGTGAAAGATTTTTATCAGGCTGAAATTTATAATTACAAAAATGAATGGGTAATTTCAGCTTCAGGAAATTTAAAAACCTTAAGGATATCCAAAAACATTCACCCTGAAATAAGATATTCAGTAGCTGGATTTAAAAATGAAAGGGATGAAAACTATATACACCTTTTTGGCAAACCCCCATTCTTTCTTTACTTAACCAAAGAGAAGCCAAATATTCCGTATCTGAAAAGCTCCAATGCATCGATACTGGACTTTAAAAGTGAAGACAAAAAGTTTTATATTAAGCTAAGAGGGTATGTAAAAATAGAATACGAACTCGGGAATAATTTCGGATGCGATATAATTGAAAAAAACAGCGATAAAAATGATTTTTTTGAAAAAGAAATATATGGAAAATGCAAATAAAAAAGGGATAAATACAATAAGCGACTTTGAAATTTTTTCTATTTTTATAATATTTTCTTTCCTGCTATACTCTCTTTATCCGGGCAAGAAGCTGACAGAATATGCCATAAATGAAGATAAGAATTATGACTTAACTGAGATTTATCTAAAGAATATATACCAAAAATATCCCGAAAATGTGGACTTGCTTTTTGCGCTTTCTAATATATACCTTAAACGTGGAAAAACAACCCATGCCAGAGAATTGATACAAAAAATAGTAAACATAAATGACACAGAAATAAAAGATAAAGCCACACTTTATCTTTCAAGAATAAGACTTTATTCCATAAATCCTGCTTCTTCCAACTTTAAAGAAGATATGATTTATCTTGAAAACTATTACTCTTCAGAACCATTCCTCGCTAATCCTGAAAAAGAAAAATATCTTAAAGAATATGCTTCCGTTTTTATAAGAATGGGACTTTATAAAGAAGGATTTGAAAGTTTTTACCGCATTCTAACCGCCAGAGAGAGGTCTCAAGAATACACAAATATGGTTTTTAAAGAATTAACAAGGATTATGAAAGCTGGTAATATGCTAAAAGAAAAAGCAATAAAACTCTCTGTTTTTGAAACTCTATTGTCGAAAGATGATGAAAGCGCCAATGAGCTGATAGAAATATATTTACAAGCAGGCAAGCCAGATATGGCGAGGTCATACTCTTTAAAAATACTTAAACTTAAAAAACTGATATGAGAGAAAGAATATTGTTTACTATTTTATCATTTCTATCTTTGAATGTTTTTTCTGTCTCATCTCAGCAAGAAAATTTAATGGAATTATCCTATCAGAGTTTTGTTTATACAAAAGATCTGGAAAATGCCTATCTGATAGCAAAAAAAGCGTCAAAAATTTATCCCCTAGATCTTCAATGGAAAAAAAGACTCGCGCAAGTTTGTATGTGGACTGGCAGACAGGATGAAGCGGTGGCAATATATAAAAAAGTGTATTCAATTCAAAAAGATTTTTCAGTAATTTCACCATATATGTCTGATATAAAAAATCTAGATGGCAATTTTTATGAGAAAGTTCTTCTTGAAAGAATAAAAAAATCTTATTCAGATGAGGAACTCCTCTCTCTCCTTAATCTCTATATACAAAATGGCAACAAAGAAAAAGTAGAAAGTTTATTAAGCGAAAATGAAAAAAATATAAAAGATAAAAAAATTTGGTCAGAATCAGCTTTTTTCTTTATTGAACTGGGGAACTTAAACAAAGCCATAAAACTATATGAGAAATCTGATAAACCCAAAGAATGCTATTTTCATAAAAGAGCGGCATGGCTTTATTTCGCCTCAAAACAAAATTCTAAAGCTATTGAAATGCTTTCAAAGAAAATTGATAAATGCTTTAAGGAAGAAGAGTTTACTTCACTTCTTATAGATATTGCTTTGATAAATGGAGATTTAAAAAAAGCAGTAAAAGCTATAAATTTAGCATACAAAAACGGAAATTATAGAGAAATTGATGCAGAAAATCTTTTCAAATATTATTTTCCGTCGCAAAAGGAAAAAGCTAGAGATATAGCATTTTCAGCCTGGAAAAAATTTTCCAAAGAATATTTCTTTCAGCTTTTTCTTTCTACCTTTGAAAAAACAGAGGATAAACTTAAAAATCTAAAAATTTATTTTCCTAATGAAAATAATATTGAAGACTTTCTCAGTGTATATCTTGAAAATTTTAGATCTCTATCAGATAAAGAAAAAAATACTCTAAAAGAAACTTTGCTTGATACTAGAGATGAGGATCTGCTTACATCTTACTTTTTTATACTTACATCAACTGGCACTTTTCAAGAGAGAAATCAGGCTTCTTCAATTTTTTCATGTCATCCAAAAATGAAAAGTGAAACTCTTTTCGCTTTATCTTTTCTTAAAATGTCTCTATACGAATATCGCGAGGCTTTAGATTGTTTTTATTTTGCATCCCAAAATAAACCAAATTCTCCGAACTTTTTTTTAAATTACGGCGATTTTTTGAAAAATGCTGGATTTAATACCGAAGCTGATTTTTATAAAAGATTGGCATATGAAAATTACTTAAAGAACCCACCCTCAGACAGGGAAAGTCTAGCGGCTTTTTTAAGATTATCTATGGAGTTTTCATATTCCAACAATTATGAAGAAATTCTTGAAAATTATAAAAATAAAATTTCAGATAATGATTATCATGAACTCCTTCTTTCTTTTCTATCTTCAAAAGATATGCCAGAAAAAATGGAATATGTAATGAGAAAAATCAGTTATAAGCCAGAATGGGCGAATTTTTATCTTTTTACACATGGGCTGTCAAATACTGAATATAATCCATCATCAAAAATTGAGCCGCAAGCTCTTTCAGGCTTTTACTATTCATATAAAAATAAACCTGCTGCAGTTGAAAAAGCATGGGAAGCCCTGAATAATGCTCCAGATTCATATATTTCTAACATATGGAAAGAACTATCTAAAGAAGCATATCCTTCTTATAATATATCTGGAGAATACATTGACAGATCCTTTGCTGAAAAAAAAGAAATTTCAGGAAATTTTTCTAAACTTATTTCAAAGAAAGTAAAAGCGGATTTTAAGATGACATTCTGGGAAATGAATCTTCTATCAAAAGAAGATTTTTCCCAAAAAAACATAAATGGAAATAATTTATATCTAGGCTTTTCAGGCAATTACTGGAAAGCTTATATTGGCTGGGAAAAGAAAATAAAAGATTTTTATCCCGTAAAAATAGAGCTAAATCCCCCATTGTATAGAGCTAAATATAAGGCCTCATTTTCTTTAAACAATGAGGCCGAAGATACTTTTTTGCTTGAAGTATCTGGAAAAGAAAATTCACTATACCAGGAATTTAACTTTAAGGCGGGAAGCGACATCTCCATTGGCGCTAATCTATTGCTAAATGAATACTATGACCAGAATGGATTATATCTAGGAAAGGGAGCTCAAGAAGAAATATATTTTTCTAAGAAAATGCGCTTTTACTCATTACAACCATATCTAAAAGAAGGCTCTTATTCATCGTCCCCATATTCGCCATTGGCTTCTGCTTATACAATTTCTTCTTATAATCCCGTTAAAATTCTACCTGAAAATTTTAGGGAGGCGGGATTATTTGTATTCTTGGAAAGAAAAAACATGCGCGCTGGAAGGTGGTTCTTCCCAATAACCCTAAATATTTCCTACAATTCTTCCACGCATTTTTACTATTCCACATACCTAAACATAATAAAAGAAACAAGAAGAGCTGGGGAGATCTCATTGAATATTGGATATTCGAATGGGAATTCAACTAATAAGGATAACTTGTTTTCTTTTAATACCTCACTTAATTTTAGATGATATAGAAATGAACAATGCTTAAATTTTTTTTATAGCCTTCAGTCTTTCCCTAGACGCCTTTGCAGTTAGCATATCCTCTGGTGGGACAATGAAGCATATGAATATAAGGCAATGGTTTAAAATGGCTTTTTTCTTCGGCTCATTTCAGGCCATAATGCCGGTTATAGGCTGGCTTGCTGGAATAATTTTGGTAGCTCTTGGAGTTAAAATACTTTTTCAACATATGAGTTAAGCTCATATAATTTCTTTAATGTTTTGATACTCGCTAAAATCATATTTTTCCTTTTCTGCAAGCAGTATTTTTTTGAAATTAGACATTTCATTCAAAAACCATAAATTTGCGCCAATAACCCATATGCCTCCAAGTAAAATGGTGGAAGATATCCCATATTTTTCTGCAAACCATCCCCAAAAAATATTTCCAAATGGAGCCAATCCCATAAAACTCAAAGTATATATGCTTACAATACGCCCACGCATTTCCTCCTTTACTAAAGTTTGGATCAATGTATTTATACCTACAGCCTGTCGAGATGTTCCTAGCCCAGCCAGAAAAAAGAATAAACAAGAAAAAATAACACTGCGGGAAAAGGAAAGAAGCAGAAGCGCGCATCCATAAAGCAATGAATATCTAGACACCTCAATAGCCAAAGAATGATTTTGCCTTTTACTGGCCATCTGAAGTCCAGAAATTATGGCCCCCATCCCTATCATAGACATAAACAAACCCATAGTTCTAGCATCTGCGTTAAGATGTTTCACATATACCGGAAGCAAGGTTATCATTGGCATTATTATGAAGCTAATCATCATTAAAAAGTAAAGAGGGTATTTTATATAAGGGGTCACATATGCATAATAAAGCCCACTTTTCAAATCAGACATTATACTGCTTTCTTCCTCCTTTTTCTTTTTTATGCTATAAGGCCTTATCTTAAAGATTGCATACATAATAAAAAAATAGGAAAAGAAATTGAGCCAGAAACAGGAGCTTTCATCAGAATATTTTATTATAAAACCAGCAATTGCCGGGCCTATCATTCTGGAAACATTAAACATTATGGAATTTAGGGCCAAAGCATTGGGAAGCTGCTCTTTGCCAACCATCTCTACGACAAAACTATGTCTTAAAGGCATATCAAATGCCCCTGCAACTCCAGAGATAAATCCTATAAACATAATATGAAATACTTTTATATGACCACTAGAAGAAAGCCACGAAATCAAAAAGGCGCATAGCATAGCTGTCCCCTGTGTAATATAGAGACTTTTTTTTCTATCCATCCTATCTGAAAACACACCGGCAATATAGCCAAACAGAATGGCGGGCAGCATAGTGACAAATCCTACAGCCCCCAATTTAGCCGAGGACCCAGTCATCCTATAAATTAACCAACCCATAGCCGTGCTCTGCATCCATGTGCCTATTAGAGAAAGCCCCTGCCCTGCGAAATAATATCTGAAATTTTTATGAGAGAAAGAAGAAAAAATATTGGAAAAGCGCATATACTAATTTTACAAAAATTGTAAAATATATTCTTGGGAGATAATATGAATCAGATAATATATGTAAGGCATACCGGAAAAACTGCCAGAAAATTTATAAAAGATGTGCTTGGAATTAAAAAAAGCTGGAAAGCTGTATTTTTTGAAATTTATTTAAACTAACTCTAATTTTAATAGGTTATTTCGTTTTACATTGTTTTTTATGAAATACATTTCCCTGTCATTTCTATTTTTTCTGTCAAGTTTAATTTATGCTTTAGATATCAAAACAGAAAAAAGGCTGGAAAATATAGAGAAAAGAATAGATGAGATAGAAAAGAAATTGACATCTACACAGGAAGTAAATGATACACAACAAGAGACAGAGAATATTCCAGAAACTACAGGGGAGGAGATGGTCATCAAAGAAAATATTCTCAAAGCTAAAATTTCTTCAATAAAAAATATCAGAGGGAAGAAAAAAAAGGGGCTTTTGCTTGAAATCTTAATATACAATCCAAGTAAATACACTATAAAAATATTTACCGGAGACCTTTTCTTTTATTCGACGATAGGAGAGATTGTATTCAGTTATAGAGCCTTTGACGATAAAAATATTTTTCCGGGCAAGAAAATATCTTTTCCAGTTTTAATCCCCATAGAAAATTCAGAAGCTTATTTCTATTTCGTCAAATACAAAAGCGCAAGAGTCGCGCTATTAAATCAGAGATTAGTGACAGATCCTCTTTGACAATTCAGGAAACTCTAGTTGAGGTCAAACTCTTGGGCATATTCAGGCATAATAATATTTCTAAAACCTTCATTTTTAAGAGATTCAGCAAGCCCCCGCCTTTGTTCGTTTTCTCCATGGACAAGAAATATCCCTTTCTTAGGAGAAATCTTTTTCACATAATTTATTAAATCGCTTTTTCCCGCATGGGCTGAAAAAAAGTCTAAAGAAATTACTTCCATAAAAACATCATGTTTAAGACCAAATATTTTAACCTGTTTTTCCCCTTCTTTCAAGCGTCTGCCGAGTGTACCTTGAGCCTGATAACCGACCATCAAAAGAATATCATTTTCATTTTCAATAGCATTCCTCAGATGATGCAATATCCTTCCACCTTCACACATTCCTGAAGCTGAAATTATTACCATAGGACCTGATGCTTCATTCAATTTTTGTGAATCCTTTTTCTCAGAAACATATTTTATGTATTCATAACCAAAAGGATCTCTATCCTTCTGCGCATAATCGAAAAATTCTCTATTAAATTCACATTCTCCGATATGTTCTTTGAATATTTTGGTTATTTTCACACTCATTGGACTATCCACATAAACCGGTATTTTAAGACCTTTTGATCTCATTTTATCCAATAAAAACACGATTTCTTGCGTTCTTTCAAGGGAAAAGCTTGGTATTATTATTTTAGAACGTCTTTTTATAGCCTTCTCTATTATATCCTCCAAAGCTTTTGAGACATCAAAAATATAGGGATGCTCTCTATCTCCATAAGTACTCTCAATGACAAGATAGTCCACGCTATTGGGGAAGAAAGGAGGTGGAAGTATAAGCTGATTTATTCTTCCCAGATCGCCAGTGTAGAGTATATTCGTTCCCTTAGTATTTATCAAAATTTGCGAAGATCCAAGCACATGACCAGCTTGAAAAAAAGAGACTCTCACATTGGGCAAAGGCTTAAAATGACCTCTTGTTTTTGAAAAAAGAGAAATAGCTTTAAGCGCGTCCTCTTCATCATAAATTGGAGTTATTTTTTGCGAATCTTGAGAATGTATTTTGTTGAAAAATTCAGCATCTGAAACCTGAAGTCTGGCGCTATCTTTAAGCATTATATCAGCGAGCTGAGCAGTTATATTGTTGAGAAATATTTTCTTTGCATAACCTTTTTTGGCAAGAATAGGCAAAGCTCCGGTATGGTCTATATGCGCATGAGATATCACGACAGCGTCAATTTCATCTATTTCAAAAGGAAAAGAAGTGTTTTTTTCTCTTGCCTGAGATCGCTTGCCCTGAAAAAGGCCGCAATCCAAAAGCAAGTTCCCACTGTCTGTCTTAATTAAATGTTTTGAACCAGTAACCTCACCGGCAGCGCCGCAAAATTTTATTTTAGTCATATTAATCCTTTTATTTGGGTTCCCTAAGTATA
>DYLH01000008.1:8672-61936 GCA_020722185.1 Candidatus Avelusimicrobium gallicola | reverse complement strand
GATAATGTCTAAAATTGATAGAATGTACGCGTAGTAAAACTGAACTTGGAGGACTCAATGAAAAAAGTAATGTACGCAATAGTCTTGCTGGCCTCGGCATCAGCTGTTTATGCCGCGGATTATGGCAGTGCTGGATGCGGTTTGGGCAGCATGTTGTTTAAAGAAAATGACATGAGCCAGATACTTGCCGCAACCACAAACGGCACTTCCGCTAATCAGACTTTCGCGATGACATCAGGAACCCTTAATTGTAACAATAAGGGACTGGTAAAAGTCGCTATGGCCAGACAGTCATACATAGAGGCCAATTATAAACAAATAGCCAAAGAAGCCGCTTGGGGCAAAGGCGAGTACATCAACAATCTCGCTTATCTCTATGGCTATACCGGCGAAAAGACAGTTGAATTTGCAAGTATTCTTCAAAAGAATTACAACAGCATTTTCGCCTCAAATGATGCAGGCAAAGCATTAAACGAAATAAACAGGCTTACCAGCAATTAAATATGAAGAGGGCCGTATTTTTTCTAAATGCGGCCCTCTTTTTCCTTTTTTCACCTCTTAAAGCAATCTCTCCTCAACAAGAATTAAGGCGTCTTGCTCTGATAAATGAAGCAGAAAAACGCTTGATATATCAGGACACATATTTCCTGAAATTGCTCTACTATGAAAAAAACCTCTTTGGGCATATTAAAAGCAGAAACAATAATCCAGATTTTTTTCTTTCCAAATGGGGAAGAATAAATCCAAATTTAGAGATAAAATCCTTGATAAACGGCCTTTTCTATGAAGGCGGAGAAAATAATCCGCAGTGCGCTTTCCCTTTGCGCTATGTGTGGTTTAGAAAAAAACTAAACATTGACGAAAAGGAATTTCCAAGACCATATTGCTCAGATTATGAAGATTGGGCCAGACAGATAAATCCAGCAAGTATCAATCTTGTTTTCGCCGCTGGATATCTGAACAATCCCTCAACACTTTACGGGCACACCTTTCTTTTGCTCAAAAAAGAAAAAGACACAAATGCCTCTCTACTCGATTACACCGTAAATTATGCCGCGGCCACCGGCGAGGAGAAAGGACTTTTCTTTGCCTTGAAGGGTTTATTTGGGCTTTACAATGGCAATTTTACCACAATGCCTTACTATTTGAAAATACAAGAATATGTCAATATGGAAAACAGGGATTTATGGGAATATCCCCTCTCTTTTTCAAAAGAAGAAAAGGAAAATCTTCTAATGCATTTATGGGAGCTTGGAAAATCATCTTTCCCTTACTATTTTTTTAACAAGAACTGCTCATGGCAACTGATACCTTTGATAGAAATAGCCAAACCAGACCTCAAACTCAAAGAAAAATCAGGGCTATGGGTAATTCCTTCAGACACAGCCAAACTTATAGTTTCCAAAGCAGGAACAGGAGATTTTGAATGGAGACCTTCCCTTGTAAATAAACTTAAAAGAAAATTTTCACTTCTAGATGAAGAAGAAAAGAAAGCCTTTAATGAACTTAAAAAAGGTAAATTAAATATAATTCTTGAAAACAAGTCCATGGCAAGAATTTATGAGGTTTATTCAGATTTTTTGGAACTTGAATTTCAGCGAGGAAAAATCAAAAAAAATGAATTTGACTTAAAAATTGATCCAATTCTTTCATACAGAGCAAGTCTTGGGCCTCAAAACACTTTTGAAAATGAACAAAAGCCATCTATATCTCCAATAGATGGGCATGAGAGCTTCAAAATATATTCTGGAAAAATATTTTCAAAAAAAAGAGACTACTATGAATTGGGGATAAGACCTGCTTTTTGCGATTTACTTGATGACAATGCTGGATATATAAAAAATTCACAACTAAAAATGGGAGATCTAAAGCTTAGGTATGATGCTAAAAATAATAAGCTTTTCATAAAAGAATTAGCCTTGACTGAAATAAACTCAATAAATCCCATAAGCCCGGTCGATGAAAGTCTTTCATGGGAGGTTTTTTTAGGTTGGAGAGAGTTTGAAAGAAACAGATATCCTGAAAATCAAGGGATATTTTCTCTAAAAGGCGGGCCAGGATTGGCAATGGAAAGGGCAAAGCTAAGTTCAGTTTTCTTCGCCATATCTGATATGGAGATAAGAGTCGGGAATCCACTAAAAAAAGGCTGGGCTATTGGCGCAGGACCAAAGGCGGGATACAAGTTTTCCCAAAAGAAATTTGAAATGCTGTTTAGCTCTGGCTTTATGTCTTTTATAAGTGGCAAAGAGAAACCAGTTCTTGAAAGCAAATTAGAAATGGCATATAACATAAACAAAAATCTCGCCATAAGAGTAACTGGCTCAATCAGCGCGGGGAAAGAGGAATCTGGGATATATATTCACAAATTCTTTTCACCTTTATGAAAATTTTTCTTCTCCCAATATTTTTCTTTTTTTCCTCGTGCTCTCTTTTTATGCATCCAAACCGAAAACTTTACAAAGACCCCATTGATTACAATATAAAGCATGAGGTAATAAAATTCAAAAATAGGCGCAATGAAATACTGACAGGAATATTTTTCCCCGCTCAAGGGAAAAGCAAAGCCACAATAGTCCATTTCCATGGCAATGCCCAAAATATGAGCGCGCACTGGACATATTCTCAGCCTTTTTCTTTGGCCGGGTACAATGTTTTCATTTTTGATTATAGCGGATTTGGAGCCTCGCAAGGCAAAGCTACAGTTAAAAATGCTATTGAAGACGGAGCAGATGCCATAAAACAATCATTTCTCTTGCCTAATGCCGAAAAGGGAAAAATTGTAATTTTTGCCCAAAGCATAGGTGGAGCAATAGCACCCGCTTCCATGTCTCTATTGGAGGATTTCAAACCAGCTATGATGATAATAGAGGGAAGTTTTTACTCTTATAAGGAAATTGCCACAATAGTCGCCAAAAGAAAAATATTTTTTTGGCCTATGATATGGTATCCCTATCTTTTTGTAAGCGATAAATTCTCGCCCAAAAATTATATAAATAAAATAGATTGCCCAAAATTATTCATTCACAGCGAAAAAGATGATATAGTAGATTTCACTCAAGGATTGAAATACTATGAAAAAGCTTTGCCTCCAAAAGTATTTTGGGAAACTCCCTCAGGTCACATAGAAGCTTTTGGCTTACATAAGGATACCTTTCTCCCAAAAGCCATTCAATTTTTAGACAATATCTTTTTAGAAAAAGACAATAGAAATTAAATAATGTTTAAATTTACCCATTGATACTTAAGAGGATCAATGAGAGGATAGTATTTTCTGAGACATTTTTTTGATCTAATTCACTCTAATTATAATTAGCGCATTCTTTGATATAATTACTATTAATGGTGAAATACAATGCTTGAAAAAGATGAGGTTTTAGATTCTAAATTTTCAATTCATGACAAATATCGTTTTGAGGTAAAGCTGGATCTTGGATTTAGAAAAGAAGAAAAATCTATTTACAATATAGAGTATTATTTTTTTCTGCCTCAGGCTCTAAACATAATGCCTGAGAGCTACACTAAAGAAGTGTTTTATCCTAACACACAGCACTATATAAGATTTAAGACTCCAGATATATCCATTGAAAAACTTTTTACTCGCTCAAATGATCTATCGCCTTTCAATAGGGCGATAAGCGCTATAGATCAGCTATCTTCAGGGCAAAATGGAGAATTTCTCACAGAGACTATATGCGATGAACTAAAACTCCTAGGTTCAATAATTAGATCAAATTTAAGGGATACCGTTGACTATATAATCAAAGAACTGTCTACACAACTTAAAGCTAAACGTATTGACATTCTGCTTGATGAAATAAAAACTATATCTTCATCCCTGTCAGACATGAAAGCTAAAATTATATCCGCTAAAACTCCGCAAAGGGTGAGAGATACTTTCTTTGCTATGGATGAGTATACAAGCCTGATGATCAATGAATACTTGACCGATATTATTAAATGCGCGCAAAATGATAATTGCTTTATTTCAAAAGAGCTCTTTGAAAGACTTTGCGAAACAGTTTCATCCCAAATAAACTATAGAAGGCTCATGGGATATTCTTCTCTACTTGTGCCTTATGGCAATAATTCCCACTTTCTATATTGGCGAAGCCTTTTAAAAAAATTTATCTCAAGCTCTCTTTATCTTCATCCAGAAATGAGCGATTTCAATATTCTAACTCACACAGGTCCAGCCATAGCTGCTGGTTTGGCTATGCTTTTTGCGATAATGGTCACTATTTACGCTCAAAGCAGGTACGCAATAAATAGCGCCGCTTTTGTGATGATAATAGTCGTAAGCTACATTTTCAAAGACAGAATAAAGGATTGGCTTAAAATAATATTCTCACGCAAGATGTCTGCATGGCTATACGACAGAAAACTCAATGTAACCGAACCGGCTCATAGAACTAAAATAGGATACATAAAGGAAACCTTTTCCTATGTCCCACAATCTATGGTTCCAAACGATGTAGATAGAGTAAGAAAGTCTGACAATAAAAAATCCATAGAGGAAGAAGCAAAATCTGAAAGAGTCTTCAAATATAAAAGAGAACTTTTTTTAGATTTTGAAAGTATAGAAAAATATCATGATAGGCGCAGAGCTCTGGTGGATATACTTAGATTTTCTGTTTTTGATTTTCTCAAACATGCTGACAATGAAATTCTAGACTACGATTACTTTGATGAAAAGCTTAAAAGCGTAAAACAAGAACCATGTATTAGACTGTATCATATAAATTTGGTGGTAAAGTACAATATTTCAAAAGAAGATTTTGCATATGAAAGGGTTCGACTACTTGTGACTAAGGAAGGGATAGTAGGCATAGAAGAAGTTAAGTAGGGTTAATAGTAAAGTCAGCGCATAAGTTTGTAAGGTAGTAACTTCTAAATTGCCTAAGCTCTTGCTCGCTTTGGCGCTTTTTCGCTCTTTATGATTCACGCTTTCTGTTTTATGAATATGCCCACTAGATTTTTTTTAAGTAGGAGGTTTTTATGAATATAGAAGCCGTAGGAATTATAGGCGCTTCTTCAACAGGAACAGCCTTAGCTGAACTTTTTGTTTTGAATGGCTTTCAGGTCAGGCTATATGATAATTTCAAGGATAGCTTAAATATATCAATGGCAAAGATACAGTGGTCACTAAAAAAAGCCGGCAAATATGATCTAATTTCCAATATAGAGCCAATTCAAGAATATGCAAAATTTAACGGCGCAGATATAGTTATAGAAACTATTTCCAAAACAATAGAAGAAAGAACTCTACTGTTCAATAAAATAACAAAAGAAATTACTCCTCAGTGTATTACGTGTATTTATTGTAATAATTCGGGTTTAAAAGAAGTGTTAGACAGTATTGCAAGTCTACATGAAGAAAGGACAGTTGGACTCAATTTTTTGAGACCCACCAGACATAATAAAATGGTTGAAATAATAAAGACGGAAAAAACTCCAGATGAAATCATAGATTCTGTAGATAAGATGCTTGCCAAGCTTGGAAAGGCTTCTGTCATAGTGAAGGACAATCCAGGACAAATAGTGGAAAGAGTGGGGCGCGTGTATGCCTTAGCCGCCCTTCAAGTATTATACGCAGGGAAAGGTTTCCCCAATGAAATAGATAATGCCTTCAAAGAAATGTCTGGAGCAGCTTTTGGTCCTTTTGAGTACCTTGATTATGTTGGCCTTGATCATGATTACAATTCATGCCTTAAAATATGGGAAGCATTGGGCAAGCCAGATAGATTAAAACCGTCGGAGCTTGAATTGAGACTGGTTCAGTATGGCCAAATTGGACGAAAATCCACTATAGGTATTTATATTTACGAAGATGGGCAGATAGTGGGAGAGAATCCTCTTTTGCCAAACATAGTCAAATATCTTGGCTTGAGAACTTGCTCAAAGGAAGAAATTTTCTCGCAAATAATGAGGCCTATACTTGACGAATGTAAGACATTGGCCTCAGAGATAATGGTGGGAGAGTATGATTTGGAAAAGGCTATAAAGGCTGCTTTTGGCTGGCCGAAGGGACCTTTTGCTTATTTCAGGGAAAGACCGGATTTACTTGAAATAAAGAAAACTTCAGAGTTTGAAAATCTAGACAGTTTTTAGAGATTTTTTAATTGTTTTAAAAAATAAGTCTAAAAATATTTCCTTTTTAATGTTTTGAAAATAATGATACTTTTTTGATATCATATCACTATGAGAGTAATAAAAAAAGAAACAGATTATGCTTTAAGGGCGCTTTTTTTTATAAAAAATAATGGCGGCCATGCTGATGTCTCAAAGATTTATTCAAACATGGATATTCCCAGACCTTTTTTGAGGAGAATCCTTCAGCAACTTGCCCATGCTAAAATACTTTTAAGCAAAAAAGGCAAACATGGAGGATTCAAATTTCTCAGGCCATTTGAGAAAATAACGCTGGCAAGATTAAATGAGATTTTTGATAAAAGACTTCCCCCAGGAGAATGCCCATTCAAAAATAAAGTTTGTATAAATTACAAAACATGCGTTCTTAAGGGAAAATTATCAAAACTTGAAGAAGAAATATATAAAATGTTCGAAAATATTCTCATAAAGGACCTGTGGATGTAGTATAAAAGGCATAATAGAGCGTATCATAAATCGGAAAGTAGGAGGACCAAACATATGAATATGCCTTCAGACTCTGATTTTGGAAATGTAAGGCCGGAAAAAATTGCAGCTCTGCGCGAAAAGATATTATTCCTTAAAATAGACATATCAAATGTTCAGGAAAAATTTATCAAAGGCGGAGGACATGGCGGTCAAAAAATAAATAAAACAAACAATGCAGTGGAGCTTTTCTATCCCCCGCTTAATCTAAGAATTAAATGCCAGAAGGAAAGAAGCAGAGCCATCAATAGATTTATGGCGCTTAGAGAGCTTATCGAGGAAATAGAAATAAGAATATCGCCAAATACAAGCGAAAGACTCAAAGAAATAGAAAAAATAAGAAAACGCAAAGCGAGGCACAATTCAAGAATGAGAGATAAAAATTAGGTCTTGACAAAATAAAATATCCTGCTATACTAACTCTAAGGCCTGTCGCCAATATAGAAATGGTTTGGACAGGCCTTATTCTTTTGTAGGGAATTATTTGGATGAATGCTCTTTTCTTCAGTTATTTTTAAATTTTCCGTTTAGATATAGTATATTCACAGTTAAAATTAGCTGATTTTCGAGCGAGACAAGGAACGAGGTGCGAGCAGACGCTAGTCTGTAAGCAAAGAGCAAAGAAGGCATAGGCCAAAGGCGGCAATTTGAATGCGAAAGGAAAGTTATAAAATAGTTTTTCTATTTAATTTTTGAATAGATAAAACAACTTTCCATTAGACTTTTTCAGTGAACCATTCATATAATTTTATATAATCTAGCTATGAAGAAAATAGCGATTTATCCGGGCAGTTTTGATCCTATAACTCTGGGACATATGGACATAATAGACAGGGCTTTGAAGATTTTTGATGAAATAACTGTAAGCGTTTTTGTCCACAGCACAAAAAAGCCAATGTTCAATCTTGAAGAAAGAGTGGATCTGCTTGGGAATGTCCTAAAAGGCAAAAAAAATGTGAAGATAGACTGCTTTAATGGTCTTCTTGTTGAGTATCTCAAAAAGAAGAAAATAGATATTGTCATAAGAGGTTTAAGAGCCATATCGGATCTAGAATATGAATTTCAAGTGGCCGCGGCAAATAGGACTCTTTACAAGGACATAGAAACTGTTTTTTTTATGCCAAGGCAGAGATACTCCTATCTCTCTTCAAGCGTAGTCAGAGATATAGCTCATTTTGGCGGGAATGTCTCTAAAATGGTTCATCCATATGTAGCCAAAAAGATAAAAGAAAAAAGACTCAATTCCTAACTTATTTCCTGACAAAGTGAGGCATTTTTTCTGGAAGCTCAATTGAGATTTCCCCATATCCCGCAAAGCCTTTCTCATCTTCAATTGGAAATTGATATATCAACTTCTTCACTCCTTTTTTTTCTATAGTGTATGCGTTTACATACTTTTTTTTGAACATATCCATTATCTTCTTTCTGGAATTTTCATTGTGGCACTCAAGTAAATCCCGTCCTATGAGATTCTCCCCATATTTTGAGAATGTGAGGGCAGCTTTTTCATTCATATAGAATATTTTGCCATTGGCATCTGAAAGTGTAAGAGCGAAAGGCGCCTTTTTTAGTTTATCTAAATTATTCATAAAATCTAGAAGACTGATATAAAAAATCTTTTAAAAATAGTGAATATTCTCCTTTTTTTTCTTTTTTGATTGGATTATAAGATGAATCATAAAATTTTAAGTCCTGCATCTTATATGATTCAAGAGGTAAAACTATAGTCTCTTTTGATGTTACTATTGCCGCTGCATCCCATGAAAAAACAGAAACAAATTTTCTCTTTGAAAGAGCTTTTTCCTCATACAAATTTAACCCATTTGAAAAATCCTCTTGTGGATTTTTAGCGCCCAGCTCAGACATAAGAGTAGGAACTATATCCATATGAGATGTGGCAAAAGATGTTTCTACCTTTCTTTTGCCGGGAATATAAAGCAAAAGTGGAGGTTTTATCTCATAATCGCAATAGCCATGATTGTGACCATAATATCCTCTTTCAAAAAAAGGTTCGCCATGATCTCCTGTCACTATAACTATAGTATTTGAAATTAATTTCTTTTTCTGAATAATATCTAAAATTTTTCCTGCGAGATAGTCCTCAAAATAGGCTGAATTTTTGTATCTCAAAAAAGCTGAGTTTATATTGGATGGTCTTAGAAAAATTTGATTGACCTCTTTTGAAGCGCCTGAAAATTTTTCCATATCTTTTGGATAGTCGTAACTTCCATGCAAGGCGTCATAGAATACAAAGGCAAAGAATGGCTTATTCGAATTCTTTTCTATAAAGTCAATAGTCGCTTTTGTTATAGCATAGTCCTTTTCCACCTTATTACCACTTGGCCTGTCAAATATTTTCGAGTAGGGGATAGAGACAAAACAAGTTCTGTCAAATTCTGGGTAGGTTATTCTTGCCGCGGCAAAAACGCCCATTTCATAATCAAGTTGGTTTAAAGTATCAATTAGGACTGGACTTTTTCTTTCCCCCAGAATTTTTTCCCAATAATTTCCATAAATACCGTATAAAATTGAAAATATGCCAAATCTGGTGGCATTGCCACCGCTATAGTGATTTAAAAATACAGATGCTTTGTTATTTTCAGCAAACTTATAGGAATTTGGCATTATTTCCTTTGTGAACATATCAAATCGCAAAGAGTCTATGACTATGATGAGTATATTTGGCCTTTTTTTTATTTCCTTTATTTCAATCGGCCTTATAGGATATTTAAGCCTTGAATGTTTTCGTATAATAATTTTTTCACTTCTTTCCGGTTTGATATTAAAATTTTTTTCGAGAAATGCCCTCATCTTGAGAGGCTGATAAAAAGGATATACCTTAAAATTTGAGCTGAATGGCGTATAATCTGTGGAAACAGCCCATGCTGAAATAGCTTTTTCAAGCAAAAGGCAAAAAAGAGAAAAAAACAACAAAAAAATGAAAAGTTTTTTACTCTTTCTCAATGAAAGACGGGCCATTAGCAGAGAAAGCGACACAAGAAAAATAAAGGTGACTACATAGAATATTTTCATTGTAAGCGTCTGGTCAAGTGTGGCAAGGCCTCCAGGAGTGATTAATAAATTCATAACCATTGAATTTATGTGAAATTTGTATATGTGAAAAATTGCCGTGTCTATTAGCGTTATGGAATGGAAAATCGAGAAGAAAGCTACTACTGCCCAAAAACTTATTCTAGGAATTTTTGTAAGTAAATAAACAATTGGCGAAATGGCTATATATATCAGAAGAACTGATGAAAAAAGAGCTGGCAAAAGAAAAACATACTCTACAGGGGATGTGTTTATAGAAAATGGGTAGATAAGAAATATAGCGGAAGATAAAATGAAATTAAAAGACAATAAGGCGCTTGTATGGGGTCTTTTTGACATATATCAGCTTTTTTATGCTATAATAATTTTAGCATATATGTTAAACTGCATAGCTAAATTAGCTATTTTTACATTAATGGTATTGCCTGTTTTTTCCTTTTCCCAAACTCAATTTGAGGAGTCTTTATCTTTTGACAGGTTTACCTCTGCTAACTATTTTTCCAACCTTGAAATCTCTTCAGAGCTTGAGGAAAGTGCAAATCCTGTAATAATAACTGTGGCAGGGCTCAACTTTGGTGAGATGGGCTGGGGGCCTTTAGAGTTCAGGAATTTTAAAAAGCTTTTATCTATAATCTTTCCACAAAAAACATTAGATGAAAAAGCTTTTGAAGACGAATTTTACAAAGAGTATGCTGAATACTTTGCTGGTGAATTACCACCACAAAGACAAAAAGTTTTCAGACTTCCAGACAATTATCTAGAGCAAAAAATAAAAGAGTTGCCGTCCTATAATACTGAAATGGTGATAATACCTTTTTCTTGGTCTAGAGAACCATCCGATACAGATAAAACGATTCCTGTTTTTGAGCAAAAATTGAAAGAGGTTTACAAAATCTATGGCGGGAAAAAGCCAATATTTATAGTTGCGCACAGCTGGGGAAGCGTGCTAATGCATGAAGCTCTCCACAGGCTTGAAAAAAGTGATCCAAGTGTGAAAATAGATAAACTTATTACCTTAGGTTCACCTTTATTTCCATCGAATTTTGTGGTTAAACTTTTTATGAAATTTGAAATAAGCAAGGAAGACTTGCTTAAGAAAGTTTCTCATCCTAAAAACCTCAAATACTGGAAAAATATTTGGGCTGAGCGAGATATATATTCAAACAGCATCCCACCAGCAGATTTCAATATTCAGATTGATTCAAATGTGGAAAGGCTTGAGCCAACCCTGCTAAACATAATACTTCACAATGGCGAACTAAGATCACAAGCTAAAACTGATTTTATTAAACTCAGAGATATAAAGGCTTGGCATAGCGCTTATATGTTTGACTATAAAGCCTATCTAAAATCTGTGAATAAGGAAATAGCTCTGGAAGTTTTCAGGCCTATAGTAGCTCCCCAAATAATTGAATACGACAAGGCGGAAAAGTAGGGTTCCTACCAAGAACTTTTTATGAATTCAAATAAAATAAAGGACTTTCTTTTTTCTGTCGGTGAACCTATATATCGATTTAATCAAATTGAAAATGCTATATACAAAGATTTCACAACAGATTTTAAAAAAATAAAAAATTTACCTATTTCTTTAAGAGAAAAACTTTCCGATAATTTCAGAATAATCTCTTTTGACGCAATAAATATTTTAACATCCACAAAAGGAGACTCACACAAGGCAGTTCTTAAACTTAAAGATGGACGGTTGATAGAGACAGCGGCTTTGTCTCGGGGGATGCTTAAATGGTCTATATGCGTCTCAACTCAAGCAGGCTGTCCAGTTAGATGCGCTTTCTGTTATTCTGGCAGAAAAGGGCTTAAAAGAAATCTTTCAGCTGAAGAAATAGCAGATCAAGTTCTATTTTGGGGAGCATGGCTTAAGGAAAAATCTCTCGGCGAAATAAGCAGTATTGTTTATATGGGAATGGGAGAGCCTTTTCTCAACTATGAGAACACTGTTGAGAGCGTAAAAATAATAAATAATAAAATAGGTATAGGGAAAAGACATATCTCCGTTTCCACATGTGGACATGTGCCTAACATAAGACAATTTGCAAGAGATTTGCCACAGGTAAATCTCGCCATATCTCTTCACTCAGCTATAGATGAAATAAGAGATAAACTTGTCCCCTTGAATGTCAAATATCCTTTAGATCAGCTATCTAAAGCCATTAGAGATTATATTGACTGCTCTAAAAGAAAGATATTTATCGAATATATTATGCTTGATAATGTAAATGACAGAAGCAGGGATGCCAGAAAACTTTTGGAATGGATAAAGATGACACATCAAAAAAAATATTTTACAGTAAATCTTATTCCCTACAATGAAACCGGAAAAAATTTCAAGCCTTCACCAATGGAAAAAATAGAGAAATTTCACAAACATATGACTTTAGCCGGAGTAGAGACAACAATAAGAAAAAGTTTAGGCTCAGATATAAAAGGAGCCTGCGGACAGCTGGCTTTAGGGAATTAGGGAAAAGAAAAAAGCGCACTATTTTGAAAGCTCGCAAGCGCATAAGCTCGTAAGTCATATAAGTGCAAAAGTACTAATGAGCCTTTCAAGTTAAACTTTTGGGTTAATGCCCACTATCACATTTTATACGGGGTTTTTATTTCCATCAATTTCAGGCCTTTTTCTATGACTAATGCGGTTGCTTTTATTAGCGCTGTTCTTGAAGCAAGTAGAGAATGGTCTAAAGTATTTATTACCTGCACATCAGCATAGAAGCTATTGAATTGCTGAGCAAGTTCCTCAAGATATATGCATAAAATATGCAAGGCATTGTTTTCTTGAGCTTGCTTTATTATAGATGGGAAAAGCAAAACTTTTTTGGCCAGATCAAATTCCTTTGGGTGCTCAAATTTATATTGTTCACAAACAGCATCTGTGTTTTTAAGTTTTGAAAGTATGGATTTTATTCTAACATAAGCATACTGAAGATAGGCGCAACTACCCGCCTCAAGCTTTATGCTTTTCTCCCAATCAAAAGAAATATTTTTTTCGCGAGACTGCCTTAAATCATTGTATATGACAGCGCCAATTCCTATGATTTCAGACAGTTCTTTAATCTCATTTTCTGTAATTTCTTTATTCCCCTCTCGCAAAAGCTCAGCTGCCCTCTCAACCGCTTTTCCCATAACTTCTTCAAGTTCAACAATAGTCCCATGTCTTGTAGACATTTTCTTATTATTGCTTAAAACCATGCCAAATTCTATATGCTCAGCTTTGACATTCTCAGGCAAATATCCAAGTTTTCTGGCGAGAGAAAACATTTGCTTAAAGCTCAATGCCTGTTCACTTCCCACTACATAAAGAATGGATGAAGGAGCAAATTTCTCAACTCTGAATTTAACTGCGGATAAGTCTCTCGTGATGTAAAGGCTTGCTCCGTCTTCTTTTCTGAGTATAAAAGAAGGCAGGCCTTCATTTTCTTCCACAAAAACAACCTGACTGCCCTCTTCATTCTTTGCAAGATTTTTTTCAAGACATTCTCTTATAATATCGGGGGTATGCGGCGCAAAATAACTTTCACCTATGTAAAGGTCAAATTTAACTCCAAGCCTTGAATAGACTCTATTAAAGCCTTCTATGCTCCAATCCCTGAATTTTTTCCAAAGCGAAAAAAGCTCTTCATTCCCATTTTCAAGTTCTTTAAAAATTTTACGAGCTTCCTGTTTTAAATCTGGATTTTCTTTAAGTTCATTGTGAAATCTGACATATAAATCTTTTAATTTTCTAATGTGATCCTCTTTTATATCCCCATCGCTCCACTTTTTATAAGCATATATTAACTCGCCAAATTGAGTTCCCCAGTCCCCTAAATGATTATCCCTTACAACAGAGAAACCTGTCCACTCGTATATATTGCCCAATGCCTGCCCTATTATAGTCGAGCGCAGATGCCCCACTCCAAGAGGCTTGGCGATATTGGGGGAAGAATAGTCTATGACTACAGTTTTACCCTTATTGGCAAAAGTGCGGCCATATTCATCCCCCATAGAATTTGCATATTGCAGTATATCTGAATAAAATTTATTTCTCTCAACAAAAATATTTATATATGGCCCAGTGGCTACTGCTTTTTGAATATCTTTTAATCCAGCTGAATTGATAGCTTGGGCAAGCTCCGCTGATATCAATGAAGGAGATTTTTTTAATTGTTTTGAAAGTGAAAAAGCTCCTATGGCAAAATCTGACTGAATTTCTGGGGGAGGGACAGACAAATCTATAGCAGATACTATGTTTTGCCCATAAAGTGAAGAAGCAATCTCGCGTATCTTTTCTCGAAGAAGCGAGAGAGGGTAGACATCTTGCTTTACTTGTGATTCTTTCTCTTTTTTTATTCTTTCAAGAGTTTTCTTTACCGACTCATCTATTTCTTTACAATAATCGTCCATTACTATTGACATATTTCTCCCGATAACAAAAAATTATGATAGCAAAATTAAATATAAAAATGTGAATTTCACTCCGCCAATTCAAACATTTTCTCAATAGCTTTTTTTGCTTTTACAGCTACAGCTTCCTCAACATTTACTTCCTGTTCTTTCTTAGGATTTCTAAGAGTTTCGAGAACTTTTTCCAATGTTATAGTCTTCATATATGGGCATAGTCTGCACATAGACACAAAATTTTTGGAGGGAAAACGCATTTTAGCCACTTCTCCCATCGCACATTCAGTTATAAGCATATATGCAGCCGCCTGAGTTTTTTCTATATAGCGCATCATATCTCCCGTTCCACCCATGAAGTCAACTTCTTTTATTATTTCAGCGGGGCATTCGCTATGAGCTAAGGCAAGCAAACCGGAAATCCTTTTCTTCTCTTCCCTTATAAGTTTTGCATTAAATTTTTCATGCACTATACATTTACCTTCCCAGAGTATTATATCCTTGCCAATTTTTTTATTTAGTTTTTTTGCCAGATTAATCCCCATATATCTGTCTGGGACAAAAATGACCTTTTTATGTTTTTCAAAAAGGCGTGTTAATATTTTTTCAGCATTTGCGCTTGTCACCACAACATCGCTTTCTGCTTTTGTTTTAGCGGATGTATTTATATATGTCGCCACAGGCGCGCCGGGATGCATTTTTTTAAGCTTTTTTATATCAGCCGCGCTTATGCTTTCGCTTAGGGAGCATCCAGCTTCAGTGTCAGGGATATACACTTTCTTTTCAGGGTTAAGTATTTTGGCTGTCTCAGCCATAAAGTGTACGCCGCAAAAAATTATTTTATCAGCTTTTACATTTACAGCGTCTTTGGCAAGCTTGTAAGAATCTCCAGAAAAATCGCCGACACCGGCTATTATTTCAGGCCTTTGATAAACATGGGCGCAAATAACGGCATTTTTCTCTTTTTTAAGCCTATTGATTTCAATTGTCAGTTTGGCTATTTCAAAGAGAGAATTCTCCGCGCACATATTGGATAGCCCAGTTTCTCTTAAACGATTCATTTCTTTAAGTATTTCTTTACTAATTTCCATTTTTCTCCATTATGTCAGGATAATTTGAAAATATAGCGAAAACGCCAATTTCCTTTAATCTTTCAGCCTCTTTCTTTTCGTTTACAGTGTAGGCACACACTTTAAAGCCAAATTTCATTATGAGCTTCAAGTTAAAAGAAAAGGATATTTTTCTGCTTAAGTGAAAGTTTTCACATCCTATTTTAGATGCTTTTGCAACTGCGGGGAAAACAAGTATGGCCGGCAGTTTGTGCCCAAGATAAGCAAGACGGGCTTTACTTGATATCTCTCTGACTTTTTCAAGGGTAGGGAAATAAAAGCTTGAAAAAATAGTTTTTTCAAAAATGGAAGGTCTGGCTTGAATTTCCCCTATTATGTCTTTTTCTATCCCCGGATAAACATTTAAATCATTTTTAATTTCCACATTTATAAAATCTGCCACGGGAGAGATAAGATCTAAGACATCTCCAAGCAATGGAGCGTTCTCGAAAGAGGCATTGGAGAAATGCTTTGCCACATTTATTTTCTTTATATCGTCCAGTTTAAGTGACTTTATACTTTTTTCTACTGCGGCTGTTCTTGAAAAATCATAGTCGTGATGAACTATAAGCTGTCCATCTGCGCTTCTGTGAACATCAAATTCAAAAGCTTTCGAGCCCATCTCAATAGCTTTTTTGAAAGCTGTTATTGTATTTTCTGGCGCATAAGCAGACGCGCCTCTGTGGGAAATGACTATCATAGTTCTCCCATAAAATATTCTCTCATCCAGTAAAAATATTTTTCATCGTATGCAAAACCGCTTATCTCTTCGCGCTCTGTGCCCGGCCCATGGAAATCTGTGCCAGCTGACACCTTTAAATCTAATTTTTTCGCTTGTTCCAGATACATCCTTATTCTATTGTTTGTATGAGTTGGATAAAAAGCTTCAATACCGTCGAGACCCATATCTTTGAGTTTTTTTAAATCATAAAATCCTTCTACAGAGCCAGGATGAGCCAAAAAGGCAAGCCCTTCAGCTTTTTTAATCGATTCTATAGCCTCGCTTGCGCTTGGTCCCATAGGCGGAACATAGGCGGGCATATCGTATGCTAAATATTTCTGGAAAGCCTCTTTTGCGCTCTTTACAAATCTCTTTTCCTTCATAAGTCGAGATATATGCGGTCTGCCGAAAGTGGTTTTATCATTTATGTTTAATTCAGATAAATTTATATTAAATCCGATTTCTCGCAATTTTGCAAAAATTTTTTCTATTCTGCGGACGCGCCTTTCCCTATAGTCTTTAATCTTTGCGCAAAAAAAAGCATTTTGAGGATCTATGCCATATCCCAATATATGCAGATTATCATGATCTATTGTGCTCAACTCCACGCCAGTTATATATCTTATTTTGAAAGATTTAATCTCACCTAGAAGCTCATCCCATCCAGAAATAATGTCATGATCTGAGAGCGAGAAATAAGAAACTCTGGCGGCAAGAGCCTTTTTTAAAACCTCAATTGGAGATAATGTGCCGTCTGAAAAGACACTGTGATTGTGAAGATTTACAGTCATCCGACTTAGGCGGATACTACTTCCTTCACCTCAGGAATCTCTTGCTTTATAGTTCTTTCAACAAGATTTTTGAGAGTCATAGTTGAGAAAGGGCATGCTCCGCAGGCTCCCACAAGTTTTACTTTTACAGAACCCTTTTTTTCATCTACAGATATAACTTCTATAGATCCGCCGTCTGCCTCAAGCATTGGTTTAATCTTTTCTATGACTTCTTTAACTTTTTTTTCCATAATAATCTCCATCGCCTAGTACAAATATATTATACCAAGTTATGTGCTGGCAATATATAAAGAATCACCAGTTTTTTTCAAAATATTCTCTGTCAAAAATATTATTTTTTTCTTCCCACAGAGATTTTTTAACATCTCTTAAAAAATGCCCGGATTCCGAAGGTTTTAATATACGCCAGAGGAATGCTATTGGAGTTATCAGCAAATAAAATATTATGGAAAGAAGAACAAAAGTGGATATTTTCCCAATAACGGAAGAAAAGTAAAACCATATACCGGCTATATACCTTGAAAAACTATTGTCAAAAATACCAATAGCAAGAAAAAAAGCGCATATATACAATATCCAATATATCTTGCTGAAAAAGAAAAGGACAAGAAAGAACAGAGACAAAGCCAAAAGAGTTTCAAGAGTTTTTTCTCTATTTTGTTTTTTCATATCAAAAAAGCGTATAAATAAACGGCGCCACAGCTGATCCGCTTGAAAGAAAAATCAATGCCCCTATAAGAAAAAGCGCTATCACAACAGGGACAAGCCACCATTTTTTTCTTTCCTTAAGCATCTTATAAAAATCCTTTATTATCTCCATATCCTCCACCTATACGCTAATGAAAAACTAGATTATATTATATCTATTCTTGAGAAAAGCTGAAAATGACGGATATATTTTTTCAGCAAAAAATTCAGAGCCTTTGTCATTAAAATGAAATAGATCGTAATAAAGGGATGAGTCTGACGGGATCAGACTTGCCCCATCTATAAAAAAGATTCTTTCTTTTTGAGCAACATCTTTCATTTTCAAGTTGTATATATCTAAAGCTTTGCCAAAATATTCGCAATTTTCAAATTTACCGGGAACCGCTATATCTCCAAGATCGGCTCCAGTAGCCAAATCTTTGGCTTTCTTACACAAAGCTGCCTGAGAAATAAATACTGGTTCTATGCCATTTTCCCTACAAATTTTTGCTATTTCAGTTAATCTCTTAGCATATGCTTGAGACAGATCTATTTCCTCTTTCATTAATCCACTCTTTGAAGCTTTATTTTTATATCGTTTGGCGTGGATAGGATCAACATTTGCGTGAGTAATACCAGTTTTTTTGAATAAAAGTAAAGAGATAGGTTAAAGAGGGAGGAAAATAGTTCTGAATGTCTGCTAGAAAAATTAATCAGTTTTTTTATCGAACTTTCTCCATATCCTGTCAGCAAGCCATCATATCTATTCATAGCTGAAAGACCTACATCATTCAATCCACAATAAAATATAGCTACTTTAGGTCTTATCTTTGACAGATAATCCTTTGTGAATATTAAATGCCCATATGAAGATTGACCATCAAAACCTGCATTATTTATCCATATTTTTGGGAAATCCTTTAAAAGTTTTTTTCCTAACTGCTCTGGCCAGGTCTTTCCGTCTGAAAGATAAAATCCCTCTGTGGTGCTGCCTCCAATGGCAATGACAGTTAAGTGAGAAGAAAAATCTTTAGGCGGCTCCTGCCCTCTAAATCCTAGTGAATTTTTGGTGTGTATAATATCGCCATTAATTCCTTTCAAATGTGTTTTTCCTATAATGTACCTCTTATATGGATAAACAATTATTTTGCCCGATTTCACTCTAAACCCAAAAGGATTGTAAAATCTCAAGAATACTTCGATCATTAGAGCGGCTATGAGAATGCCAAAACATACTACTGCCAGATTTTTTGCCAAATTGCTTTTAATCCAAGACATAATCTTTTTTCCATTCATCTCCATATGGCCATTTGGGCTGTTTGGATTTTTCGAAAATATAATTTCCCATAACAAGCACATCCATTTCAGTTCTCATAAAACATTTATAAGCATCTTTTGGCGTCATGACTATTGGTTCGCCTCTTACATTAAAACTCGTATTTACTATTACCCCATATCCTGTCAGATTCTTGAAAGCGCTTATTAGTTTATGGTAGAGAGGATTTGTCTCTCTATGCACAGTTTGAAGTCTGGCAGAGTAATCCAGATGGGTTATTGCAGGAATATCAGAACGCAAAAAGTAAAGTTTATCTCTCAAGGGCATTTTGTGATATTCTGCCGGCAAAGGCTTCCTTCTATTTTTTGCCACATCTGCCACAAGCAGCATATAGGGAGAAGGGTTTGACATTTCAAAATATTTACCAACATCCTCGTATAGAACGCTTGGAGCAAATGGTCTAAAACTTTCCCTATATTTTATTTTCAAATTAAGTTTTTTCTGCATTTCTGGATTTCTTGCATCGCCTAAAATAGATCTATTTCCAAGAGCCCTTGGCCCCCACTCCATCTTCCCCTGAAACCAACCTACCACCTTTCCATCATTTAATAAAGCAGCAATCCTTTGACACAATTTGTCAAAATCTTTTTCTACTTCCCAGACTGCGGAAAACTCTTTGACTGAAATTTCTATATCCTTGTCAGAAAATTCAGGTCCGAGGTATGAACCACGCATAGAATCTCCAGAAACAGCTTTTCTTTCTTTTTTGAAGTAAATATGATAAACAGACATGGCAGCCCCGAGCGCCCCGCCGGCATCGCCTGAAGCCGGCTGTATCCATAGATCTTTGAATATATTTGAGTTAAGTATTTTGCCATTGGCTACGCAGTTAAGAGCTGTTCCTCCCGCCAAACAAAGATTTTCACTGCCGACTAAATCTTTAGCAGTCTTAGCCATTTTAAGAACTATCTCTTCAGTAACTTTTTGTATAGCTAGAGCAAGATCGCAATGTTCTTGGAGTATTTCACTTTCTGGTTTTCTAGGAGGAAAACCAAAGAGTTTTTCCCAGTTTTCATTTTTGCTCATTACAAGCCCTGTACAGTAGTCAAAATATTTTTGATTGAGATAGATTGAGCCATCATCTTTTACACTTACAATATCCCTTTTTATAAGCTCTATAAATTTTTCAGTTCTTTCAGATAAAGGATTGCCGTAAGGAGCCAATCCCATAAGCTTGTATTCTCCAGAATTAACCCTAAATCCTAAATAATATGTAAAGGCGGAATAAAGCAAGCCCACTGAATGAGGGAATCTCAGCTCGCGAAGTATCTCTATTTTATTGCCATCGCCTTTGCTTATTGTGGCTGTAGCCCATTCTCCAACGCCATCAACTGTAAGTATTGCAGCTTTTTCAAATGGAGATGGGAAGAAAGCCGAAGCGGCGTGCGAAAGATGGTGTTCAGGAAAAAGAAGTTTTGAATTTGAAATATCGCCAAATTCAGAAAGTTCTTTCCTAATTAAATCTTTGAGAAAAAGCTTTTCTTTAATCCATAATGGCATAGCTTTAAGAAATGAGGAAAAACCAATGGGAGCAAAGGCATAATATGTCTCAAGCAGCCTTTCAAACTTCAAAAGAGGCTTTTCATAGAAAGCCACTGCGTCAATATCAGTCAATCTGACCCCAGCCTCTTTAAGGCAATAAGACAAAGCGTTTTTGGGAAAATTTTTATCGTGTTTTTTTCTAGTGAACCGCTCTTCCTGAGCAGCAGCGATTATCTGACCATCTTCTATCAGAGCAACCGCAGAGTCATGATAAAAGGCTGAAATTCCAAGTATTTTCATACAGAAAATTATATCAAAATTGGCTATAATCTTATTGTGAAAACTCTTGCCGCCATAAATTCTTTCAAAGGAACTATTACATCATATTTGGCCAATGAAGCCTGCATAAAAGCATGTAAAAAAATATTGCCAAAATCTGAATTTACCAGTGTGCCTGTTTCTGATGGTGGAGATGGATTTCTGGATTGTTTTTCCAAAGAAGGAGATTTAATCTCTTTAAAAGTAAATGGGCCATTGCCAGAAATGACTGTTGATGCAAAATACATACTGAAAGGCAAAGAAGCCTTTATAGAAATAGCGCAGGCATGCGGAATTAAATATCTAAAAAAATCTCAATTAAAGCCTATGGAAGCCACTAGTTATGGGGTGGGAGAACTTATTGAGGATGCAATAAAAAGAGGGGCCAGAATAATTTACCTTGGGCTTGGCGGCACCGCTTCATCCGATGGCGGAGTCGGCATGGCAAGAGCTCTAGGATTTTCTTTCCTCAATGAGAAAGGAAATGAAATAAAGGAATCTATTTTTGATCTTTTATCCCTAAACAAAATAAAGGCGCCAAAAGAGAAAATTTTCAAAAGCGCTTCATTTATGGCAATTAGTGATGTAAAAAATCCTCTTTTAGGCAAAGATGGCACGGCCAAAACCTATTCTCCGCAAAAAGGCGCCTCCACAAATGAAGTGGAAACAATAGAAAAAGCTCTTACAAGGCTTTCTCAGGTGATTAAGAAAGACTTGCGCACAGATGTGACAGGGATAAGAGGCGCAGGCTCTGCAGGAGGACTTGGCGCGGGATTGGCCGCCTTTTGTAGAGCGGAGATAGTGGATGGCGCAATTTTTATATCCGAAAGAAAAGACTTGTTTGGAGAAATTTTTTCTAGCGACCTTGTATTCACCGGAGAGGCCATAGTTGATCAAACAACACTCAATGGCAAAATGCCATTACATATAGCTTATCTGTCGAGATTGAACAGAAAAAAATCCTTTTGCATATGCTATGAAAACAAGATTAAAGACAAGGCCATCTTTGATTTTATTATAGAAATGAAAAAATATTTCTCTTTAAGTTATTGTATGTCAAATCCAGCTCTTGCCATAGAAAAAACAATTATAAGATGCAAGGATGAGATAATTAAAAAGGCTTTAAAAAATAGTAAAATATAGATACTACTCTTCTAAGGGTGGTTAGCTCAGCGGAAGAGCGTTCGCCTCACACGCGAAAGGTCACAGGTTCGAACCCTGTACCACCCATATTACAAACATAGTCACACACAGGGAGTGAGCAATAGGCGTATCTACTTTACAACTATCTCATCGGGAATTACTACATCTGGATCACACACAAGATACATGACATAATCGCTTGATTCACTATCTAGGAATGAACATCCCTGCGGCACATGATACATCTTAAAAAGTGCAAGACAAAAACCCACCCCAGAACTACATACAAATTTGACCATTTTTTTATCATCTTTTTTGAGCGTGCTATAGCATCTATACTTCACGCCATCGGCATTGTAGGGCAAAGCAGTGGCAATGGAACTCTGGCATTCTCTTATTATCTTTAGATTTTCTTCTGTTCTGGGAACCTTTATGATGCTTCTATTGTAAATTCTTGGACCACAAGAACAAAGGAAAATAAAACTCAGTATAATACCCTTTTTCATTTTATAACCTCCAAAAAATAAAAATTTCATTCTAAGAAATAATACCAAAAATATTCTACCATAAAACAAAAACAGATAAACCTAAACTTAAATACTAATGTATGGAAAAATAATTTTTCTTACAATATGATAGAATTTGTCTATGGAATTAATTCAATATACTACAAATTTCTTTATAAAAGCCCTTGATATTTTTTTGCATTTGGATAAATATTTAGGGGCAATTATAAACAACTACGGTGTCTGGTCATATTTTGTCATTTTTATGGTCATATTTGCTGAGACTGGTTTTGTGGTGACTCCATTTTTGCCTGGTGATTCTTTACTTTTTGCTATAGGAACTTTTGCCGGTCTTGGATATCTGGACATATGGGTTTCAATCATTATGGTATTTCTGGCTGCCGTGATAGGCGATGGGGTAAATTATCATATTGGGAAATATATAGGACCTAAGGTTTTTCATTATAAAAATTCTAAAATTTTCAAAAAAGAATACCTTGACAAAACTCATCAATTTTATGAAAAGTACGGCACAAAAACCATAGTCATAGCAAGGTTCGTGCCTATAGTCAGGACTTTTGCGCCTTTTGTGGCTGGAATTGGATACATGAAGTATTCAAAATTTATTATTTATAACATAACCGGCGCAGCGCTCTGGACGGCAGTGATAGTGCCAGCGGGATATTTCTTTGGGAATATCCCGCTTGTAAAGAACAACTTCTCTATGGTTATAATGGCCATAATCATTATTTCAGTTCTCCCCGGATTTATTGAGCTATACAAAGCACGCTATAGAAAGGTTAGCAATCCTTGATCCCAATTTTTCTAAAAAACCATATAGCTGGACACTATTTTGTCAAAGCTGACTGAAGCATATTCAATCCCACAAAAAATGTCAGCCACATGAAATTTGGGTGTACATATTTAGCCAATAGGACACTTACTCTTACAACGATTCCAGCCAAGAACCTAACTTCATACTATCTCCTAACCACAGCAGCAGCAACCGCCAGGTCCACATGAAGGTCCCTGATTTGAATCCGAACCGCCTTTCTTTAGACCAACTATATCATCTGATACTTTTACAACCTTTCCCAGTTTTTTGTCGTATATGTACTTACCTGTTTTAGTTTCTTTCTTTTCATTTTTATTGTTTTCTTTTTCTTCTTTTTCCATAATCACTCCCCGCTTATTTCAGCTCTATCATCAAGATCCATAACAGAACCTCTTTCCGCTTTTATTTTACCTATTTCAAAATCTCTTTTGAAGGTAAGATAATAGAGAACTGGCACCGCTACTCTTGAAAGAAGTGTTGAGGCTATCTGTCCTGAGATGAGAGAGATTGCCAGTCCCTGAAATATGGGATCAAAGAGTATTACGCCAGCGCCCACTATCACAGCCAGAGATGTCAAAAGCATTGGTCTAAATCTTATGACACCCGCTTCTATAACAGCTTCTTTCAACTCCATACCCTCAGCTATTTTAAGTTTTACGAAGTCAACAAGTATTATGGAGTTTCTCACCACTATGCCGGCAGAGGCTATAAAACCTATCATAGAAGTCGCGGTAAAAAAAGCTTTCATAGCCCAGTGAGCTGGAATTATTCCAACTAAAGCCAGTGGTATTGCAGACATTATTATTAGAGGTGTAACAAAATCCTCAAACCATGCGACAACAAGTATATAGATCAGAACAAGCACTGCCAAAAAGGCTATGCCAAGATCTCTAAATACTTCGTATGTTATCTGCCATTCTCCATCCCATTTTATAGCAGTTTCAAAAGAGCTGTTTGGCTGTTTCGTGAAATATTGTTCTATCTTTATCCCCTCTTTTTTAGCCAAGCTTCTGATATCTGATTGCAGATTTAACACCGCATATATTGGGCTTTCTTCGCCACCGGATATGTCTGCGGTTACATATGTAACTGGTTGTAGATTTTTCCTGAAAAGTGGATTTGGCTCAGCTCTTGAAACCTTCTTTGTCAAAGAAGACAAGGCTATTGGCGTGCCATTTGGCGAAAAAAGCTTTATCTGATCAAGGAAAAATGTATTCTTTCTAAGCTTTTCTGGTAGACGCACATTTATGTCAACTATCTCATCGTCTTTTTCTGTATGAGCCATATCTACATTGTATCCATTTAAAGCCATGGAAATAGTTTGCGCTATTTCAGAAGACATTATGCCGTTTAAGGTAGCTTTTTGCCTATCCACACTTATAACCTGACCGGGCTGATAATCGGGCTCATAAGAATCCACATCAACTATTCCCTCGCTTGAGGCAAGCATATTTTTGATTTTTTTAGCTAAATCCCTTCTCACCTGTGGATCTTTGTCAAATACTTCTATGACAAGTGTTGCTAGAACTGGCGGGCCTGGTGGAACCTCAGCCACCTGTATTCTGGCTCCATATTTATCAGATATTTTTTTAAGTGTGGGGCGCACTGAAGTAGCTATCTCATGACTTTGTCTCTTTCTCTCCTTTTTATCCAGTAAATTTACCTGTATGTCAGCCTGATATGGAAACTGTCTGAGAAAATAGTGACGCACAAGCCCATTGAAATTATACGGAGCGGATGTCCCGATGTATAACTGCAGATTTTTAACTTCTTTTATGGTTGAGAGGTAGTCTGACATCTCAATCGCGGCCTTTTTAGTATTTTCAAGAGAGGAGCTCTCAGGCATATTTATGACAACCTGAAATTCGTTTTTATTGTCAAAAGGCAGTGTTTTGAAAATTACTTGCTTAAAAAGCACCATTGAAATAGCCGCAATAGTAAGGAAAGCGCTGAATATAAGGAAAATAACTCCATTTTTTGGCTTGTATATTAGCTTCTGCATTAATTTTCTATACAGCCTATCCATGAGGCTTTCCTTGCTAATTTCACAATGTGGCAATCTCCATTTTTCAACAATTCTGGCAAAAAGCCATGGTGTGACTATGAAAGCCACAGCAAGAGAAAAAAGCATCGCAAAAGACGCCCCCACTGGTATAGGGCGCATATAAGGGCCCATCATTCCCCTAACAAAAGCCATAGGAAGTATGGAGGCTATGACTGTAAAAGTGGCAAGTATTGTGGGATTTCCCACTTCATCGACTGCATTTATTACATTCTTGAAAAGTGAATTTCTATTTTTCATCACGCAATGCCTGTTTATATTCTCCACCACCACTATGGCATCGTCAACCAATATCCCTATGGAAAAAATTAGCGCAAAAAGTGTTATCCTGTTAAGGGTATATCCGTATAGATAATACACGAGTAGAGTTAAGGCAAGAGTCACCGGTATAGCAATCAAAACCACAAAAGCTTCTCTCATCCCCAATGTCAGCATTATCAGTATAGTGACCGATATTGTAGCCAAAAGCATATGATATATGAGCTCATCTGATTTTTCTTTTGCGGTATGTCCATAATTTCTGGTTACCTTGATTGTAAGATCGGAGGCAATCTCTTTTCCCTTCATCTTATCTACAAGAGCAATCACATCATTTGCCACCTTGGTGGCATTGGCGCCTCTTCTCTTGGCTACAGATATTGTCACAGCGGGCAAATACTTTCCGCTTTTGCTGTCAAAATCAAGTACAGCTTGTTCTTTCTCATCTGGACCATCTTTTACCTGAGCTATATCAGAAAGCTTTACTGGCAAGCCATTTGATATGCCCACTATTATGTTCTTCAAATCTTCTGCATTTTTTATAAAGGAATCAGTTTTTACCACTGTTTTCTTTAGCCCATCATTGTAATGCCCTGAAGGCAAAGCAGCATTAGACATTTTTAGAATGCCGGCTAATGCTGTTGGAGTTATTCTTTTTTCAGCCATCCTTACCGGGTCAAAATGGACTATAAGCTGCCTCTTATGTCCACCTATTATCTGAGTCTCGGAGACATTTGGAACCGAATTTATCTCTGTCTGTATTTTTGAGGCAATGGCGCGTAGTCTGTGGTCATCATAGCCGTTTCCTGAAAGAGTTAAGGCAAGAATTGGCACATCGTCAATAGTTCTCTCCTTTATTATCGGGGCTTCAGCAGCGGAAGGAATCAAATCCTTGTAAGAGAGCACCTTGGTATACACTCTATTGGCGGCATCTTCAGGATTAGTGCCTACTTCAAAGCGAAGTATGAAAGTCGCCATGTTCGGATATATCATTGAGTATATGTATTCAAGCTTGGGGATTTCCCACAATTTTCTTTCTCCAAGTTTAACCACAGTTTTTTCTATTTCAGATGGATCTGCCCCGTAATATGGGACGAACACATCAAACATCGGCACATTTATCTGCGGCTCTTCCTCACGAGGGAGGTTTATTGTGGAAAACACACCCAAAAGCAGAGCTGATATTATCAAAATAGGAGTTAGTTTTGAACCTATAAAAGCCGACGCTATTTTACCTGCATAGCCATAATTTTCCTGTTTGTAGTCCATTCATTCCTCCGTCAAAAAGATATGTTTTTTTCAATCTTTGATATAGATTCTTCATTGAGTTGCTCAGCTTCGAAAAGAGTTTTAAGGTAAAACAAATGAGTTTTATAAACCGCTTCATAATAAGAAGCTTTGGCTTGAAAAAGGGCGTTTTCAGCGCGCAAAACTTCCATTATACTCTGTTTACCCTGAGCATAAAGCGGCTTAAATAGTTCAAGAGATTTGCCAGCTTTCTCCACAGTTTCCTTAGACAATTTGGCAGATTTAAGAGAAGAGACATAATCTGAACAAGAAAGATTTAGAGAAATGCGGGCATTTTTAAGACTTGACTCATAATCCATTTCAGACTGTCTGGCTTTAGCCATGGCTTTTTCTTTTCTGGCAAAATATGTCGGATCACCAATTGGCAGATTCAATTTTAGGCCATATATTCCTGAGGTCTTCATTGAGTCTAGCGCGCCACTATTTCCATAGAAAGCGCCAAAAGCCTGTATTTCAGGTAGTATTGAATTTTTCTCAACATCAGCCTTTATATTTGCGATCTGAGAGAACAGTTTGTAGGCTACTATATCTCTTCTTCTCTCTGCCAGATTAGTAAAAAGATTTTGACAGTTAAGCTCCTCATAGAAAGGTTTTGACAATTCACCTGAGATTTTAAGTTCATCCTTATTAACTCCTGTCTCAGCTGCCAAACGGCTCAAATCATCATTAAAATCTCCTTCTAGTATATTCTTGTAATTTTCTAGACCAGAATAAATTGCAAGAGCGGCATAATAGTCTGACCCAGGGATCATACCACTTTTATTAAGCCTATCGGCAGAATCCAGCTCTTCTCTTGAAGAAGCAAGAGTTTTTTCAATCTCACTCAATAAATTATTTCTTAAAACCGCCGTAAGGTAAAGCCATGCAGCCTTGAATTTTATGGCGCTCACTGTTCTTTCGTAATAGCTATTAGCTGCCTTCTTGCCGAGATCTCCCATCTTTTCATAGTTTGTTAAAGCAAAACCTGTAAATAGAGGAATTCCCCCTTCAATGGCTATTTCGGTATTCTCAATAGAGGGCGGATTATTCACCGTAGCCATAGATGCCATGGAAAATTTACCCTGTCTCAAGGTCTCTGCAAAGGAGTAAACAGGCTCATCGCCATTGGTATAAGTAGTTTTTAAGTTAATTCTTCCCCACTTGAGATTTTTGACTTCCTTAAGAGAAGCTATGGCCTCATCTTTTGAATAAACAGCCTTCTTTACATCCTGACTTGCCTTGACCGCTTTTTCTGCGGCTTTTGTTATTGTAAGTTCTTCTGCTTGCGCAATCTGGAAAAGGTAAAAAACAGACAATATCGACAAAAACTTAAATCTCATTTCGCCTCCGTTTAGGGTTTAACTTGTCTTTCACATATAAGATGCAAAAAATCTATAAAAAGTTTCAAATTTTCTTCTGAATTTTTTTGACAATACGCTTGACAAGTCAACAATATATGATATAATTTACCCTTGAGTCTAGATTGTTCTCTATGAAAATGTTTTCATTTTAGGTCATTAGTCCTATTGACTACTAGGACTTAATGCCTTTGATAAAGATCAAGTATAAATGTAGGATTTTAACAGAGGAATATATGAAAAAGATTACTTCTATCATCGCCGCTATAACAATCTTTAGCATGGCTTATGCCAGTGATTTCGACCTTTCATCAGCTTTCAAAAGCGCTTCATCGAACTCATCCTCCATTTCCGTTCCTGTTCCAAACACATCCCCTGAGCCTGATAGTTCTCTCACTTCTAAAACTTCTATTTCCGATTCGGCTGCTCCATATAAATGGCTAGTTCTTGTTTTTATAAACGGCGCCAATGATCTTGGTCTGTTAGGTTTTGCTGCCGGAGATGTGAATGAAATGGAAACAGTAGGCTCCACTTCCAGAGTCGCGGTGGTCACTGAGTTTAATTCCTTGACAAATGGCTCTCTGGGAGAATTACAATTTCAGAGAGGATCAAAAACTCTTTTTATACGCAGAGATAATACGCCCAATATCGCGTCTGAAGTTATTGAAACACCTAGAACTGAAGATATGGGAAGTTATAAACATTTGATAAACTTCGCGAGAAGGAATATAGCCCGATTCCAAGCTGAAAAGGTTATGTTGATTGTCTGGAATCATGGCGGCGGCAGGGAAGGAATATCTTTTGACGATGTCTCCGAAAATCATATAAGCGTCTGGCAGCTTGGCGAGGCTGTCAAAAGAATTTCATCCACTTTGGGTAGGAAAATAGATATATTCGCTACCGATGCTTGCCTTATGCAAATGGCTGAAGTTGTAAACGAAGTCAAGGATTATGCCGATTTCATAGTTGGAAGCGAAGAAACCATACCCGGCCCGGGGTATCCCTATGATGGCTTATTGAACATACTCAATGCGACAAATAGCAGCGAGCAGGCGGCTAAATCCTTCGTAGATGCGTACTACACATCCTATCAAAACAATAAGCCAGGTTATGCTATACCCAATAAATCTCACACTATGTCTGCCATAAGGGCCAAGAAAGTTGACGGGTTCATCTCACTGCTAAATGACTGGGTAGATTCTGTAATGGCTAATCCAGTCGAGTTTAAAAAGGCTGCCGACATAATAAACAGCGAAAGCGCTTTCTTTTATTCAGCTGACAGCGGAGGGATGTCTTCTAATGGCTTGAGATCTGCAGATCTTTACGATTTTCTCTCTATCCTTGAGGCAAGTTTTTCAAGTGAACCTGTGAAAAATAAGACAGCAGAACTTAAGAAATACATCAAGGACCAACTTGTAATAAGAAACAAAGCCGGCAATGGACAAAATGTTCAAGGGCTTTTATATAATCAGCATTCCAATGGCCTTGCGATATACTTGCCTCTTTCAAGGTATGATGCAGGAAATTACGAGAGAATGTCTTTTGCCTCATCTTCTAAATGGGATGATTTTATAAGAGCCATTCTTGCCGAGAGAGGATATTGATATGAGAAGTATTATTCCCCTCCTTTTTTCACTTTCTTTATCCGCCAATTTATTTGCGCAGGACAGCTCTAACGATTCTGTCAAACAAAAACTTGATCAATACGCTATAGCTATAGCCACAGAGGCAAATCCACAAAAAGCTTTAGAGTTTTTAAGAGATACACCATTCCAACAGGATGCCATGGATATTGATGAGAATCTTACTATAAAGCTCGTCGCCTACTCGCAAGCCATAGTGGATCTCGATGAATATGTATCCAGAAATTTTAAGCCAGAGGATCACAATTCTATAAATTCAGAGCTTACGATAAGGATGGATTATGATAAACCCTTGTGTCAGGTGGGGATTTGTCCCCAGCCGGAAAATATGGTTAAGTGGCTAAAAAAGTATAAAGGATTTTCTTCTGACAAAATTGCCATCTTTGAAAAAGCCATCAGGAAATGGGAAGTGCTTTTTGGCACAGCAACACAGAAAACAGTTAACTGGGGGCAAGCTGGGACTCAGATCGTGACAAAAGATTCATGGGATTCACTGACTCTCAAAAAGAGAAATGAAATAATAGCGAAGATTCCTTTCTCAGGCAGAAGAGAAGACAGGCAATACCTTGAGTACAATCCTTCACTGACAGACTCTATAAATGAGAGAGACATGGTATTCAACACAGCATTACAACTTATAAATTCTTCAGGAGTTCTCACACAATCACAACTTAATTCTCTTTCGGGCAAGCCTTTTGACGAGCAGTTGTCCTTGCTTGGCCAATATTTTGACGGCAGCCAAGTAGCGGCTCACCCAGAACTTAAACCTTTGGTGGATAAAATACATTCGTATAGGCATTCCAGTTCCGCTGAGATAATGAGCTCTGAACAAAGAAGAATGCTTTCTGAGATGCTAAAAATATCCCTGATGTCTGAGGTGAAAGGGACAAAAGCGGGAAATAGAATAAACAAGTTTTACAATGGCAGCCATCCTCCAATTTCAGTAGAATATTGCGATGATTGCTACTCAAAATACGAGGGAGGAAAGATAGTAATAGACGCAGGTCTGATAGAGCAGTATATGAGAGTAAAGGGATATAAGGCCAGCGATCTTTTCAAAGATAAGGTCGCAGTTGATGATATAACAAAGTTTGTCTCCCCAGCCTTTATTACTGCGGCTTCTTACCAAATGACAGACAAATATTTCTCTTCCAGAGGCATTTACAACCCTCCGGTGCAAGAAAGAGGCGCTTTAGCTTACTCCATGCAGGGACTTTACACTACCGAGAAATTTTCCAAAGATGTTAAATTTAAAGGCATTTTTGAACAGATGTCTTCCACTAATTATGGTTCAAGAGTCATCACCGTTCAAAGCAGTTTTTCTTCTCAAGGGAGCAAACATTTCACAGACAATATCTCACAACTTTACTTTTCAGATCTACCATCAGCTGAATCTGCCAGAAGCCAAATATTATTGGCTGTTAATGAAGAAATAGCCAGGAGACAGGCTTTAGATGAAAAAGGAAAGGCTGAGGCTGAGAGGCTGGCCACATTGCCCGCAGATGAAGCATACTCAATGACAAGTGAAGAGTTCATCGGCTCTGTCAGTGAAATGGGCATTGAACTGTTAACTAAAGTTCGTTCTGATATGATATCTGTTTCAAATCCAGACGCATATTACAGGAATTCTATGCGAAATTTAAGAAGCGATGCATCATCATTGAAGAGCAAGCCTGTGGCTGAAAATAAGGTCCCGGTTCCAGGAGCGTAAAAATGAAAAAACTTTTTATTTTAATACTGCCATTCTTTTTATCGGCTGGAAAGCCACCCATGCAATTTAAGAATTACCAAATAGAAGAGAAGTATTTTTCCTGTAAGATACCCTCCTCGTGGGAATTGAAGCGAGATAAAGAAGAAGATAAGGAGTATGGGATTTACGAAATAAAGCTTATTGGACCGGGCAGAACTTGGATTTATGTTAGCTACTACTCAAAGGACAATACTGATTTCAAAGATTACAAAGATTATATAGACAGAAATACCAAGGATGGATTGGGCAGGAAAAATAGCGATATAGGCAAGTATTCAGATGCCAAACTATTCAAGAGTGGCAGGATAAAAGGATTTGAGATAATGAAGGAACTAAAAGAATATGTTTCTCTTGAAAGCAAAAGCTCAGATGCCTATTGGGTACAAGAAAAAATTATTGTCATCCCGTCAAAAGAAGGATTTTTTGTTTTAAGTTTGTCCAGCAAAAAGTCAGATTTTAAAAAGTATCATCCTATTTACAAAAAGGTTCTTTCTTCCTTTGTCCCGGGAGTATAGGGGGTTAGTTAGTAAGTTCTAGGGTTCTTAAGCACTTAAGTTCTTTAGTTGTTTGTTTTTTTTAAGCCTTTGCTCTCGGACGCTTTTGCGCTTGAGCGCTTAAGCTCTTTCGCGCTGTGGCGCTGTTGCATCTGATTATCCCTTCCCATTAAACTTTTTCACTGCATCCTGATTATATCGCTTATAGCTATCGCGCTTGAATGTTCTGTTCTGTCCCAGTTTATCCTGTCTTTAAATATTCCACCGATAAAAGTTGGGACTCTCAAAATAGCAAGAGATGGCTGAAGAAAATATGCTATAAGCATTTTGATATCAGATTTCTCAAGCAATAATACCATGAATGGGATTATTATTATGGGCGATATAAAAAGCATTTTAATAGCCAACTCTGCTCCAGGAATAAGGTGGTAAATCCAGATTAAGAGATTGAATTGCTCAAAATGGAAGTATATTAAAATGGCCGATATGCCAGCCAAAGATAGGCGATAAACATTGGCGCAATAAATAAATCCTTCAAGAGCCTTTATATCCTTATTTCCAAGAAATCGCATAAAGAGGCCAAGTAGATGTTTTTTAGCCGTATCCAGAGAACCTCTTGTCCATCTAATAGTTCTTTTCATATACTGCCTTATATTTACAGGCTGTTCATCATACACTATGGCATCCTCTGCCCAATGTATAAAAATGCCGCTGGATATTAGGCGCATTTGCATCTCAAGGTCTTCTGTAAGGCAATCCTCATCCCAAGGAAAATTTGAAACAATATTTTTTTTAAGGCATATCCCTTTGCCATGAAAAGTTGCAGAAAGCCCGAGGAAATATTTTGGTTTCTGAAAAAAAACGGCTGAAATTATTTGGCCCACCGATATTATTCTAGACAACCAGCAATCATCTGGATTTTTAGATAGCTGCTTTCCCTGTATAGCCAGAGCTCCTTTTTCAAGCAAAAAACAGCAACTAGAAAAAAAATTGGGATGCATAAGAGAGTCTGCGTCAAAATAACAAAAAGCATCATATAGTGAAAAATCTATATACTTATAGGCATAATTTAGCGCCGCAGCTTTGCCCGGCCTAAGCTCTTTCCCATCTCTAACTATTACTTTAATCGGGTAATTTGAGCAAATTTCTTGTGTTCTATCGCTACAATGATCCAATACTGCATAAATATCATATTTCTCTTTTGGATAATCCGCTTTTAGCGCGCTTTCCATAAAAAATTTTATGACTTTCTCTTCATTGTGCGCAGCCACTAAAACGGCAAATCTTTTGCTGAAAGCTTTGCCTCTATTCTTTCCCATTTTGAATATATAGGCTCCCAAAAACATAAGAAAAATATAGAATAATCCATTTATAAAAATAGCAAGCTGCAGCAAATTGCTGATAATGGAAGATATTAGTCCCGCTATTGACATAAGATAAAGATTTAACTTAAATACCATTATAGCAGTGTTCTCTAAAAAAGTCTAACTATAAATCGAAAAGAGCGCACAAAAAAAGCTAAAGGAAAAAGAATGGTAAAATATAAAACATTAAGGGAGGAAAAATGGAAGAAGAAAGCAAGAAAAAAAGCAACATATGGTTATGGCTTGCACCCCTTTACATACTTCTACTCATTCCACTAATCAAATGGACTATGAAAATGTATTCTCCAGATATTGAACTTTCAAAAGAAGATTTGAGCGCCTTTTCTGGGGATGGAAATATAGATAAAGAAGATTACAAATTGAGAGAGCCCAATCTTGAAGATGTAGGTTTTGCCATAAATTATAAAAATCAAGGATCTGCTGTTGGGAGCGAAGATTATTATGCCGCATTAGATAGAAAATATGAAGAAATGGAAAATGCCAAAACCAAAGAAAAAACAGATACTGAAAAAAAACAAAGTAATTCTTCACACGAATTAGAGAAAAAAGAGCAAAACGAATATAATAAACAAGTTGACAGCGCTAAAAAGGGGCAGATGATGTCAATAGGTCACAAGCAAGGATTTCTGACAAAAACAGTTGGGAATTTAATGAACAATCCTTCAGGGGTAAAGGCGCTATTCAACAATTCATTTGTTGTCAGAGGATTTATGAATAGAGATACAGTAAAAGCCGCTTTGTCTAATCCTAAAGCGCTTGAAAATTTTCTCACAAAATCCGACAAGGTTTCAAATTTTCTTGGCAATAGTATAGTCAAGAATGCTCTTAACAATAAAGAAATAGTAGGTACAATAGCAAGCTCTAATCTCATAGGGGAAATTATGAAAAGTCCCGCTGTGCAAGGATTAATGTCTGACGGTGAAGCCATGAATAGAATACTTAACAATAATCCACAGTTGGCTCAGTTGCTTAACAATCCCAATGTAACAGGCGCGATTATGAGCAATCCACAGACAGCTCAAGCTATGATGAATATTCAAAGCAGTCACAAAAATTGAAGAATTATTTTTTCTTTTTTATGTATTTAAGTTTTTTCAATTTGGTACCGGGGAAATAAAATTCCAGTATTTCCTTAAAATTTTTTCCGTATTTGCCTGCCATACCGGCAGCTCCACTTTGACTCATTCCAATTCCATGCCCCCATCCACCGCCATAGAACCAAAAATTCCTTATTTTACCATTCTTAAAACGATTTATTTCAAGAAGGAAAAGTGTGCTTTTAAGAGAGGAAAAACCGAAGGCATTCCTTATTAGATGTTCTTTCCTTATTGTGACAGTTTTCTTACTGCCTATAACTTTTATAGAGTTCACATTTCCCGCTTTGCTTCGAGCAAGAGGAATTATATTTACCAATTCACCTATGCCATAGTCTCTATTAAGTTTATATTCCAGATCTTTCTTTTTTATTATTTTCATCCATCTATATTCAGAATTTCTCACCACTCCTGGGTAATAGGAGTAAGATGGAGGATTGTCTTTTATCCATATATTAAACTCCCATGGGCTTAAAAAGTCTCCTCTAATAAAGTCAGCTTTTGAAACAAGATATGGGACCTTCCCCCATCCATTGACCTCTTCAGAGGCCTGAATATATCCCCCAGAATTTGAATGATAAAAACAATATGCAGGCCTGCCATGATATGTAAGTATTTCTCCCTCGGTCTCAGTAACAGCTTTGCTAGAATTGTTATTTTCTATGTTCACCCCTCTATAAACTTGGCAATGTTCGGTGTCGCATACATGGTACCCACTCCTTTTATGTGGACCGCTTTGCGCTCTTATAATTGCCTGAGTTCTGGCCAATATAGCCTGAGCTTTAAGCGCCTCCATAGGCCATCTTGGTTCCATTTCAGAAGGGACCACGCCCAAAAGATACATCTCAAGTGGAACAACATTTATAAGCCCTATTCCATTTTTTATTGGGTATGCTTCAAGGTATCCCCTATACTCTCTATCAGCGTATCTGAAATAGGGATTTGAATTTTGCCTATCCGATTCTATTATAAAAGTGCCTTTTTTTATATCAGAAGGGATTATCTTTATAGGTCCGGTAAAATTGCCATAAACGACATTTTTTTCAGATATCAGTGAAACAGCGCCGTCTTTATAATTTAACCTCCATATCTCACCGGGAGGAATTCTGGCAAAAATTTTGCCACTTTTTTTGCCTATCACATTAAGTGTATAAAAACTTCTCAATCTTATGGATTTATTTCTCCCTTGCTCCCCCTTGTTATTTGCGCCTATTGCCACACGCACATTAGGACTCTTTTTTAGTTCTTTTATGGCATTTATTTGTTCAGTTATCGTCGGATTTTTTATTTTAAAAGGAGGCCTGATATCCTCTGGCTGTGATGTGAGTTTTCCTCTTATCTTTTTAAGCATTTCTCTAGCTAGAGGATGCCCCGGAGCGTAGTCAAGAACTCTTTCATATTGATTCCAAGCCTCATTGTATTTGCCCTCACGAATGTATATTCCCGCCAAAGGGAGTCGGGCTTCTACAAAAGATGGATCTTGACGCAAAGCTTCTATAAGGTACTCTCTTGCTTTATCATAAAGTTGAAAGTTTACATAGTTCCACGCGTATATGTAATTTACTCCTGAAAAATCTTTTCTCGATTCTTCATATTTCTTCAAATTTTCAACTGTTCTGACAATATCCTTAAGCTGAGAGTACACAGCAGATAAGCCAAGGTATGCTCTGTAATTACTTGTGTTTATTGATATAGCTTTCTCAAAAAAAAACCTTGCTGACTCATAATCTGCTATGTGGAATTTCAACCAACCTATCTCGGCAAGCACATCTGAGTTTGAAGTATCTAAAACATAGGCTTTTTCAAGAAGTTTTATTGCTCCATAGTAATTGCCCTTCTGTTTTTCACACATAGCCGCATTTAACAGAGGAGAAGGGTCAGAAGGATTTATTTCAGATTGTTTAAGATAATACTCTGCAGCCTTTGTTAAGTTACCAGAAAGATAATTTTCAAAAGCTATGGAGTTAAAATCTCCGGCATTGAGGTTTGAAAAGAAAATCAAGACGCAGAAAAAAAAATATCTCAGCATTAAAATCCTCAAATCATAGTATAGATTATACCTAATTAATTATTCGGCAAAGTAATATAATATTCCTGATGCCAGAGGAAAGAACAGATGATGAACTCATAAAAGATTATTTGTCTGGAAAGACAAAAGCTTTTGATGAGCTTTTTAATAAATATAGAAGCAAGCTATATCCTTATATTCTTTCTCTATGCCTGAATACAGATGAAGCTGAAGATATTTTTCAAGAGACATTCATAAAGATGATAGATAAACTGCCTTCATATAAACCTCAAAATAAATTTTCTGCATGGCTTTTTCTTATGGCTAGAAATACTTTTCTTGACAGCCGTAAAAACAAAAAAGAAAAATTCTACCGCGAGGCCACATCCCTTGACGCTAAAAGAGAAGGCGAGGATGAAACATTCAAGGAAGAGTTCTTAGCTTCTGTTGGAGATCCTCAAAGTGAAATGATCAAAAAAGAAAAAGAAGAGTTGATTATTTCAGCCATGAATGAACTATCAAGCCAACAGAGAGACATCATATCCTTGAGACATTTTGCAGGATTATCTTTTAAAGAAATAGCGCAAGAACTTGGCATACCTATTGGCACGGCTTTGGCAAGTTTTAGTCGCGGCCTTGAGAAAATAAAAGAAAAAATAAAAAGACTGCAATAAAAAGAAACTTCTTTTCGTTATATCTATCGGAGGAAAGATGATTTGCGCTAACAGGGAAAAAACTATTCTTCTATACTACGGGGAATTGCCCAAAGATCAGATAAAAGCAATTGAAGAGCATATAAAATCCTGCGAGGCATGCCAAGCTGATCTAAAAACCCTGCAGGCTTTTTCTGACGCCTCAAACATGACACCATCTTTATCTGTAAGCCAAAAAATTCTTTCCTACGCCGCACAAAAAAATTATTCTAATTTTGGACTTAAAGAAAAGATTTTTGCTTATGCTTTCTCCTTTGCTCTTATGCTATTATTTGTCTGGCCATTGTCAAAAAATGAATATAATCTTGTATCCAGTAATAATTTAGAAAGCGCCATTTCAGATATTGAAAATGAGATATCTGATATTAAATACGACAGCGCCGATTTTACAGAATCTCAGCTTGAGTACAAAATATCGATTTCTAAGGTGGAGAAATTAGAAGAAGTGTTTCAGGAGGAAAAATGAAAAAGAGTAAAATGTTTCTTGTTGCGGCCTTAGCCGCTCTCACTGTTATAAGCATATCAGTTCAAGCTCAAGAAGACTTAGACAGTGAGGAAGGTGTTTCAGAAGTTAACACCCCGCCTTTGGGACCAAATGGGATGGGACCTATGGGCGATGGCATGGGCTTTGGAAATCTAGGGAAGGGCGCAAGACTAGGCATAATGCAAGGAAGAGCCAAGAAAAGACTTGGAGTAGGCAGAGTTAATGCAGGTCGCGGTTGGGAAATACCTGCTGAGCTGGAAAGTAAAGTATTTAGTGTTATAAAGAAAAATGACCCAGCTTTTGCGGATAAGCTTGCCAAGCTTAAAGAAAGCAATGAAAGAAAATATGATAGCACAATGATGATGGCAGCTAGATTCCTTAATATGGGGAAAATGGCCAATGAGCCCGGTATTGAAAAAGACATTGTTAGAGGCATTTCTTTGGAATATGAAGTGAGAGAACTTGCTTTGAAATATGAAAATGCCAAAGAAAGCGAAAAGGGCAAGATAAAAGAGGACATAAAAGTAAAATTAAATGAACTTTTTGATATCAGGACAAAAAGGCAGGAAATAAGAGTAAAGAGACTTGAAAGCGAAATTTCACAACTCAAAAAAAATCTAGAAGAAAGAAAAGCGAACAAGTCTAAAATAGTTGAACAGCGCCTTGATCAACTCGTAGGGAACAAGTATCTGAATTGGTAAATATAGAAAAATAAAAAAGCCCCGCATTAAAAAAGCGGGGCTTTTCTTTTTGTGATATTATTTCACCAACTTTAGAGCGTCTATGAATCCATTGCCTTCTTCATTTGCGCTAAGGCCTATTGAAGAAGCGGCTTTTTTTAAAGCCTCTTTCACCTCTTGTGGGGTTTTGGCTCCGCTGGATATGGCGAGCCCCGCTAAACCAGCCACATGAGGACTTGCCATAGATGTCCCAGAAAGAATTTTATAAACTCCACCTTTATAAGTGGAATAAATGGAAACCCCGGGAGCTATGAAGTCTATTTCAGGTCCTCTTGAAGAAAAATAGGCAATTTTGTTGTTTCTATCTGAGGCTGAAACTGCTATAGTCTTGTCATATTTGGCAGGATAATTAACTGGCCCGGAATCATTGCCAGCGGCACAAACTATGGTTATTCCAGCTTTATAAGCGGCTTCTACGGCAGCCTTTAAGGCGTCACTGCCCGAAGGACCTCCTAAACTCATATTTATTACCTGCATCTTATTGTCAACAGCCCATTGTATTCCATCTATTATCCATGAGTACTGTCCCGAGCCATTGGAATCCAAGACTTTAACGGAATAAAGTTTCACCTTAGGGGCAACACCTACTACGCCCTTTGAGTCTTTGACAGCAGCAATAGTGCCAGAGACATGTGTGCCATGTCCATGATCGTCAAGAGGATCATTATTTTGCTTTACGGCATTGTATCCGCCGTAATAATTGGGTTTCAGATCTGGATGATTGTAATCTATACCAGTGTCTATTACCGCCACCTTTACTCCATCTCCCTGAGTGTAGTCCCATGCGGCTGATGCATTTACCTTTTTCACGCCCCATGGAAGCTCAGTAGCTCTCTCAGAGTAGATCCTAGGTGTTTCAAAAGAAAAATTATATTCTCCATTATTGAGCTTTTCAATGACATTTTCCACTGTCGGCAGAGGATTTGATTTGAATGAAGTTTCTTCTATCCATTTTATGTATTTATCCTCTTCGACCTTATCAACTACACCAAGGGTGTAAATCTCAGAATCTTTTACATAATCCGGGAACTCAACTACCACGGCATTTATAAGCGGGATTTGCCTCACTATTTTTCCGCCAAGAGAAGAAACCTGATCAATTGACATTTTTATCGTTTTATCAGGTTTAAGCATTACTATTTTCTGCGAGGCCGATGCAAATTGGGACAAAGCAAACATCACAACCATAGATACTATAATTTTTTTCACTTTACACCTCCACGACAGGGAATGGACCTGTCTTATGCTTTCCTGCTATGTTATGAATTTAATTTGACATTTGTCAAGCGTTTTTTATCCTCTCTATTTTTGTGTTATATCCACGCCTGTGAACTTGGATTTTGTTCCTGCCATGATTTTTTAATCAAGACAACATTGAGCACTGGCACGCTCAATTGGTCATTATAAAAAACGCCGCAAAATGCCGTTCCGCTTCCCCCTGAAGAAGAAACATTTCCAACCACCCACACAGCCCCGACAAAATCTCCAAATCCGTAAGGGCCCACTATGGTAAGATTTCCACCCACATAGGTAAAGCCTCTCGCTATCACTGTATGCACCCAGCCAGAACTTTGACCAGGCCAAGGTCTGAAACTTTCTGTGCCAAAATTAAAAGTTGTCTTATTTACTTGATATCCAATATCGGCTGGATATTCATTTGAGGCCGCTGTGTCATAAGTTTTTTGAAGGAGTTTATAATGGTCTAAATGGGCATAATAGGGAACTGGGCCTGAAAATTTATAACACCCAGCATCCCTGAGCGTCAAATTTCCCCTTACAACAAGAGTCCCCTTAAAACCATGATTATGGCAAGCTGACGAAAAGGGGCAATTGCCACTGCATCCTTCATATCCCTGTATTGTGACATTGCCATCCCAGTACCATACCACATCGCTAGCGGTGTAAGTAGATGGCTGAACAGGTATTTTTTTACATATACTATATCCACCACCAAGGGGCCCTGTTGTAGTCTTGCATGGAGAACCCTTGTAATGTGATTTAAGATCATATCTATTCAAGGTACCTGTGGCCTGTGCCTGAGCTCTTAAAGTCGCGAAATCAAGCATAGGCAACTCTGGCACATATTGATACATAGACCACCACTCGACATTGTCTGTGTTTGGTGGAGCTGAGCCATTTGTATCTCTTGTATAAGAGCCCTGTCCTGTAACAACCCCCTTAGCATATTTCCTTGGGAAATATCTTTTTGCGGCATTGGCATCTGTTAGGCTGAAATTCCCCTGGGCCATTATCGAGCCCCAGAATGCAGTCAAAAATTGGCTGGATGTAAAATTCCCATTTGTTATAAGCGGGCTATACACAGTTTTATTTTCAAAAACCGCTTTTATAGCGCGAATTTCTCTGTTATTTGAGTCTTTCCCCTCGCCTACTATGGTCACCTGATTTGCTGATGGGCCAGATGAAATTTTTATCCTGTAATATCCGCCAGAGATATCTGAATAAGTGGAGTCAAAATTATATCCAGCCAGAGTATAGCCATCCATAACGCTTTTAAAAATTGAAGTGGAAGATTTAACCTTCCAGTATCCCCTTTCAACTGCCGCCTCAGCCAAATTAAAAGCTATCGATTTTTTATGCACGGACACAGACGCTCTGGTGTCTGCAATGACAAGTTTAATCAGAAAAGGCACTGTAATGGCCAAAAAAACAAAAGCTATCACGACTACAGGAAGTATTATCCCCTTTCTACTCATAAAAGCCTCCAAACTAATTCGGATTCCCTAATTCATTACTCGCACTTTTTCGCTTGCCATGTGAAGCGCTTTTTTCTGACCTTCATAAATATCTTTCTGCAAAGTCATGGAAATAGAAATTATTTCCATATCGCTTGACTCGGGGAAAGTGAAGGCCAGGTATCTAAGATTATTACTAAGCACCCTATTCATTGATCCAAATTGCATTACAAGTTGCTTATTGTTCTGATAAAAACTGTATTGTTTCCCATCCTGTTTTGTAAAAGTTATTTTTGAATAATATGGCTGAGATGAATTATACCTTGATATCGTGATAGTGGAAATTTGAGCTTGTCTTAAATTCCTGGTTATTAGATACATCACTGACCTCGCTTCAGTCTGAAGCTCCATTCTGGCAGTAGACATCATAAAATTCTTTGTCGCCTGATTAAGTATAGGCGCGCCAACCCCAAAAAGAATTCCCACTATGCCCACAGCCATCATCATTTCTGTTAGAGTATAGCCTTTTCTCTTTTTAACCTCTACCATGAGAAATTCACCCCCGTAACGCTTTGTCCAGACAAGACCTGAACATTTGTGACCGTACTTGAAAGCAAGGTGTATGTAGAACCATTTTGGGCAGGATAAAAGGCGTACACTCTATACGCCGGGTTTGTGCTTTGCCTTACTTCAGCGGTGTAATTGCCATCTTCATTTGAAGATGTCATATAGTAAGGCGGCCCGCTCAAAGTTGCTGTGCTTATGTTTGGCATTGAAGATACTGTCACTGTGGTAACCACTATCAATGCACCAGTTCTAACCGGTTCTCCGTGATATGACACACTTCCTTTTATGTAGCCTAGAGCATTTGAAACTGTGAATGTCGAAGAGAAATATGTAACTCCCGGCGAAACTATATTTACGGTGGTTGAGCTGGGCGCGCATGTCTCTTTAGGATCTATAGATGGTTCCACATAATATGTTCCAGTGCTTAGATTGTTTGATGTAAATCTGCCATCAGATCCAGTTACCTGCACATCCTTTGCAAGCCCTGTAAAATCACTTATAGTTACAGCTATGCCCGGCAGTGGATTGTGCCCATCTCTTGTGACAAAACCAGATATTCTGCCACCCGGGTAAAGTATAAAATCCACCCCTCCCCTTATTTCTCCAAGGGCCACATGTATATCAGCCGAAGTTATGGAAACATATAATGGATTAAGACTGCCGGGATTGGCAGTAATACTATTATAACCTTCAGGCACCTCTATTATATAAACACCGTCTGTAGTTCTGGCCCACGCTTCATTTGAAAAATTTGTGACTTTTATCTGGGGAGATATGGGATTATTAAAGGAACTAAGTACCTTACCGGTTATATATGCGACATCAGCTTGTGAGACAAGGAAAGTCCATGTTGAGCCAAATACAAAGTTATCGCCTGAAGACGCAATGGTTACTGTGTCATGGCGCAAAGTATATGAATTACTGGTTATCATACATGACCATGTTCCCGTAGCGACATCTGGAATTAGAAAATACGCATATGGTCTGTAACCTGAAGAATAAGCTGTAGTGGCAATTGAAAGACCGTCAGAACAACTGGCTATTGCGCCTATTGCCGGCGTGCCGGATATTACCGTGGATGTAAAGGAAGAATTTCTTGGAGGAACTGGTATTGGATTATAACAATCACCAAAGTCTCTAGAATTGTTGTTTGAATCATAAGCCGGGCCATAAAATTTAGATGGGCCAGCCGTGCTTGAGTATCTTGTGTAAAGTTCATTTCTCTGTAGGCCTATGCTCTGAGCTATTGGAGATGTCTCATAGAAAGGCGCTGTTTTTTTCCCGCTTGCTCCGTTATTTCTATTCCATCCAACTTGATCTAGGATTTGACCATCAGATATTTTATAAAGCTCCAACGATCCTCCGCCTTCATCGCCTCCTTCCTCAAAGACCCTTATTATATTTTTTTGGTCTGAAAAATCAGGGAAATCTGAAATGCTATTTGAATCCGACCATATGGCGTCTGCATTTCTTGAATAACCAGCGGCTGTGATAGTGCCGGTATTGGCAAAGAGGTAATAGGCACCAGGCCCTATATCGCTATTTATGTAATCCATGGATATGGTCTTCTTCGAAGTGTCATAAATTCTCTGATATTTTAGCCCTATATTCCCATCTACAGTCCATGTGTATGTTGTGGGATTGAATATTTCCACATATTCCTGATCCCAACCAGAACTGCTTATTGTTGAGCCCACAATCTGGCTTATTACAAGGTGATCTCTAAGCCATGGGTAACCGCTGACAGTGCCGCTATCCATCTTTACCAGATTGAAATTATTAGTCTGTGTCTGATTGGCTGCTATCGAAACCTGCTTAAATTGAGGGAAATATCCCCTTGCATTCACATAAAGAGTGTAATTTCCCGGGAGCACACTTATTTGATAAAAACCCGAACTATTTGTTGTCCCCTTATACCCGATATTTTCAGCCATATTGACTGTCGCATTTTCTATAGGCACAAAAGTCGAAGCATCTCTAACCGTTCCATTAAAAACGCAATTGGCCATAATTGTGTCTTTGTTGGTTATTACACTTTTAATCTCCACTTTTTTAGTGGCGCTGCCCTCATTCCAAACCACTGTTACCGAGATTTGACGCATACCAGTATCTGGCGCCGTAGGTGAAATTGGGACTATATTACCAGATACTTCTTGAACATTTTGTATATAGGCATACCTTGTGTAATTCACTCCCGCTTCAAGTATGTCTTCTGGCGGAAAGAATGAATTGTCATAAGGGATGGCGGGAGAAAAATCACTAAGGTAAAGAGGCGCCGTTGTAGGTGCTATATTGTAGTAAATCCTCTCTTTTATTATTTGCATCTTTTCCTGCGCAAGATTAGACGCAATAACCCTATTTTTTGAAAATTGTATACCCCTGTGTATATATTTGAAAGATTCAACCAGCGCCATTATCCCTATAGCTATAAGGGCAACAGCCACCATCAGCTCTACAAGAGTAAAGCCTTTTTTCTTTTTCATAGATTTCAATACTACTATATTATACAGTTTATAAGCAAAAAGCATTATAGTCAATGGACAAATTGCAACAGAAAGGACCTATGTCCAAAAGTTCTATGAGATTTTGTTTAGGTCTATGAAAACTAAGGACAAAAAATCAAACAAAATGGCAAACAGGACTCTTACACAAAAGGCTAGGATATAAATACGACAAAGAAACATAAAGCGCTTGTAGTCGTGTTATCTCTCTTGGCAATTTCTTTCAATTGTCAAGCGCAAAACATATTAGACAATCCTTTTATTTGACAAACTTTTTTATTACTTTGTATAATTTACTTACCGGTAGGTAAGGAGATGTTTGCAATAAAATAAGGATTTATTTCGTTATACTAGAGATATGAAGCTGATTTTATTTTTCCTGATTTTGTTTTCTACTTTTTCTTTCTCACAAGAAAAAAGCATCACGCTCAAAGAAGTCTGGGCTCTAGCTCTAAAGAATAATCAGACTATAAAAGCCAGAGAATATGAAAAGAATCAATATGAGTATTCATATCTTTCAGCTCTCAATTCCTATCTTCCTCAAATTTCTCTTTCGCACTCTTTCTCACGAAGCGGCTCTCAGGGCTCAGCTGTGTCAAATAGATTCTCAGCCTCTGTTTCCGCAGAACAAGACATAATAAACCTAAAAACACTTTCCTCGATAAAGCAGTCAAAATATTCTTTTGAGTCAGCTGAGATAAATTATAGGACCGCTCTCTGTGATCTAAGGAAAGATCTCATAACAGCCTATATAAACCTCTATTTTGCGCAAGAAACTGTAGAGGTAAACAAGAGAATACTTGAAATAAGACAGGAAAATGCAAAACTTATAAAACTTAAATATGAAAGTGGAAGGGAATCAAAAGGCAATATGCTTTATTCCAGCGCCCAGGCTGAAATGTCGGCTGTGAATCTCAGGAAAGCTATAAGAGATCTTGAAAATTATTCTGATGAACTTTTAAGAGTTATTGGTATTCAAGCAAAAGAAAGATTGAAGGCAACTTATTCACTTAATCTCTCTTCAATATCTTACAGTGAAAATCAGCTTTTATCCTCCATTTCATCCTATCCCGATCTGAAATTGTATGAGAAGAACATACAATCTGCCAGAGAAAAGCTTTCTTACAGCCTCTACGACGCTATGCCTTCTCTTAAAGCTTCTGGCTCATGGGGATATTCTGGAGCAACTGAATTTCCAAACTCAAAGTCATGGTCTTTGGGCTTGTCTTTATCCCTTCCCATTTTTTCAAACGGACCACTGTATTACTATTCAAACACTTCTGCTTTGAAAAATTCGCTAAAATCAGCAGAAGAAAAACTTAAAGCGGCTTTGCTAAGCTATGAAAAAGAATTAAAAAGTTCAAATAGGGATTATGAGAGTTCTCTAGACATTGCCAGAACATATGCCTTGCTCAAAGAAGCAAATGAAGAGAGGTATAAAGAGGGGCAAATACAGTATATGGCAGGGAGAATGAGTTTTATAGATCTGGAAAACCTTGAGCAGAATATGATAGATTCCAAACTGAATTACTTAAACTACATAAAAAACGCGCACTTAAAAAAAGTGGCGCTTGAGAGATTGATGGGAGAAGATTCTATTTGAGGTGTAAGATATGAAGAAAATAATAGTATTCGCCATTATTGCCGCTCTTATATCAGCAGGTATTTATTTTTTTTCAAGGCCTAAAAAAGACGACCTAAAAAAATATGAGGAAACTCAGGCTTCCTTTGGATTTATCAAAGAATTTGTGGAAACCACGGGACAAATACAGCCCCTCAACAGAGTTGAAATCCTTCCGCCATCCTCAGGCAGGATAGAGAAAATCTTTATAGAGGAGGGAACAAATGTAAAAGCGGGAGACACTCTTGCTTTGATGAGCTCTCAAGACAGGGTGGCCATACTTGATTCAGCCAGAGCTATGGGAGATAAAGAATATAAAGAATGGCAAGACACATATAAACCTATAAGGATAATAGCTCCAATAGATGGACGCGTTATACTTAGAAATATAGTTGAAGGACAAACTGTTGGCGCCTCTACAGTACTTTTTGCAATGTCTGATGTACTGATAACAGTGGCAAGTATAGACGAATCTGATATAGGCAAAATTAAAGTTGGACAATTGGCTTTTGTCACACTTGATGCCTACCCGGATATAACTGTCAAAGGTCGCGTGTTTCAGATACTTGACGAAGGACACAATAGCAGCAACGTGATAATATACAAAGTGAAAATGAAAATGGAAAACATCCCACCTTTCTTTAAGTCTCAAATGACTGCCAATATAAAGATAATGGTCTCAAATGGAAGGAAGGCTCTTCTAATTCCATCTTCGGCGGTGGTTTATTCAAAAGACGGAAAGACATACGCCATAACAGGTTTTGACAAGAAAGGCCAACCTTTGGAGAAAGAGATAAAAATAGGCATGGAAAATGAAGGAAAAACTGAAGTGAAATATGGTCTTGAGGATGGCGAAAAAATTTTTTTTGAAGTGAAGGATTACAAGCCTCAAATCAAAGGAGAAATCTCAACTTCTCCGTTTATGCCAAAAAGGCCTGTCGGACAGACAAAGAAAGCATTGAGAAAAATAAGATGATAGAGATAAAAAATATAAAAAAGATTTACCGCATGGGCGATGAAGAACTTGAAGTTCTAAAAGGTATTTCACTTGAAATAAAACAGGGAGAATTTGTTTCCATAATGGGCCCTTCTGGCAGTGGCAAATCTACCTTGATGCACATATTGGGGTTATTAGATAAACCAAGCTCTGGCAGTTATAAAATATTTGGTCGAGAAGTTTCCAACCTCTCAGATCAGGAAACAGCTTATCTCAGGGCTAAAATAATAGGTTTTGTTTTCCAGCAGTTTAATTTACTCAGCAGGATGAGCGCTCTTGAAAATGTAGCCTTGCCCCAAATTTATCTTTATGAAAAGAACAATCATCAAAAGGCGATGAAATTGCTCAAGGAGGTAGGCCTTGAAAATAGGATGTACCACAAGCCTAATCAGCTTTCTGGCGGGCAGCAGCAAAGGGTTGCCATAGCAAGAGCTCTTGTAAACAGTCCATCTATTATTTTTGCAGACGAGCCGACAGGGAATCTCGCCAGCGACCAATCAAATGATATAATGAGTCTTTTTAAAAAATTAAATGAAAAAGGCATAACGGTAATAGTTGTAACCCATGAGCCGGATATAGCTCAGTGGGCTGACAGGATAATAAAAATAAAGGACGGTGTCATTTTTGAGGACATAAGAAAAAAAGATCTTTCTATTACTGAAGAAAAAAAACATAAAATATCCATAAAATCAGCTTTTTTAAATATCCTTGAAATATACGAAAATGTCAACGCTTCTATTAAGTCTATTTTTTCAAATAAGGTAAGATCTTTCCTTACTATGCTTGGAATAATAATAGGAGTTGGATCGCTTATAGCAATGCTTGCCATAGGATATGGCGCCCAAAAAGCCATACAAGACAGTCTATCTTCTCTAGGGGCAAATCTTCTTCTGGTAATACCCGGCAATATTGCTCAAGGTGGAATATCTATGGGACGCGGCGAAGTTAGCAGGATCAAGCAGTCCTATGCTTCTTTGCTCAAATCTAAATTTTCATATATAAAAAATGTAGATTGCAATGTGCAGGGAAGTCGACAAGTGGTGTATGGACAGAACAATGCAAGAACAAGCGTTCTCGGAGCTCTTCCCTCATATCCATACATGAGAAATGCTATCCCCTATTATGGCAGGTTTTTTTCTGAATACGAAAATTCCAAAATGGAAAAAGTTGCCGTACTTGGACAAACTGTAGTCAATAATCTTTTTGGAAATCAGGATCCTGTCGGGAAAATAATAAAGATAAATAGAAAAAATTTTAAGGTAATAGGAGTTTTGCCAGCTAAAGGCGCGGCTGGGATGAGGGATCAAGACGATGTAGTGATAGTGCCTCTCAATACAGCAATGAAGTCTCTTTTTGGCAAAGAATACATAGATTTACTGTGGGTAGAAGTAGATGAGCCACAAAATGTCGATGTGGCAATAAAGGGCATAATTTCATTTATGAGAAAGGAAATGGGAACTGGGGAGAACAAAGAAAATCCTGTAAGCGTTATGAATATGTCTGATATAAAAGAAATGTTTTCTCAGACTGCCAAAACTTTCAGTATACTCCTTGGCATAATAGCTGGAATATCGCTTGTAGTTGGCGGAATAGGAATAATGAATATAATGCTTGTAAGCGTTACTGAAAGAACGAAAGAGATAGGGCTGAGGAAAGCAATAGGCGCCACTAAAAGAGCCATAATGCTTCAATTTTTGATAGAGGCTGTGATAATTTCAATAACAGGCGGATTAATAGGCATAGGACTTGGCATTGGCTCTGCATATCTTATAACAAAACTGGCAAAATGGGCAATTTATGTTCCTATCACAGCCATAGCAATGTCTTTTGGATTTTCAGCAATAGTTGGAATAGTTTTTGGTTTATGGCCGGCAAAAAAAGCCTCAGAGCTTTCTCCTATAGAAGCCTTGCGTTATGAATAAAGCAGAATTGTAAAATGTGAAGAATAGTTTTTATTTGCCAGTTTTTTGCTATTATATTTATGAATACTTTTTTATGGAGAGAATATGATAAACATTTCACTCAAATGTCCTCACTGCGGAAAATCTTTAATGGACAAAAGCAAAAAGATTAATGGCCAAAAAGCCATCATGGTTAAACTGACTTATGCCGGCAAGAATTCCCCACTTTATCTAAGCTCTGTGTATGGTAGCTATGATGTAGAAACTGAAATAAATGTGCCTATTGGCAAAATAGCCGGATTTCGCTGTCCACATTGCGGAGGTGATCTTAAAAGCACAAGGAAATGCGATGTCTGCAATGCCCAGATGGTTGCCTTTGACTTAAAAGAGGGTGGACAGGTTCAAATTTGTTCGAGAAGAGGATGTAAAAAACATATACTTGAATTTGAAAATCCAGATAAGGAAATAGAAGCTTTTTACTCATCATATCTGAAGTCTTTTGATAAGTAAATAAAATGCAGGGTGGACGAATTAAGTATCTGATAATTTCTTTTGCCCCCCTGCTTTTGCTTTCTTATGTAGTGTACAAAAAGACCTCAAATGAATTCAGTATACTTGATTCTAAAAGAGAGATAAACAAGCCTGCTGTTTTTTTCCCACAAGAAGATTCCAAGCCTCAAACTATGGCAAAAGGCTATTCAGCCGCATTAGAGATAAAGGGAGATGGATACTTCAAGGAAAATGTTAAACAAGCCCTTAAACTCATATGGCTTTCAGATAAGGATTCATTCTACTTCATAAAAAAGTATGTGTTTGAGATAAGGCAAGAGTCTAGGACTGGGTTTTACTTTGATGAAGGCATCCCTGTAGTATCTGTTTCAGCTAGAAACGCAGACTCAAGCCTTACCTGGATTGCTGGCATTATAGCTCACAATGCATGGCACGCTTATAAAGAAACTTTGGCTAAAGCAAATAAAAAAAAGAAAAAAGAAATTCCACTCCCCGGAGAGAAAAGCCCTTCTTATCAAGTTGATCAAATAGCTCTTTATGAGGGAAAAACTTTTGAAGAATTTCTCTCAGCCGAAAAACAGGCCTGCGAATATCAAGAACAGATTTTAATAAAAATAGGCGCTCCATCTAAAGAAATATACAAGGTTAGAAACCGCAAGGAAAAAGATTTTTACATAGGCCATGACGGCGAATATTTTGTGAATAATTAAATGTCTTTTATCAAAAAATTGAAAATCGGAAAACTCTCATTAAATAGCAATGTTTTTCTTTCTCCAATGGCTGGAATAAGCAATTATGCTTTTAGAAAGATCTGCCTTGAAAGCGGTTGTTCTTTAGTTTTTACAGAAATGGTCTCAGCTCAAAGTTTGGCTAGAGGAAATATAAAAACGCTTAGAATAGCAAAAATCAAAGATGATAGACCAGTCTGTGAACAGATATTTGGTTCAGATGAGTATATAATGAAAGAGGCAGCAATGGTAGTAGAAGAGCTAGGCCCTGATATGATTGAAATAAATGCCAGCTGCCCAATGAAAAAAATAGTTAAAACAGGAGCCGGAGCAGGTCTAATGAGTACCCCCTCTTTGCTATATAGGATAACCGAAACAGTAGTAAAATCTGTCAAATTGCCTGTTTCTGTTAAAATAAGGACCGGATTTAAACCACAGGAAGAAACTGCCTTGGAGATAGGACCTAATCTAGAAAAATGTGGTATTTCCTGTCTCCAAATACATTTAAGATCTGTTTCTCAAATTCACAGCGGTCCAGTTAATTATGATATAGGACTCAAGCTAAAAGAAAAATTGAAAATTCCACTCATAGTAAATGGCGGTGTTGTTTCTAGAGAAACTGCCTCTTTAATGTTTGAAAAAACCGGCGCGGATGCCATTTCAATAGGAAGAGGGGCAGTGTCAAACCCATTAATTTTCACAGAGATTTCTAATGGGCTAAAAAATATTGTGGATGAAAAGTCCAAAGAGGATGAGAGGATAAATCTTTTCCTTAAATTTCTAAAATTAAATTGCGAAGAACTTGGGGAAAGAAAAGGCATTATTTCTTCCAGAAAGCTCATAGGTCTGTGGCTGAAAAATTTCAAAAATGCCTCGAGGCTTAGAAGCGAATTTATGAAGCTTGAAACCCTTCAGGAAGTTAAAAATCTTTTTAGGTAAAGCAAATTAAAAATTAAAATTTTCTGCAAGTTTTTTTAATACAGACAATTTGTCTTTTTTAATTGGATCTATCTGCCTAATTAAGGTTGAAAAATAATATATTCTAGCGAAATGCTCAGCTTCTTCAGTCAGGGCAAAAGCATTTTTAAGATTTGATGCATATGCGACCAAACCATGATTGGACAATATTAGCGTTCTACTCTTATTCAAATGTTTTTTCAAGGATTTATCAACTTCATTGGAACCGGGGGTAAAATACGGAGTCTTGGGTAGGCCCTTAAGCATTATTAAAAATTCAGCCATAAGAGGCTTTATCACTTTTATCTTTGTACAGGAAAGAACTGATACAAATGGCGGATGAGTGTGTATAATAGCTTTGGCCAAAGGTTGATTGCGGTAAATAAATGAGTGCATCTTCCACTCACTTGAGGGCTTTCCTCTGCCATTCAGCAGAGAGCCATCAAGGCCGATTTTAATAATATCTCTCTCATTTAATTCTCCCTTATCTACACCAGATGGAGTTATCATAAAAGAATTAGAAGAGATTTTTACGCTGAGATTTCCCGAAAAACCAGATAGAAACCCAAGCTTTTTTAATTTTTTAGAGAAAAACACAATATCTTTGGCAAGGTATGTTTTCATAATGAAAGTCCATTCACAATTTCTTTTACAGCAGTAGCCTTGTTAAAGGTAAAAAAATGAAGAGCCCTGACTCCCCCTTTCTGGAGCTCTTCGCATTGTCTTATAGTAAATTCTATGGAAGCTTTGAAAAAATCTTTTTTATTATCGCCATATTTGTCTATTATTTTAAGCAAAGCTGGAGGTTTTGATATTTTGCCTGCTTTGCTTTCTATCTTTTCCAAAGCCGACGGACTTGACAAAGGCATAAGACCTGCCACTATCGCAATATCTATTCCATTTTTTTTAAGCATTTCTCTGTAAGAGAAAAATTTATCATTGTCATAAAAAAGCTGAGTTATTATGTAAGAAGCCCCAAGCTCCTTTTTCATAAGAATTATTTTCATATCATCTTTGAAGGAAGCAGAAAGTGGATGTTTTTCTGGATGACCTGCAACCCCCACGCAAAAATGAGAAAGGTCTATTTCTTTAAGCAGATCAGTAGCAAAAGAAAAATCTCCGGGCAATATTTCACATTTGGGATTCTTGTCGCCTCTTAAAGCTAAGATATTGTCTATCCCTGCGGCTTTGGCCTTGTCAAGCAAAGTTCTTATTTCATCTTTTGTATTATTTATGCATGTTAGATGAAGTATAACATTAAATCCAACTTTATCTTTCAAAATCTTTGATAGGGCCAGATGCCTATACTTGGCTGTGGAATATCCTGTGTCTGTTACAGAAACAAAATCCGGATTCAGCCCTACCAATCCTTTTAGATTTTCTACAAATTCTATAGTTTGATTTTCCTCTTTTGGCGGAAAGAATTCAAAAGACAAAGTTTTTTTCAAGGAAAGTATATCTGAAACTTTCATTATTTGGGAATGCCTATTCTATTGGGCGGCCAGTAAATGATAAGAGGTTTACCTTTTATATTTATCTCAGGCACTGGACCCCAATATCTGGAATCACAGGAACGATCTCTATTGTCGCCCATTACAAAATAAAAACCCTCTGGAACTTTAATCGGGCCAAAATTATCTCTTACGTATTCCGAAAAGAGCTTTCCGCTTTCCCTTTTTTCCCAGTAGTTTTGAAAAGTAGTCGTTGAAACTTTTGAACATACACCCGGATATCTAATTGAATCGGTAAATTGAGCATAATTTTCATCATCTTGCTTTTTCCCATTTATAAAAACTATACCATCTTTTATCTCAACAGTGTCGCCGGGGAGGCCTATTACTCTCTTTATAAAATCCTTTCCATACTGATGTCCGCCACACTGAAATTCTTCCGGGTCTTCACTTGGGAAGCGAAAGATTACAATATCTCTTCTCTTTACATCGCGAAGCTTGAGAACTTTTTTGTCTGTCAAAGGGATTCTCACTCCATAGATAAGCTTATTTACGAAAAGATGATCACCTTCCAAGAAAGTGACTCTCATAGATCCGCTTGGAATCTTGAACGCTTGCAAAAAAATATACATAACGATTGACGCCATTATCACTGCTGAAAAAAGTGTTTCGGACCATTCTAAATCTTTCTTTATGTATTCAGGTAATTGAGAGGAAGTCTTCTCTTTTTTTATTTTTGAAAAAGGTAAATCTACATATATCCACCCTATCATTGCTGCTATCAATCCAACTATCACCTGCTTTAATGTGAAAAGCTGGGCTGTGACTATTTCCCCGTTTCTATTGTCAAAAACTACAGCCAGCAAAAGTCCGAATGAAAAAGCAAAAATAGCAAGAAAACTACGGTGCCATAAAATAGAAAATGAGATGTTTTCGAATTTTTTTCTTTTCTTGAATTCTTCGCTAAAAAAAAGATGCAATCCTACAAGTATACCAACCCAAAAAAGTTTTTCTTCCATATAAACCTCTTATTCTATTTTATCATATAGAGAGAT
>DYLH01000008.1:0-8572 GCA_020722185.1 Candidatus Avelusimicrobium gallicola | reverse complement strand
TCTTAATCTCTATTTTCTATTCTCTCACTATTGGACTTTTCACTATCACTTACCTTCGTCTTGATTTATTTTTAGCACTGACATAAACGCATCCTGTGGAATTTCCACAGAACCAAGAAGTTTCATTTTCCTCTTTCCTTCTTTCTGCTTTTCCAGAAGTTTTCTCTTTCTTGTTATATCTCCGCCATAACACTTGGCAAGTACATCTTTTCTCATAGCAGGGATAGTTTCTCTAGATATTATTCTCCCTTCCACTCGGGATTGTATTGCTATCTCAAACATATGTCTTGGGATTAGCTCTTTTAGTTTAGCGCACATAGCGCGACCTGCTGTATGCGCCTTGCTTTTATGAACTATAAAAGAAAGAGCATCCACAGGTTCAGAGTGTAAAAGAATTTCCACCTTTACCATATCTGAAACTCTGTAATCTGCCTGTTCATAATCAAATGAGGCAAAACCCTTTGAAACAGATTTCAACTTATCATAGAAATCCATTATTATTTCACTCAATGGAAGATAGTATTCTATCAACACTCTGGTCGCGGATATATATTCCAATTTGACATGTTCGCCCCTTTTCTCTTTCAAAAGATTAAGTATATTTTCCATATAGGTTAGGGGCGTTATTATATTGGCCAAAACATATGGTTCTTCCACGCTTATCACATCGCCATAGTGGGGGAAATCGCTAGGATTTGTAATATCTGCTTTTTTACGCTCTTTGGAATGAACAGATGTTTTTGACTCTACTTTGTATATAACATTTGGATTTGTAGCTATCACTGGAACATTAAATTCTCTCTCTATTCTTTCTTTTATTATATCCATATGAAGCAGTCCCATAAAACCAAGTCTAAAGCCAAATCCCAGAGCTCTAGAGGTTTCTCCTTGATATGTAAATGAAGAATCTGTAAGGTTTAATTTTTCTATAGCTGTCTTCAAAAGAGTGTAATCAGAAGTATTAACCGGGAAAAAACCGGCAAAAACCACTGGCTTCACATCTTTATACCCAGGGAGAGGTTCTATGTTTGCTGAGCTTTTATCATATATTGTGTCGCCCATTTTTATATCGTGTATATTCTTAATGCCTGCCACAATATATCCAACTTCTCCGGCAGAAAGATTTTCAGATTTGCTCATTTTGGGATTTAAATATCCAACTTCTTCCACTTTATAAGTTTTTCCAGTTGAGTATAAATTTATAAATTGACCGGGGCGCAAAGAGCCGTCCACAACTCTTGTGTATATTATAACGCCCTTATATGAATCATAAACAGAATCAAATACCAGAGCTCTTAAAGGCGAATCTATTTTTCCTGAAGGAGCCGGGATTTCGCTTATTATCCTCTCCATAAGCTCTCTGACAGAGCGGCCATCTTTTGCGCTTATACGTGAACACTCAGAAGGTTCTTTAAGTATTTCCCATATCTGTTCTTCCACAGCGTCTGGATTGGAATGTTCCAGATCAAGCTTATTTATCACTGGCACTATTTTAAGGTTCAAGCTTTGGGCTAAATGGGCATGCGCCAGCGTTTGGGCTTCCACTCCCTGTGTGGCATCCACCAAAAGTATCACACCCTCGCAAGCCGCCAGAGCTCGTGAAACCTCATATGCGAAATCCACATGTCCTGGTGTATCTATCAAATTGAATATATATTTTTCTTTGTTTTGGGAAATATATTCCATTCTTATGGCCTTTGCTTTTATAGTGATGCCACGCTCTCTTTCAAGTTCCATTGCATCCATAAATTGCTCTTTCATATTTCTCTCAGGGATAGCTTTTGTTATATCTATGAATCTGTCAGCGAGAGTTGATTTACCGTGATCTATATGAGCTATTATGGAAAAGTTTCTTATTTTATCCATTTAAAATTCCCTTAAATAATTCAAGTATTTCTTCCGAAGAATATGCATTGAGAAGAGCGGGCCTAAGAGAAACAAGTTTTTCATAGTAGGAATTTCTGACAAATTCTTTCACTTTGAGATGCATTTTGAGAGGCACAGAAAGGGAATCAGCTCCAAGTGATATGAGCAAGGCGCAACCATAGATATCACTGGCCATTTCTCCACAGACTGAAACTTTTTTGCCTTTTTTATGCGCTGTTTGTATTATCAAGTTAAGAACTCTTACAACAGCCGGGTGATATGGATCATATAGTTCAGACACATATTGATTCACTCTGTCAACAGCGAGAATATACTGAACCAGATCGTTTGTGCCTATCGAAACAAAATCAATTTCATTAAGCAACTGATCTAGCATCAAGGCAGCCGCAGGGACTTCAACCATTATGCCAAGCGGGATATCGCTCTTAAAAGGTATGTCAGACAAATTTAGCTCGTTCTTGGCATCTCTTATTATTTTCCTTGCCACCATCAATTCGCTCAAAGATGTGACCATAGGCAGCATTATCTGAGCATTGGTGTTTTGGCTGGCGCGCAATATCGCTTTAATCTGCGTTTTTAAAAGATCGGGATATTTCAAAAAAAGCCTTATTCCTCTCAATCCCATGAAGGGATTTTCTTCATTTTTAATTCCTTTTATTCCTATATCTGAAGCCTTGTCTGCGCCTATATCCGCAGTTCTTATTGTGACTGGAAGTTTATCATCATAAGTCAACACTCTTCTATAAACTTCATACTGTTCTTGTTCATTAGGAATAGTGCTTCTGTTCATGTAGAGGAATTCAGTCCTGAACAAACCAACTCCATCTGTATGATAAGATTTAAAATCTTCAAGATTGTCCCCAGGATCGAGATTTACCATTAAATTTATTTTTTTACTGTCTCTTGTGGAAGATGGCAAGCTTTTCATCTTAAGGAGATAGGACTCCTTCTTTTTAAGCTCATTCATTTTAACCTTTGCAGCTTCAATCATTTCAGGAGCTGGATTTATAGCCACAGTTCCATCTTCACCATTTACAATGAGCATATCGCCAGATTTTATTATTCTGGAAACATCTCCAAGCCCAACTACCGCTGGTATACCTATGCTTTGAGCAAAGATTGCCGTATGGCTTGATTTAGATCCCACATCCATACAGAACGCTATCACCTTGTCGCTCTTTCTTATTTGAAGGGTATCAGCTGGGTATATGTTATGAGCTACTATTATGGACGGCTCTGTCAAATCTTTTATGTCAGTTTTTTTCTCATTTGACAAATGTGACATAATCCTTTTGGCGACATCCATTATTTCATTCTTTCTTTCAGCAAAAAAAGGATCTTCTATATTTTCAAACTTTCTCAAAGTTTCCTGTATTTTTTCAGAGAGAGCTGCTTCCGCATTTATTCTGGAATCCATTATACGTTCTATAACTTCTTTTGTTATAAGAGGATCCATTAATATCATATGGTGAGCGTCTATAAGTTTTGCGTGATTTTTTCCAAGAGAATTAAGCACTTGATCTCTTATGATATTCAAATCTTCTTTTGTTTTTAATATGGCGTCTCTGAAACGCTTAACTTCTAATTTAAGTTTTTCTCTAGGGAGATCAATTCTTTCAATAATAATGCTGTCCTCTTTTATAAGGTAGGCTTTCCCTATTGCTATTCCTATGTTGGCCCCTATGCCTTTCTTTATTATCATAGTTTCCCCTTATTCATCAAAACCGTCCTGAAATATTTTTTCCATAGCGCTCATTGCCGCTTCTTCATCTTTACCGCATGCGCACACTGTCACTGATGTACCATATGGAGCTGCAAGCGTCAGAATTCCCATTATACTTTTGGCATTCACCTCATAACCGTCTCTTATTATCTTTATTTCACTTTCAAACTGTGAAGCAGTGCGGGATATTATACCAGCTGGCCTGGCGTGTACACCTTGTTTATTTACTATTTTTAAATCTTTTTTTACCATAAAGCCGCCTCTTATCGTAGAAAGAACTCCTTTAAAATGGCAAAAAACATCGCGGCGACAAGGCAAGATGCCAGAGAATATGTCAGAGGTTTTTTTTTCTCTTTGAAGTATCTCTGTATCGCCACACAAAAAGCCACAAATGCAATTTCTCCAGCAAAAATCTTGTCGCTTAGAAATCTACTTCTATATCTTAAAAAATAAAAAGCAGCTGGCACTAAGATAGACAACATTAAAAGGTAATTTATTCTACTCGATATGCGAACTATCTTGTTCCAGTCTATAAAATCAAGTCCACATACTCCGCTGCCAGCGCAAGAATATCCTTTTTTTATTCCGACAAATCTTATGTAAATAGAAAAGGTTGCGTAAAGTATAGTGGGGATAATCAGTGAAAGAAAAATAGCATAATTGTTTTCTATTTTTTCACTCAATAGCGCGAAAAAACATAGAATCAAAGTCAATAGGTACACGCTTATTCTAAGTCTGGCCCAGAATATTCTATCTCCTATTGCGGCATAAGCGCAGGCCAATGACTGCTTTATCTCAACTATTTTTTGAGGCTCCACATTTTTCTCTTCCATTCCTATAACATTGCCTATTACAAAGCTGGCCATGTAAGGTTGAGTATTAAAAATTTCAATATGACGTAAAAAAGCTTCTTTGAGTTTTTCACCTGAAAAAACTCTTTTCAAAGCAGGCTCTATGGCATATACGAAACCAAGATTCTGATATTTCATATAATTCCAGCCTGACTGAATGAAAAATGTCCTGAAAAATATCTTCCAGATATCAGTCATTTTTCCTTACCTGGCCGCCAAGTCTAAAGTATAGCGATGAGACAGCCACAAATGGCATTGCTAGAAAAGCTGTGTCAGCCCATTGTTTCAGAAAAGAATTTGTAAGAAAAAAAATTGAAGGTTTTATCAAAATAAGTCCAAGCACTATGGAAAAAACAAAAACGGACATAAACTCTATGGCCAAAGATTTTGCTATCCATATCCCGGAAGTAAAATTGCCAGAGTCTATCTCTTTTGTATAGTTTTCATTCCATTTGCCTCTTTTCCATCTCAGACGCTTATCTATCTCCGCATACAAAAATCCAGAAATTATTGCCATGAAAAAACATATTGAAAAAGATTTGGAAGAATTAAATAAATAAGCAAACATTGCGCAGGCGAATACGCCATTGGGGGGCACAACTCCGCCTATGGGTGTAAAATCTAAATATATAGCTTCTATCAGAACACCTGCCAAAAAACATTCCAGAGGATGCCCCGTTATCAGACCAAGAATAAAAGCAGAAAATGAAGGTCTCGATATAAGAAATTGCCCGAATTGTATGGTTTCCAAATTAAGCAAACCTGAAACAAGGGAAATTTTTACAAGTTCTTTTATTTCCATCATCTTATTGATTGAAGTATATCAGTAGGTTCTTCGCTTGGAACGCCTCTGCCCTCTATTTTGACACCGAGGGCATCTATCATTTTCAGATATTGGCAATCTTCCGGGCTTAGAAAAATAGCCTTCCCAAGAGAAAAATTCTTTCCGGCAGAATAATGAATTCCTCCTATATTGAGAAATTTCACATTTTTTATTTTGCTCAGAGTATAGTATGCGTCTTTGAGATTTGAAAAAAGCACAAGCATAGACTTGTCCTCATTTTCCTTTCTCTCTATTCTTTCTGCGGCTTCCTCTACACTGTAAAAAAATAAATCCACATATTCTGGCACAGAAAAACGCATTATGCTTTTTCTAGTTTCGTCTGAATTTATTGCGTCAGATACCACAGCTATCTCGTTTATTTTAAGCTCTGGAACCCACCCCTCAATTACCTGTCCATGTATCAATCTATCATCGACTCTATAAAGTTTCACCGACATATACTCTCCAATTATTTATTTTCCTTATGTAAAAGCTTTTTGACTTCACAAATAGATTTTTTCCCGTCACTTTGTATTTTTTCAACCAGAGCGTCAAAACCCATATTGCGCCTATTTGAAAAAGCTGAAACCACCATACTCAAATTTATTCCGCATATGACTGCGCTTTTCTCTATTTTATTGGCCACAGGAAAAGCCACATTCATAGGCGTGCCACCAGGCATATCAGTCAAAAATATAATTCCATCTTCACAAGACAATTCTTCTGCCGCTTTTGAAACAATCTGGGTTACCATTTCAAAAGACATCCTGGAAGATATACACACAGTCTTAAGTCCCTCATTTTGAGTACCAGCTATATGTTCCGCAGCCTCAACTATGTATGCTCCAAAATCTCCATGTGTTATAACTATAAGATTTACCATAATCCACCGCCGGGGAAAAACTACTTCCTTATATCCCTATGATAATCATTGACAGAATAACCTGCCTGCGAAAGATGTTTAGCCAAAGTATGTGCTATAAAAACGCTTCTGTGCTTGCCGCCAGTACATCCTATCGCTATAGTAAGGTAAGACTTCCCCTCCTTTACATACAATGGGAGCAGACCTTTTATCTGTTTGAGAAAACTATTTACAAAAAAAGTATAAGCCTTGCGTTTTCTTATATAATTTTGTACTGGCGCATCCAGACCAGTCATATTTTTGAGATTTTTCTCATAATAAGGGTTTGGCAAAAATCTTACATCAAAAACTAGATCTGCATCCAATGGCAAACCATATTTATAACCAAAAGATAGCACGGAAATTTTCACTTCTGTTGTTTTTTTAAGCTCCAACAATTCAGAAAGTCTTTCTTTCAATTCTCCAAGAGTCAGCTTTGAGGTATCAATTACTTTATCGGCTTTTTCCTTCAAACCAGAAAGAAGTTTCCTCTCCTCCTTTATTGCCTCGCTTATATTTTTTCCCAAAGGGTGTCGATGCCTTGTTTCAGAAAATCTCTGCAAAAGTATATTGTCGGCGCTATCCAAAAATATCATCTTAGTCTTGAGTCTAAAAGACTTCATTGCGCCTATATCATTTATAAAATTTTTCAAAAATTTAGCTTCCCTTATATCAAGTCCAAGAGCTATATCCTTGAAATATTTTTCCTTGCTAACTAAATCTAAAAGAGGGCCAATTAGCTTAATAGGCATATTGTCTATACAATAAAAGCCAAAGTCCTCAAAACATTTCAAAGCCTGAGTTTTTCCAGCCCCAGACATTCCGGTAACTATAAAAATACTTCTTTTCATTTTACCTTCATACGCCTTATCAATTCTTCATTCAATTTTTTTACGGCAAAATAACCTTGATTTTTAAGTCTTTGATTCAATGCCGCTATTTCTATAAGTACCGCAAGATTTCTCCCCGGCGTGACAGGAATTTTAAGGGAGGGGACAGATGTTTCCAGAATGCTGATTGATGACTCTTCAAGACCAGTTCTGTCATATTTGGACATATCCATACCTGCAGTTGATTGTAGAAATACCTGCATTTCTATCACGGATTGATCCATTATCGCGCCAACTCCAAAAAGCAATTCCACATCTATTATGCCTATCCCGCGCACTTCCATAAACTTCCTTATAGTGTCAGGAGACTTTCCTATCAGTATCTGACCCATTCTCCTCTTTACCTCTACTATATCGTCGCTTATAAGGATGTGGCCTCTTTTAAGAAGCTCTATAGCGCATTCTGATTTTCCTATGCCCGGATCTCCCTGTATAAGCACGCCAAGTCCATACACATTCACCAAGACTCCATGCAAGGTTATCATTGGGGCAAGCTTATCATCAAGAAAAATAGTCAGTTCGCGTATAAATGAGGATGTTTCAAGTTTTGTTTCCAATAAGGGCAATTTAAATTTTTTGCATGTTTGAACCAAAACAGTCGGCGGCTTCATTGCGCCTGTTACTATAACGCATGGAACATCTTGAAAAGATAGCATCTGGGAGAGATTTTTTTTGATTTTTGACTGAGACTCGATCTGGCAATATGAGTATTCTCCCTTACCTATAATCTGTATCCTTTCAGAACGAAAATTCTCCAAATATCCCGTTACGGCCAGCCCAGGTCTATTTAATTCACTTACTGTAATTTTCCTGCTGTCTAAACTCTCCCTACAACATATGACCTTAAGGCCAAGATTCTTGCCTTTTTTTTTAAGCAGTTCCCTTACAGTTATGCTTTTACCCATTTATTTTTTAATTGGCTGAAGCAGGCCATAGGAATTATCAAGTCTTTTGAATACAACCTGCATTTGCTTTGTTTTTTTGTCCAAAAAAAGCCAAAAATTATATCCAAGTTTCTCCATTTCTACTACGGCATCTTCCTTGCTCATAGGCTTTATCGGCACATCTTTGACAACTGAAAATCTTACATCAGGAGTGAAAGCTGTTGGAATTTCTCTATAATAATACACATCTTCAGCATTGAAATCAGTCATTTTTTCTTTGTATTTTTTAATCTGAATCTCTATCTTATCCATAACTCTATCCATAGCTGAATACATGTCATCTGAAGATGCAGACGCTTTCATCGTCTGATGTCCAGCATGGGCCACTATCTCAGCTGTATGAACTTTTTTTTCAACGGAAACCACGACCTGTATCCAGACTATATTACTTATGTAATCATAAAGTTTTTGAACCTTGGACTCTATAAAATCCTTCAAAGGTTTAGTAAGTTTTATTTTCCTTGCAACAATATGTATCTTCATTTTTCCTCCGAGAAATCAAATAGACAATATGATTAAATTATACTATAAAACCGCATTTTTGAGAAACCAT
>DYLH01000007.1 GCA_020722185.1 Candidatus Avelusimicrobium gallicola | reverse complement strand
GGTTCCCTGAAAAAGTCTAGCGGAAAGTCATTTCATCTATATAAAAATAAAACAGGGAAAAATTTTATAACTTTCCTCATATTGTAAACAATAATAATTATAGACAATTATTATCTTAAAACAAAAATTTTTGATTGTCTATTGTCTGTTTTAGCGGTTTCTTTTGGATATTTCTGCAGCTTTTTTTATCTTCAACTCCAACTCTGCTAGATCAAAAGGTTTTACAAGATAGTCCATAGCGCCAAAAAGCAGGGCATCGTTTAATGTAGCTGCATCATTTAGTCCGCTTACTGCTATTATCGAAATATGTTTTGTGCTTTCATTGGAATGTATTTCATTCATCAGGGCTATACCGTCTATATGAGGCATCATTATATCCATAAGTATCACATCAGGTTTTTTCTCAGAGAATATGTACTCTTTGGCTTTTTGTGGATCATCAAAGGTTTTAAGTTCATACGCCGAAAGACCAGACTCATACACATCAAGTATGGTGTCGTCGTCATCCACGGCCACTATAAATATATTTTCGGGCATAGGTTTATTCTATTTTAAATGTGGGCATCAATTCAATACTCATTCAGGTTCAACTATGGAACACTGAAAATTGCCTCTTGTCGTTCCCAGATAGAAAAGGGATTTCATTCCAAGAAGCTGTTGTTCACTTATAAAATTTAAGATAGATGAAACCTCTTCTTCGTTTTTAAGTGGTATCAATTTATACTGGTGATTTATCGCCTGATAAATCTGTGGCTGAGTTTTGAGTTTCTTAATTTCTACCACTTTTAGTTTATAGCCTTGAGGTAAATCTTTTTGAAACTGGGCTAGCAATACTCCTTTAAGGGGTACTGCTGTTAGAAAAGCGGGGTATTTGTATTGTGGCTTGGATTTAAATATCTCTTTTTTCATTTCTGAAAAGGCAAAACGAAATGAATCACTGAAATCTTTCATTGGAGCTTCTACCCTGACCAATTCACCGTTTATATAAGCTGAGATTTTAATCACCTCTCCCTTATAAAACAGTAGCTTTGCTCCTTCTGTATTCCTTCCTCCAATTACTTCGGAATTCTTGGTTTCTCTGAAAAAATCTTTGGCATACATCTTTTTTATTTGTCCTTCCCTGACTAAAAATTTCTTCTTTTTTTCTTCTTTTGTCATAAATCGGCCTTCAGTGTCTATTTCTATGTAATAGCTTTGGTTTTTCTCAGGCCATGAAACCTCAAGCCATATGGCTTCGGCCGCTTTTTTGTCTTCATATCCTCTAAATCCCAGGAAAGATATGAGAGAAAGCGCAACTATGAGAAAGAGTCTAGTTCTCATTTGAAAATCTCCTTTCAAGGAAAGAATCAAGCGAAAAATTTGGTTTTTTTATAGAGGCCAAAATCAAAAGCGCAAGCCACACTATATTCATTGTAAACTCCAAACCAATAGAATTTGATTTGCTTGCGCCAAAGCAGCCACAATTAGTCACCTCAAGCCCGCGCAGTAAAGCCTGCAGTAATAATATTTCAAAAACTAAAAAAATCATCGTTGCCGTTTTTAACATTGCATTTTGGAATAGACCAAAAAAGAGCAATACGGCCAAATAGACTTCAAACCATGGAAAAAATTGAGCGATAGGCGCTATGAAAAGTGATGGCAAAATCCTATATCTTTCTATGGCATAGGCAAATTCTTCCATTGGCGCGGCAATTTTTACATACCCAGCATAAAAAAGAACTATGGCTGGCATCATCCTAGCAAAAATGTAAAATAAGCTTAAAATCTTTTCTTTCATAATTCTTCGGCAGTCAAAATCTGAATTCTGTTTATTAATTGAAGCGTGCCTACCGCCCTCTTCCCGTTTACGAAAAATGTGGGAGTGGCGTCCACACCTTTGAGATCCCCATAGGAAATATCCGATTTTATCTGTTTCAATGTTTTTGGGTCTTGATGACATTCTTCAAGTTTTTTCCAGTCAAGATTTAGTTTTTTGGCATAATCTTTGAATTCTTCCTTGAAATTTTCATTATTGGCCCATTTCTCGGCATTTGCGAAAAGAAGGTCTGCAAATTCCCAAAATTTCCCCTGTTCTCCGGCGCAATCGGCATAAGCCGCAGCATCCAGAGAAAAGCGATGTATCATTGTAAGCGGGTAATGTTTGAAATTAAGTTGTATCTCTTTGCCGTAAACTTTCATAATTTCCTTAAGTTTGAAATTAGCGCCCGCGCAGGCAGGACAGGCAAAATCTGAGTGTTCATATATGATTATTTTCGCTTTCTCTGGCCCCATCCTACGCCACATTGGGGAAGGTGTCTCCTGTGTTTTTTCGCCACGTGTGAAGATAAGCACAGTTGATGTGGTGGCAATTATCAAAATCAAAGCTGAAAATATCTTGACAGTTGTAAGCCTTTTCATAGCCTAATTATACGAATAAAAAAAACTGTTTTCAATCATTTCTAAAGTGTAAAAAATGTAAAATACAAAGAGTGAAAAGAGGGAAAGAACCACGGCGACAAAGAACAGAATCGCAAAAAACTGCCACTTAGTTTTAATTCAAATCCTAAAGAAATAGCGAGATTTTCTAAATTCTTCCTTCTTTTTTTTTGCTGAATAAGTAGGCAGAAACAGAATTAATCCTATTAAGACGGCGGCAATAATGAAAGGCATGAAATTCATTAAAAGCGAAGTATAACACGAAGCTAATATTTCATTCATTTTGCCCCCAGATCTTTAGTTTTGCTTGTGTTTTTTTTTATTTGTCTGCTCTTTGCGCCTTGTCATAGTGAGATTTATACACGCCCCAGCTATTTATATATCATAGCTATTTTAGAAGGCGTGGTGTGTCCTTTTACCAAAACAACTTTATTCTCTTCCACTCCAAGATGAGCTGCGAGTATTGCGCAGGCCGCCTTATTGGCTCTATTGTTTTCAGCTGGCTCTTTGACGCTTATGATAAAAGAATCTTTGCCATGGTCTTCAATACTGTTTTGTTTGGCCTTAGCTTTGACTTTTATTTTTACCAATCTCATACTGTTTCCCTACGCGGGTTTATTAGTAAAAGTTCTGTATATTTTCTAAAATATAATGGTACCTTGTTTTCTTTGTTTTGGCAATAGAGTTATTCCGGAGGCTTAAAATGAAAAAAGTTTTGCTTATAATAAGGGATGGCTGGGGTATAGGTAGAGAGGATGATAAATACAATTCTGTCAAAGCTGCTAAAACTCCAAATATAGATTCTTATCTCAAGGAATATCCAAACACCGTGCTTGAGCCTTCTGGTGAGGCTGTGGGATTGCCGGCTGGTTATCAGGGTTCTTCAGAGGTGGGACATTTAAATATAGGTGCTGGCAGAATAGTTGTACAGGAATTGAAGAGAATAAGAGATATGATAGAGGATGGCTCTTTTTTTGAGACTGCCGCCATGAAAAAAGCGCTTGAAAATGCTTCGAAGAAAGGGACTATTCATCTAATGGGACTTGTTCAGGATGAAGGAGTTCATGCGCATCAGGATCATCTCTACGCCATCATTAAAAAAGCTGCAGAACTTTCAGTTAAAAACATATATATACACTTTTTTGCAGATGGCCGAGACACACCTCCACGAAGTTCGCTGGCTTATGTGAAAATGCTGGAGGATTTTATCAAGCAATATCCTCAAGCCAAAATAGCTACTATTATCGGCCGTTACTTTTCCATGGATAGAGGTGAGAAATGGCCATTGATAGATAAAAGCTATGATGCAATAACAAGAGCGCAAGGGAAAAAATTCAATAGCGCTGTTGAGGCAGTGGAATATGCCTATGCCAATATGAAGAATCCCACAGGGGAACCTGTAACAGATGAATACATAGAGCCCTGTATAATAGGCCAATACAGTGGGATGAAAGATGGGGATTCTGTGATACATTTCAATTTCAGGCAGGACAGAGCCATAGAGCTCACAAAAGCTTTTGTAGACGAGAATTATCCCGGCAAAAGATGGAAAAAATTCAATATAGTGTATTGCGGACTCACGAAGTATTATGATGAGTTTCCGTTTAGCGCTCTTCCTCCTATGAGTGAAAGTGGAAATATGAATAATTTGCTTGGTCAAATGATTTCATCTAAAGGCTTGAGACAACTTAGAATAGCCGAGACGCAAAAATTCAAGCATGTCACTTCTTTTTTCAATGGCAAAAAGATAGAACCAGAAATAGGAGAAGACAGAATTGAAATAAATGGCAGATGGGATCCTTCATCTTTTGCTCAGCATCCAGAAATGGACGCGTATACAGTCGCCAAACGCTGTCAGGAAGAAATAAATACTGGAAAATATGATTTCATACTCGTAAATTTTGCCAATGGCGATATGGTGGGACATACAGGCGATTTTAATGCCGCTGTGAAGGCAGTGGAAGTGGTGGATGATTGTGTGGGAATTCTTACAAGAGCTGCTTTGAGCAAGGGATATGTCGTTATGATATCTGCGGATCATGGAAATAGCGAGGAAATGTGGGATTACAAGATAAATATGCCGAAAACTTCCCATACGACAAATCCTGTAGAATTTATCCTCGTAAGCAATGAGTATAAAAACTCGGTGCTCAGAAAGAGGGGAATTCTCTCTGATATAGCCGTGACTGTGATGGATGTAATGGGCATAGAGAAACCCGTGGAGATGACCTCTAAAAGCTTGTTTGAAAAAAAATGAGCATGAGGTTAAAACTCTGATTGTTTTCAATTGAGAGGGAGAAAAATTATGAAAAAAATTATTCTTTTATTGTCCTTGTTTTTTCCGTTTTGCGCTTTTGCTGATGAGATTTTGCCTATTGAAAGCGTTCCGCTTGAGACCGTGTATGGCTCATCTTTTACTCTAAGGCCTATTGATGTGTGGGTTGATATGATAAATTCAGCAAAAGAGAGCATAGACATAGAGCAATTTTATTTGGAGAGCAAGGAAGGCGAGGGGATGCAGGAAGTGTTGAAAGCCATAGAGTCTGCCGCTGAAAGGGGAGTGAAAATAAGAGTGATTTTTGAAAAGGTTATGATGAATGTGAGCTCAAAATATTTGCCTTTATTAAATCAAAAAAATATCGAGGTGAGAATAATAGAATTTCGCAAAATAGCCGGCGGAGTTCAGCATGCTAAATTTTTCATTGTGGACAGGACAGAGGCTTATGTCGGTAGCCAAAATTTTGACTGGAGATCTTTAACCCATATACATGAACTTGGGCTTAGATTGAAAAGTAAGAAGGCTGCTTTAGCTCTTTCTAAAATATTTGAATCAGATTGGACTGCCGCTCTGGAAAATAATGGCCATAAAAAGCGTATAAAGCTCGATTTATCATGCAAGAAGCCAGAAAAAGCTTCTTTCCTTAATGAGGAAGTAAAGTGGTGTATGGCTTTTTCTCCAGATAAGGGCGGGAAATACACTTCAGAGATAGATGAAATTCTTAAAATTATAAATTCATCCAAAGAAAGCATTGTGGCTCAGGTTATGACATATTCCAGCAAAAGAAAATTTGACATTTTAGAGAAAGCTTTTATCTCAGCTGCTAAAAGGGGCGTGAAGGTTAGACTTATCTTTTCAGATTGGGCTTTAGGTTATGGCAAGGAAGCTGCCATAAAAAAACTTTCTGGAATAGAAAACATAGAGATAAAGATTTCTTCAATACCTGAATTTTCAGGCGGATTTATCCCTTTTTCAAGAGTTGAGCATTTGAAATATATCTGCTCAGACAGGCGCATCTTGATGATAAGCACTTCAAACTGGGGATATGAATATTTTTATCAGACGCGCGGCGCGGCAGTGGTAATTGAAGGTTTAGCTGCTGGAAAGCTCGGGCATGATATATTTGAGAGATCGTGGAATTCGCCGTATGTATTTCCTTTTGACCCTCAAAAAAAATATGAGGCCAGAAAAAAGAGTTAGGAGGATAAATGAAGTCTCATACAGCTTATTTATGGATGAACACATCCAAGAGATATGAAATAGTCAATATAACCGACCTTGTCGAAAAGGAGCTGGCAAAGTCGCAAATAAAAGAGGGACTTTGTCTTGTGAATTCCATGCATATAACAGCCAGCGTTTTTATAAACGACAATGAATCAGGTCTTCATCGCGACTTTCTTAAATGGGTTGAGAAATTGGCTCCTTATGACGCGCATGGCTATGATCACAACTTGACTGGGGAAGACAATGGGGACGCTCATTTGAAGCGCACAATTATGGGTCGGGAAGTTGTCATCGCAGTTACAAGTGGAAGGCTTGATTTTGGGCCATGGGAGCAGATTTTCTATGGTGAATTTGATGGTTGCAGAAAGAAGAGAGTAATGGTGAAGATAATAGGGGAATGAATCATATTTGATGTTAAGGTTAGAATTTTGATAATATAAACTATATGGCGCGGTAGCCAAGTGGAAAGGCCGCGGTCTGCAAAACCGCTATGCGTCGGTTCGATTCCGACCCGCGCCTTGAGTTTTTTAGTGTATATGACTGAGCCGCTTTCGTTCTTTATAAAACAAAAATTTCTTTGCGGCTAAAAAGGGGCATTCTATGGAACTGAGTAAAATATCTGCCTCAATTGGACAATCTGCCACTCTCAAATTAAATGAACTTGCGAATAATCTCAAAAAACAGGGCAAAGATATAATACATCTTGGTGGTGGTGAGCCAGAGTTCGATATCCCTTCCATGGCAGCGCAGGAGACTATAAAGAAAATAAATTCGAAAAGGGTCAAATACACAGGCACTTCTGGCATAGTCGAACTAAAAGAAAAGGTCTGCGAATACACAAAAGAAAATTACGGCATTAATGTAAAACCTGAAAATATAGTTATTTCTTCTGGCGCCAAGCAGTCCATATACAATTTTCTTTTTTGTGCCATAAATCCACAAGATCAGGTGATTTTCCCCGCTCCGTATTGGGTGAGTTATACCGAAATGGTGAAAATGGTTTATGGCGAGCCCGTTCCGGTAAAACCATCAAAAGGCCTTTTGTGCTCATTTGAGGAGATAGAATCTCATGTAAATGATAAGACAAAGGCTATAATGCTCAATACCCCAAATAATCCAAGCGGCTTGATATATGGCGCTGAATTCATAAGGAAAATTGTCAAATTGTGTGAAGAGAGAAATATCTTCCTTTTAATGGATGACATATACAATAAGCTTGTTTTTGATTCAGAAATAGTGCCGTCTGCTTTCTCTTTTTCAAGTCGGGACATAAATAATTCGAATATAGTTTCGATAAATGGCGTTTCCAAAACATTTTCAATGACTGGTTTTAGAATAGGGTGGTCCGTGGCATCTAAAAATTTGACCTCAGCTATGACAAGGGTTCAAGCTCAGATCACATCCTGCCCAAGCGAGTTAAGTCAGGTTGCGGCTCTGGGAGCGCTGTCTGAGGGGGATGCCTTTACTAGAAGGATGGTGAAAGAACTTGAGGAGAAAAGAGATACTCTTGTCGCAGAATTTAAAAAATTTAAGAAATTGAAATTTGAGAAACCTCAAGGCACTTTTTATAGTTTTGCAGATTTTTCTGCTTATGAAAAAAATAGCCAGAAGCTTTCTGCTGAGCTTATAGAGAAAATTGGCATTGTTACAGTTCCGGGCGCTGAGTTTGGTATGGATGGTCACTTGAGAATAAGCTTTTGTGGCAAAAAAGAGGATATCGTTCGTGGCGTAAACAAGATACGGGAACATCTTGACAAAGCTTAAAAATTAGTTTCGCACCATAGCGCGAAAGCGCGGAAAAGTACAGATATTAGAAGATAGAGATTAAGTTTAAAGGTTGTAACTTTTCAAACTTTGGAACTTTAGAACTTGTGCGCTCTAATCCGTTTTTTAGTGGAAAAACATGGAGGAAAAATGAACACATTGGAGATAAAAGGTCAAAATAAGGTTTTTACCAATCTTACTGTCGGAGAGCTGTATGAGCATGCTGTAAGAAATGGAGAGGCAAACATAGTTTCAACTGGGGCTCTTGCGGTAAATACGGGATACCATACTGCGCGCGCAGCAAAAGACAAGTTCATAGTGAAAGAGCCCTCTTCCCAAGGGAATATATCTTGGGATGAAAATAATAAGCCGATAGATGAGCACAAATTTGAAGCGCTCTATTCCAAAATGAAGAAGTATATGTCTTCCAAAAACATATATCTGAGAAAATGTCGCGTAGGCGCTGGAAGCCATGGAATGAATCTTGAAATATGGACAGAGTATGCGTGGCATTCGCTTTTCGTGAAAAATCTTTTCCGAGAGGCTAGAGAAAATTTTAGCAAACCTGATTTTAATATAGTGGTTGCGCCCGGATTTAAGGCAGATCCTTTTTTCGATGGCACTAGAAGCGAGACTTTTATAATTATAAATTTTGCAAAGAAGATTGCTATCATAGGTGGCAGTGGTTATGCGGGTGAAATAAAGAAGACAGCTTTTACTGTGATGAATTATTTCCTTCCTCTAAAAAAGGTTTTCCCCATGCATTGTTCCGCCAATGTGGGCAAAGATAGTGATACTGCGCTTTTCTTTGGCCTGTCTGGCACCGGAAAAACCACACTTTCAAGCGATCCTCAAAGAGGTCTCATAGGCGATGACGAACATGGTTGGGATGAAAATGGCATATTCAATTTTGAGGGTGGATGTTATGCTAAAGTTATAAACCTTTCAAAAGAAGCCGAACCACAGATATATGTCGCGGCAAATAGTTTTGGCGCTGTTTTGGAAAATGTGGTTTTTGACAAAAACGGAATTGTAAACTTTAATGATGGCTCTAAAACAGAAAACACCAGAGCTGGATATCCACTTAACTTCATAGACAATGCAGTGGATGGAGAAACATTTCCTCATCCCAAAAATATACTAATGCTCACATACGATGCCTTTGGTGTGCTTCCGCCGGTTTCAAAATTGAATTATTCTCAAGCTATGTATCATTTTATATCCGGATACACGGCTAAAGTGGCCAATACCGAAATAGGAATAAAAGAGCCAAAGGCTACATTTAGCGCATGTTTCGGAGCGCCATTTATGAGTTGGCATCCTACTGTATATGCCTCGCTACTAGCTGAAAAAATGGAAAAATACAAAGCTGATTGCTGGCTTATAAATACTGGCTTATGCGGAGGCCCCTATGGCGTGGGCAAGAGAATAAGCATAAAAGATACAAGAGCCATAGTCAATTTTGCCATATCAGGGGATAAGACAGGCGTAAAGTATGAAAAGGATCCAATTTTTGGTTTTGAGATACCTTTGTCTTTTGGCTCTGCGGATACATCTGTTCTTAACCCCTCTTTGGCATGGCAGGATAAAAAAGAATACGAAAACAAGAAAACAGAGCTTGCAAGGATGTTCGCTGACAACTTTAATAAGTTTTCTGTTAAGGACAAAGACATTTTATCGGGAGGGCCTTCCCTGTAAAAAATGCAAGATTTCTGTTGACAGCTCCCTATGAAAATTATGTATTATTATACTTGACGAGGTAAAAGGAGGATTAAATGCCAGCTAAATCTAAAGGTAATGCCAAATTCATGGCTCCTGTTAAACCGGATGCCGTTCTTGCCGAGATAGTCGGCGCCAAAGATATGCCCAGAACTGAGATAGTTAAGAAAATATGGGCATATATAAAGAAGAATGGCCTTCAGGACAAGAAAAACAAGAGAATGATCAATGCTGACGAGAAGCTTTCCAAATTTTTTGGGAAAAAGCAGATCAGCATGTTTGATCTTGCCAAGCTAATCAGTAAGCATGTGAAATAATTTTGCTTGCTTAGATTGACAATAAAGCGCCCTGTGTCAAAGCGGGGCGTTTTTATTTTAGGCTTTTTCAGTGCACACTACTTTAGTGTTTGTTCAGAGTTTTAATAAATTGTAAAATCAGATTATGGCTTATTCCATAAAAGAAATACTGCTCCTAACAGATGATTTAATTTTTGTAGATAAAGTGAGAAAAATTCTTGACGCAAAATACTACAATCTTACAGTTTCATCTAATTTGCCAGACAAGTTTTTTTCGGCTGAAAAAAATACATATTCTCTTTTTATTGTGGACATACTGTCTAAGAGTTTTAATGCCATACAATTGATAGATAAAATAAAAAACTACAACCCTTCAGGCGAGGGTCGTATTCTTGTGGTTTCTCAGAATAGAAAAATAGAGAATATAGTTGGTCCTTCTCCCAGAGTAAGCGGGTATATATCAAAGCCTGTTGATTTTGATGAGTTAAAAAGCGCTGTGAAGAGAAATGTGGGAGAGAGCAAAAAAATTCTTATTGTAGACGATGACAGAGAATTCTCTGATTTACTTAAGATGTTTCTTGACGCGCAGGGTTTTGAAGCCTATGTGGAAAATAATCCTAAGAGGGCTGTTGAAGCTGTTAAAAATATCTCGCCATCTCTAATTTTTCTTGACATAATGATGCCTGGCAAAGATGGTTTTGAAGTAATGCAAGAATTACAGGATGAGAGGAAAACGGCTTCAATACCTATAATAGTCATAACGGCTCTCAAATTTGAATCATATCAGGATAGGGGGATGCTGACTGGCCTTCCTGAGATGATATATAAAGACATAGATGAAAAATTCCTTCTGCAACAAATAGAGAAAAAGATAAATGAAGAAGTAAGCCAGAGTTTTGTTGGAGATTCAAAACCTAGAGTTCTCCTTGCAGATGATCAGACTGAGCTCTTGATATTGGTCAAAGAGACTGTGGAAAGAGCCGGTTTTGAAGTTTTCACTGCTTCTGATGGAGAAGAAGCTATAAAAGTTGTTTATGAGAGCAATCCAGACATCATAATAATGGACTACAATATGCCTTTAAAAGATGGACTCACTGCCGCAGCGGAGTTGAAAGAGAATCCCCTTTTTGCGCACATCCCGATTATCATAGTTACAGCTTATGGGGAAAAACAAGCCAAGCTTAAAGGTCTTTCAATGGGTATAGACGATTATTTAATAAAACCTGTCGATACAGATGAGTTGGTGGCAAGGATAAAAATGGTTTTAAAGAGGAATAAGCAGGTTTTAGACACAAATCCTCTTTCTAGATTGCCCGGCAATCCTTCAATACAGTCTAGGATAGAGAGAGCCTTGAGTGAAAAGAAAAAATTTGCAGTTTTATATGTGGATTTGAACAATTTTAAGGCATATAATGATGTGTATGGTTTTGAAGCAGGAGATAGAGTTATAAAAGCAACTGCCAATCTCCTTGTGAAAATCACTATGCCAAATGAAAAATCAGGCGATTTTATAGGACATATCGGCGGGGATGATTTTATAGTTGTTACATCTTATGAAAAAGCTGAAGAAATTGCCCTGAAAATAACAAAATCTTTTGATGAAATAGCTCCTTCTTTCTATAAGAAAGAAGATCTTGAAAAAGGGTATATAACTAGTCTTGACAGGCAAGGAACTCTTAAAAGATTTCCTCTGCTTGCCATTTCTGTGGCAATAGTACACAATGGCCTGAAAGATCTCACATCATATGCGCAGATAAGCAATATAGGAAGCGACCTTAAAAAAGCTGCCAAAGCTTTTGAAAAAAGCGCATATGTCATGGACAAAAGAAAAAACTAAATTTCTACAGGTTCTGGATTTGTATTGACTGGAGGATAATATACAGCGGGCTGTACTCCCTGCCCCCATTGAGAGGGTATATATATGGCTGGCTTTATGTTATTTTGTTTCTCTCTTTCAAAGCGAGCTCCCTGTTTAATTGCTTCATCAAGAGCCGTCTCGAAATCTGTTTTTGGAATCAGGCTTTGGAAAACAGTTGATTTGGTTACATCTTCGCCTCTTCCTTCATCTTGTCCAACTTTATAGGCTGCGCCGGGCTTATATATCGGGCTATTTGGATTTGACGGGTCTGCTTCAAGATCTTCGGAAATATAGCTTCCATATACATAGTCTGTGGCGCCTCTGGAAAGAACGCCCTCTATTTTCATTGTTTGATTGTTGAAAACCGGGCTTCCAGAATTACCTCTAAATGTGTCTAGATCTGTAACAAAAAAATCATTTTTTACTTCCCTCACTTTGGCATTGTTAGCTATTTTAACCGGAAGGCCTGATGGATATCCTATCACAAAAATCTTAGTTCCTTTGGCTATGTTATCTGTTCTATTTATGGCAAGGGGAGTGCGATTTACTTGTCTGTCCGTTTTTATTATGGCATAATCAGCGCCATTTGGGTCATATTTGCTGGCCACTATGCTTTTGCAGGAATAAATATTTTCGTTTTTGAGCATTTGAGGATATTCCCCAGCCGCATCAACTCTATAATCAAAAGCTATTCTTATTTTTTCGCAGGGGAATTGCCTAAGGCAATGCCCAGAGGTCAGTATCAGATCCTTGCCCACTAAAGCTGAAGAGCAAAAGGAAACAGATGGCTGATTGCTGTAAGCTTCATCTTCCTTGAGATTAAATCTTTCTTTAAGTGTAGTTGGCCTTATTTGTGAAATGCCATTGCCCAAATCAGAGATGTCTTTGCTTCTAAAAAGAGCGGCAGTGGAGGATGCGAGCGCTTTGGTTATATCATCAGCAAGGTAAAATTCGCTCCTATCATCATTTCCATAAATGGAGACTGGTTGATAGTAGGGATTTCTGGGTTCTCTCGCAAAAGTTGGAGAAACAAAAAGGAGGACGGCGCATATTTGTAAAAATGTATTTTTCATATATCCTCCTTAGATACATTTACCACTAAAACATTGCTTTGTCAATGCCATTAGGTCCCTTTAGTCAATAGGTCTTTGGTTTTACTGATTGTATTTTGCTAAAATGTTGAAAATGAGATTGATTTACTCTCCACTTTATACGATTGATTTATCGCATAAATTTAAAACTGAAAAATTTGAAAAGACATGCGAATTGCTCATTGAGAAAAAGGTGATAAAGCGGGATAAAATAATAGAACCAGAAATGCCCACAGAAGAGGATCTCTTGCTTGCACATTCTACAAAATGGGTAAAAAAGCTTCTTGATATGAAGCTTACTCCTGCCGATCAACTTACAGCCGAGCTTCCAGTTAATAAGGATATTATTTTTGCCCATCTTCTGCACTGTGGTGGGACTATGATGGCCTGCGATATCGCTCTCAAAGAAGGTTTGGGCCTTCACTGCGGAGGTGGGGCGCATCACGCTCACAGGGATTATGGGGCGGGATTTTGCCTTGTAAATGATATAGCTATTGCGGCAAAAAAAGCGCTTAAAAAAAATTCAGATAAGAAAATTTTAGTAATAGATCTAGATGTGCATCAGGGGGATGGGACTGCTGAAATAATGTCTGCTGAAAAAAATGTATTCACATTTTCAATGCATTCTAAAGACATCTATCCGCCTAAAAAGGAGAAAAGTAGTCTTGATATAGAACTTGAGAGTAAAACAAATGGGTCTGTGTATAATTCAAAACTTAAAGAAGCCTTGAAAAATATATTTGACTCTTTTAGTCCCAATTTGATTTTCTATAATGCTGGAGCGGATGTCTATAAGGAAGATACTCTTGGAGATTTAAGTCTTTCTATTGAAGATATAGAGGATAGAGATAAAATAGTTTTTGAGAAAGCCAAGAGTTCTGGATTGCCACTTGTTCTTACATTAAGCGGCGGATATTGCGCCGATATAAATAAGACAGTTAAAATACACTTTAACACAATAAAAAAAGCAATAGAAATTGTGGGACGCTGATGCCGCACAAAATCGCGTAGTAATAAAATATGAAAGTTTAAGTTGAAGGAAAATACTACAATGCGTAAGGTATAAGCGCATAAGTGAAAAAAAACAAACTATTAAAAAACTTTGAAACTTATGTCTTTAAGACTTACGAACTTTTGCGCTTGCGCGCTATTCTCTTGCGAATGCTTTCAGGTTTTTTTGCTGAACTTTTCTTTTTTTGTTTTTTTGTAGCCTTTGAAATTTTAGATTCTTCTTTTACTTCTTTCCAATCAATTTTTTTGCAATCGTGGTAAAGTTTGTCTAAGGCATATAGTTCTCTTGCTTCAGGGTCAAGTATATGAACTATAAATCCATAATAATCCAGAGCTCGCCATTTTGCTGAATTTGATCCGTCGCGATATTGACTGTACAAACCAAGCTTTTTGAAATGAGAAACCGTTTCTTCAGCTATGGCCCGTATTTGAGGTAAGGATGAGGCAGTCACAATGACTGCATAATAAAAAAGCGAACTATTTGATGAAATATCGTATATCAATATGTTTTCAGCTTTTTTTGAGTGAGCCAAAAGAGCCGCTTTTATGGCCATTTTTTTATAGAGGTTTTTTGTCATAAGAAATTCTTCCTATTTTTAAGTTTATTCATAAAGCCCAATTCCTTTTTGCCTGCTATATTTTTCAGGCCGGATGAAAGGATAAAAGATATTGTATTAAATATGGTGGCCCAATTATTCTTTTCAGCTATTGAAAGTTCTCCTTTGGAGTTGAATATAATGTATGCCTGGACTTTGTTTTTCTCGATTGCGACCACGGCATAAGCATTGTCATCAATCCATCCACTTTGAGAGGGATTGGAAAATTTTTTTGAGCTTTCAAATTCTCTATTTGAACCAGCCATTTCATATTCATCATTGTAAAAGTTATAAAAAAACGATTCTATGTTCCACTCATTATCAAAATAGAAAGACACCTCATCCACGATATCTTTCAAAAAAATTTTTTCGTCCAGATAATCTGAAGTTAACATGCGACTTATATCGTAGAGCAAAGTCAGCTCTTTGGAAGTGTGTTGAAGTCTTTCCATTGATATGCTTGTAATCTGTAAAAATATTTCAAAACCTTCTTGGGGATACTTATTTACAAATTCAAGAAAACCAGCTCGACTTATTTTGTAAATCAGAGATTCTTCCACTGCCTCGGCCGAAGCTGTTCTCGGAATATCTTTGAGAACAGCCATCTCGCCAAAAAAATTTCCTTCGGACACAATGGCCAAAATTTTAAAATCCGTTCCATTTTTATCCATCGATTTTTTTATAGCGACAGTTCCCTTTTCAATAAAAAAAACTTCATTTCCCTTGTCTCCCTCTCTAAAAAGGATATCACCTTTGTTTATTTCCATTTTTGAAAAATATTTTTCAAAAACCTCTGGCTGGCGCTTGAATATTTCAAGCAATGTCTTTTTTCCCATATTTTCACCTCAAACCATAGCGCATAATTTTGAAAAAACTTCTTTGTCATGCGCTTTCGACATGGCCAATTCTTTGTCTGCAAGTCCTTTTATAACCAGATTAGCTAAAGCTCTATCCATTGACATCATTCCAAATTTTGCGCCTGTCTCTATGGCTCCATATAACATATGGGTTTTTCCCTCTCTTATTAGGTTTGATATGGCTGGAGTCATTACCATAATTTCTCTGGCCGCTACCCGGCCATTCCCATCCTTCCTAGGCAAGAGTATTTGTGAAACAATCGCCTGAAGGGATGTGGAAAGCTGAACTCTTATTTGCTCTTGCTGATGTGATGGGAAAACATCTATTATTCTGTCCACTGTTGATGGCGCGTCCTGAGTGTGCAAAGTGGCAAAAGTCAAATGTCCCGTTTCTGACGCTGTTATGGTAAGTTGTATGGTTTCAAGATCTCTCATTTCCCCCACAAGTATTACATTGGGGTCTTCTCTAAGCGCCGATCTAAGCGCATGGCCGAAAGATTTTGTATGTTGCCCAACCTCACGCTGTCTGATGAGACTGGCTTTGGCTTCATATGTGAACTCTATGGGATCTTCTATTGTCAGTATATGCGCCTTCTTGCTTTCGTTTATCATATTCAATAGACAAGCTAGAGTTGTAGACTTGCCAGATCCGGTGGGTCCTGTGACGAGAATAAGTCCACGAGGCAAATTGGCAAGTTGAACTATAGATGGGGAAAGATCAAGTTCTTGAGCTGAAGGAATTTTTGAAGGTATTACACGCATAACGGCTTCAGTGCCGTTTTTGGTATTGAGAACATTAAGCCTGAAACGAGAAACCCCTTTAATAGCAAAAGAACAGTCTAGTTCCAAATCTTCTTCAAACCTCTTTTTTTGCTCATCGTAAAGAAGCGCGTAGATGAGCGTTTTAGTTTGATCCCCATTAAGAGGAGCAGTTTCAACTATAGGTATCAGTTCGCCTGAAAGACGCATCATTGGAGGTTTACCCACAGTTATATGTATATCGCTTGCCCCTTTATCCACAGCAGTTTTTAAAAGAGTTGAAAGATCCATCCTACCTCCAATTAAAATCTTGTCCCGCCATGATTTTAGCCCCGTAAATATTATACTTTTCTTTTTCCACTTTTATTTCAACATATCTCATCTTTAGAATCATGGCCAATTTTTGCGCCACAGAAATATCTTCGCTTGGAGATATGATTTCCGTTTTCTTTTTTACCTTTGCCCTTTTATAATCCACAGGATCGAATCCATTTGCTCGCAAATATGCAAAAGTTTTTTCCACATTATTTTTAAGTCCAGAAGCGTCTATAAACTTTATTTTTATACTCTCATTTTTTGGGGCTTGTTCAATATCGGACTCTATATTTTTTTTCTTCAGATTTATTTCTTGATATGAAAAATTAATAGAGCTGGAATGAAAAAATTCTACCAATAAAGTTAAAATATCTGGCCAGGAAAGATTGCAATTCCCTTTGCTCTTTGATTTTATTGCAAGAGAAATAAATTCCCATGTGCCTTCAAAATCACTTCTCCATGAATTTGTAAATGAGGTCAGGTATTCATGAGGATTTGTTGATTTAAAAGGCAATTGCATATAGAAAAAATCATCTCTATTGGGTTCTTCTTCTCGCATTTGTCTTAATGCCTCGTAGGCTTTGTTGTATGAAATTTCTCTAACCTTCATGCGCCTATCTGAGCTTATGAATCTAAAACTTCTTTTAGATGGGTCATATTCAAGTAAATAGACTTCAAAGCCTTTTGTATCATTTTCAGAATCTGAGAAAAAAACTATTTCAACTTTTTTTTGGAGAGATATTTTTCTAGTTAAATTGGATGAATAAGCCCATATTCCGAAAAATGTCGCCACAGCCATATAAACTATTAGTGTTGTCCTTATCCTATTCATATTGTCGCTATCCTACCGCCTTTTTCAACTATGTATTCCTTTTTTAGTCTTAAAACTTCAGTATACGCTTTTTCAATGGATGAAAAAGCGATTTCTCTCACTTTTTTTGCGCTTTCGTGTCGCCTATCGTATGAGGCAAAATCGCAGATAAAAAGCAATTTCCCCAACTTTGAAGGGTTCTTTTCCCCTATTGAATGCCATGCTATAGCCTTTAAAATTTGCTTATCGCAAATTCCAAATTTTCTTCTTGCCAGAGCAGCTGAGGCAAATTGATGAATGGCCAGAGGAGCCATATCAGAGATTTTTCTAACCAAAGACTCAGGGAAAAGTTTTAGAGAAAGTGAAACCTGCTTCTTAAATGGCAATTCTTTGGCGCAGTCGTGCAAAAGCGCAGATATGACGGCTTTTTTTATGTCTATCCCATGAGATTTAGCCAGTCTCATGGATAAAAGAGCGGTATTGGCGACATGTAAAAATCTTTTTTCTGACATATTCTCTTTCATAGCGCACGCCAAATCCGCAAAGTATAGACCATGTTTTTTTATTTTTTTTGCTACTTTACTATGCAAGAGAGAAAAATCACAGAATAGCGCCCTCTCTCTGAATTCAGTGGAAGAATTTGGCGGATACATCTTGTTTAAAAAAAGAGCGCCACTTTTTTTAGGGACAAAACCCTTTCTGATTGCTACAATCAATTTACATGACTTCTTTATATATTCCGATTTTCTCCATTTATCCAATGAGACAAAAGAATCTGATCCCATCAAGAAAAAAATTTCTGAATTTGGATATTTATTTTTAAGATGTTTTATAAATTGCCATGTATAAGTTTTCTTTCTTCTCTTAAACTCAAAATCAGATATATAGCAAATATCGGCAAAAGAGCATTTTTTCAATGCAATTGATAAAAGCTCCCTCCTTTGGCTAAAACTGGCAAAATGCTCTTTCTTGAAGGGGGAAAGCCATGTCAAAGCAATAATAACCCTTTCAGGTTTAATTAGAGTTACAGCTTCCTCAAGCATTGAAATATGCGCACTGTGAGGTGGATCAAAACTTCCTCCAAACACAAGTATAGTAGTTTTTTTAATTGCCATAATTTGTATAATATATGATAGCATTTTGACAGTCTTTAAGCTGGTCAGAATGACAGGTTTAATATGGCAAACAACAGAGACAATGCTGTGGTTTTAGTTCTTGGCGCGCCTGAAGATCACTTGATCCCACAGGGTTTAAAAGATGCTTTCGGCAGTGAAAGGTCTATTCATATAAGTAAGGACCTTTATGTTCAGGCTTATACTGTGGCAAATTCATTTGAAGGCGCCATAAAAATAATCGCATATTCCAAAACACCTAAAAACCCAGATCTCACATGGCTTTCCAGTGAAGATCCAGGTTTTCTTGAATGCCATGGGAAAAGCTATTCCGAGATGCTGATGATGTCGGCCTCTTTAGCTTTTACAACGGGATGTAAAAAGGTGGTATATATAAATCACTTGTGCCCATTTATAACCCAACAGCACATTGATTTTGCATTTTCCAAAATAAGTGAAAAAAATTGCGTAATAGGCGCAAGCGAAAGTGGGGGAGTGTATTTGGTTGGGGTTTCAAGGGAAAATCTGAAAATACTTGAGAATTTTGATCCATATAGTGATAATTTTTTAGATGAAATACTTGAAAAGGCAAAAAGAAACAAGGCATCCGTGTTAGGAATGGAGTATCTTTTAATAGTCAAAGATGAGGCAACTTTAAAGACCTGGCTTGAATCAAGTTCCCCTACACCTTCAGTATTCTCTGAAATGCTTAAAAAAGTTGATGATGGCAATCACAAAAAAAGAAAGAAGGAAAGACACATACAAGAGCAAGTTGAAGAAGGTCAGAATCAAAGTGAGAATACTCAGCAATTAAATGAGTCAAATACCAATGAAAAAATGGATGGGAAATGAAAAAACTGTCAATTATCGCTGTATTTATTCTGATCGCCTCAATATCCAAAGCGCAGGAAAAGATTAGAATCTCAGAAATGGATTTTGCAAAAAATCTGTCTTCTGTAAAACTATCCATTGACAATATCAAATTGGAAAAAACATCTATATCATATGTTAAAGCAGGACAATATGTCTCACTCAGTGGATATGTCACGCTTAATGGCGGGGCTTTTGTGCCGGAGAATGGCGGTTTTATAAATGTGAATCTCACTGGATGGACGCAGCTTGTTTCTTCCGATTATAAAGTGAAAACCGACAATCAAAATATAAGCTTATATGCCTCTTTCTGGGTAAACCCTAATCAATATGTATTTCAAACAGTCTATCCAAATGTCTCGTTTTCTGTTTACAGTGAAGGGAAGTACATAGGTACAGTTTACCCAAGAGATCCAATAAATGTAAGTGGATGGGCAGGCAGTGGGAACTATTTAAATCTTTCAGGTGGCGGATATTTGAACGCCTCTATCTATTTGCCTGAGAACTAAAATATTTTCTAATGAAAGGCCCCGGTTTACACCGGGGCCTTTTTCTTTGGTGGAGATTTCATTAATTAAACGAAAAAAAAGCTTTTTTATTGCTTTATCTCACTAAAAAAAATTTAATATTACTATGCGAATATTTATAGTGGAAGATGAGCCTGACATATTGCGAGCAATTGAATACAATTTGCGCAAGGAAGGATTTGAAACAGAAAGCGCCAATGACGGCAATATTGCGATGGAAAAAATTATTGCCCGGCCACCAGATTTGGCAATACTTGATATAATGTTGCCTGGACTTGACGGGATAACTTTATGTAAGGCATTAAGGGCTTCAAAGAAAACATCAACTATTCCCATAATAATGCTCACAGCCAGAACACTGGAAATAGATAAGGTAACAGGCCTTGAAAGCGGCGCAGATGACTATATAACGAAACCATTCTCCATAATGGAATTAATTGCGAGAATTCGGGCAATTTTAAGACGAACGCGCGTAAATTCAGATTCTGATGAAAAACTAAAAAGCGAAGACCTTGAGCTTGATATAGAAAAGGTAACAGTGAAGGTCAAAAACAAAAACATCAAGTTGACCGCTATCGAATTCATAATACTTAAAGAACTTTTAAAAAATAAAAACAAGGTTTTGTCTAGAGAATCCATTCTTGAAAAAATATGGAAGACAGAAGACTCTTCAAATATTGAGACAAGGACTGTGGATGTTCACATAATGAATTTGAGAAAAAAACTGGGCAAAGCCGCAGAACATCTTGAAACTGTAAAAAATTTTGGATATTCATGGCGGGAAAATGTTTAAGGTGTTCAAAAACAAAGTATTTGTTATTTACCTTTTTTTAATTTTCACATCTTTTGCCTTACTTGACTACTCAATAATACTCAACATAAAAAAAGAAAACATATCTCACAATAAGAAAATAGCTGAAATATATGTAAATACCATTGAATCTTTAATTGATAGGGAAAAATATTCCCAAAAATTGATTCAGACTTTGTCAAAAGAATATCTTTCCAAATTCGGCGCAAGGATAACTTTTATAGATAGCAAAGGTAAAGTGCTGGCGGATTCACAAATACCGCAAAAAAAAATTGAATACGTAGAAAATCATATCAGACGACCTGAAGTGAAAAATGCCATTGAATATGGGGAAGGGTTTTCACTTAGACATTCAAAAACTATTGGCAAGGATCTTCTTTATTATTCAAGGATAAAAAAGATAAATGGTGAAAATTTAATCATAAGGGCCTCTCTACCTCTAAAAGACATAAATGCTGAAATATACGCCGCAAGAAAAAAAATATCAACATATTTTCTCTTTTTCCTCTTTATTTCAGTTACAGCTGGATGGGCTATTTTCAAAAAAGCTTTTTCTCCTCTTGGAAAAATCATATATGCCTCTAAACTATATGCTTCTGGAGATTTTTCTCACAGAATAAAGATTGAGGGCAAAGGAGAACTGAAAAAACTTTCTGAAACTTTAAATTATATGGCTGAAAATCTTGAGAGACAGTTGTTTGAATTAAAACTTACAAATAGTCAGCTTTCCATGATTTTTGAAAACATAAAAGAGTCTCTTGCGCTCATAGACAGCAGAGGATTCATAGAGAAATTTAACAAACAATTCTCAGACACATTCAAGTTAAATTCTCAAGATATTAAGATAAGCGATATCTTAAAAAGTGGAGATGCTATAGACGCGGTAATATCTGCAATAAAAGAAAAAAAAAGAGTAGATAAAAATTTTGTCTATATAGATAATGGCAAAAACTATGAAATTTCCATTATACCTATAACAATGATTAATGACACATATAAATATCTGCTTGTTGTTTATGATGTAGATGAAGACAAAAAGTTAGAAACGATCAAAAAAGATTTTATAGCCAATCTTTCACATGAGATAAAAACTCCGCTAACAGCCATAAAAACAAGTCTTGAAACGATAATGTCTGATAAAAACATAACAAAAGAAGATTTGTCAATTTTCCTTTTAGCGATAGACAAAAATGTTTCTCGCATAGAAAGCATAAGCAGAGACATAATTTCCCTTAATTACCTTGAATCAGATATGCTTAAAATTAAGAAAGAAAAAATAAACTTATTCTCATATACAAGCTCTATAAGCGAATCTTTTCGCGCTTCTTTAATATCATCTGAAATAAACTTCTCAAATGAAATTGATAAATCTCTTTTTATAGAGTCAGATATGGACATACTTGAAAAAGCGTTTTTTAATCTTTTTGACAATGCCATTAAATTCAATATGAAAGGCGGATTTATCAGAACAAGAAATCTAAAAGAGGAAAATACCTTAAAGATTTTCTTTGAAAATTCAGGGCCAGAAATACCAGAAGAAAGCTTGAGCAGAATTTTTGAAAGATTTTACACTGTGAATAAATCAAGATCAAGACTTAAAGGCGGAACTGGACTTGGCCTTTCAATAGTAAAGCATGCTGTAGAAATATTAGGCGGCACAGTGAGAGCTGAAAGTTCAGATGGAGTAAATAGCTTTATAATAAGTTTTCCTCAGTCCCCTCGGGGCACCTAAAATGCACTCCATTATTCCTTAAGCGATCTTTTACTCTTTAAGCTTTAACTTGTCTAATAAATTCTTACACAAAATTTACCTACATTTAACGCTAATCAAACTCACTTCTTTTAGAATTTATTTGTATGGATACCAATAAGAGACTCAAAAAAATATTAGCGATAATATTTTTGACATTTTATCAAATCTCGTGGTATAAGTTTTGGTCAGGAAAAAGTTGATGACTCTGGACAGTTTCAATTTTCTTTTTCTCAAAGGAGGCTGGAAAAGGATGCATGGTTAGACACATATCCAGACAGCGACTTCTATGGCGGCTCCACAGGCGTAAAAGGTTTGGAATATATTCTTACCTTAGGAGTAATGAGAAATTTTTCAATAGTATTTGATTACTATGATTCAGTTGCAATAGGCACTTCCAAGAGGGAAAGGCTTGTTCAGGCAGATGTGAATTTTAAGTTTTAGTTTAAAGGAGGAAAAATGAAAAAAAACATAATGACAGCATTAATCGCGGCGATGTTCACTTCAGTCTTTGCCGCCCAAAACAAAATAGTAGTTGAAGGCTCAACAACGGTTCTGCCTATAGCTCAGAAAGCGGCTGAAGTTTATATGAAAAAAAATCCAAGCTTAAACATAATAGTGCGCGGTGGTGGATCTGGTGTTGGACTAACTTCAATAATAGACGGCACATGCGATATAGCAGACTCTTCTAGGGCTATAAAGCAAAAGGAATTAGACAATGCTTTCAAGAAAGGCAAAAAACTTAAAGCCCATACTGTGGCTATGGATGGCATAGTGCTCATAGTAAATCCATCAAACAAGATTGAGAATCTAACAAGCCAGCAAGTGAAAGATATCTTCACTGGAAAGATAAAAAATTGGAAAGAACTTGGCGGAGAAAATATGAAAATAGTCGCCGTTTCCAGAGATAGCGCCAGCGGGACTTTTGAGGCCTTTATGGAGCTTGCTCTAGAAAAGAAAAGAGTACGCCCCGACGCTCTTACTCAGGCCAGCAATCAGGCGGTAGCAAATATAGTTGCACAGACTCCCGCCGCCATAGGCTATATAGGTCTTGGATATCTTTCCGATAAAGTGAAAGCGGTTAAATATAATGGAATTGAAGCCTCTGTTGAGACAGTTTTAAAGAACAAATATTCACTTGCAAGGCCGCTTTTTATGTATACGGAAATGAATATGAAACCAGAGGTCAAAAAATTCATAGATTTCGTGAAAAGCGTTGAAGGAATGGATATTGTAAAAGAAGCTGGTTTCATAGCCCTTAAATAGGTTTCCCTAAAAAATAGGAAAATATAAAGAATTAACGAAAAAGGCAACAGCAAAAAATCGTAAAGCATGAAGAGTAAAAGAAAGTGCGTAAGTCCCATAGAGGAAAAAGAAAAACTAGTAAAAAGTTTAGAGCTTACGCACTGTTCTTTTCCTAATTAACTGTCTTTGGATCTTAAGATAAAAATATGTCTATAAAAAGTGAAAATTTTAGAGAAAAAGCGATAGAATACACACTATTTATCCTTTCTTTATCCGCTATAATTTTTTTGGCTGGAATAATTTTCACTCTAATAAAAGAGGCAATTCCGGCATTTAAAGAAATAGGTTTTTTTAAAATGTTGCTTTCAAAGGACTGGTACCCGACCTATGATCCGCCAGATTTTGGGATATTGCCTCTTATGGCGGGCACCATGGTTGTAACCGTAATAGCCCTGCTGATTTCAATACCTCTGGGGTTAGCTTGCGCAATTTACATAAGCGAGTTGGCTGGAAAGAGAGAAAAAGTTTTTTTAAAGCCTTTCATAGAATTGCTTTCAAGCATCCCTTCTGTAGTTTATGGTTTTTGGGGCATAGTTTTTTTAGCTCCCGCCATACAAAAATATTTTGACATACCAAGCGGATACTGCGCTATCACCTCTGGAATAGTGCTTGGAATAATGTCTGCCCCGATAATAGCCAGTCTTTCAGAAGATTCTCTCAACTATGTGCCAAAATCTTTCAAAGAGGCAGCTTTCGCCCTTGGATCAAATAAATTTGAAACTTTAATGAATGTCACTATACCCGCTGCAGCTTCTGGAATAATAACATCTATAATACTTGGAACAGGAAGAATCATAGGAGAAACTATGGTTGTTTTAATGCTTAGCGGAGGAGCCGCTATCATGCCGACCTCAGCATTAGAACCGGTAAGGCCTATGACTTCAGCTATAGCTGCGGAAATGGGAGAAGCTGCTTTTAAAACTCTACATTATTATTCGCTTTTTGCCATAGCTTTAATACTTTTTGCTATTACATTCGTTTTGAATATGCTGGCTGAAAAAATATCTAAAAAATACAGGATAAAACTGGGAAGCTCAAGATGATTAATGCAGATACTTATAAATTTTCAATATTTAAAATTCTAACTAATTCTCTCTGTAAAACAAATAAAGACATAAAACAATATATAGCTTTTTCTGTGATAAAATTAACTTTTTTCCTGACAGTCTCTATACTTGTGGGGATAATAGGATTTCTTATATTTAAAGGAGCGAGAGTAATTTCTCTTGATTTTATTTTTAAAATGCCAGAAAACTCAATGACCAGTGGAGGCATATTTCCAGCTATACTTGGAACATTTTATCTTGTCACACTAAGCGTAATATTTTCGGCAATACCGGGGATAGCCTGCGCAATATATTTAAATGAATATGGGCCAAAAGGTTTTATTTCAACTCTTATAAGGATAAGTATAAACAATCTCTCTGGCGTGCCATCAATAGTTTTCGGACTTTTCGGATTGGCTATATTTGTAAAACAACTCAACTTTGGTATATCTATTTTATCTGGATCATTGACATTATCCATAGTGATACTTCCGATTATAATCTCCTCAACAAGAGAAGCCCTTATGACAATACCACAATCAATGAGAGAGGCCTCAATGGCTTTGGGAGCCAGTAAATGGACCACTATATGGAAGATAATTCTTCCGCAAGCTCTTCCTTCAATAATGACGGCCATAATACTTGGAATAGGAAGAGCTGCCGGAGAAACAGCGCCAATACTTTTCACTGCGGCAGTTTTTTATTCCAGAGAGCTTCCAAAATCTATTTTTTCCGAAGTTATGGCTTTGCCATACCACATATACGCGCTTATAACAGAGGGCACCTCACCACAGCAACAAATACCAATAGCCTATGGCTGTGCCCTTGTGTTGCTTTTTCTGGTTATCATCATATCTATTTCTGCGATATTTATAAGACAAAAACAAAGGAGTTTATATGCTAAAACTGGACACTGAAAAAAAAGAACATAATTTCAGCTACACTTCAGTAAAAAACGCTATGGAAAAAGTCATTTTAGATCCATCCCAAAAAGCCAGAATAAAAGTGAGAAATCTGAATTTCAGCTATGGAGAAAAGCAAGCTTTGAAAAATATAAGCCTCGATATATATGAAAAAAAAGTAACAGCTATAATAGGCCCATCGGGATGTGGAAAATCGACTTTTATAAGAATTTTAAATAGAATGAGTGATTTCACTCTTTCCTCAAAAGTGGAAGGGGAGATTTTACTTGATGGCAAAGATATTTTTTCTAAAGATTTCAGTCCTGTAGAGCTCAGGAAAAAAGTTGGAATGGTATTTCAAAAACCAAATCCTTTTCCAAAAAGCATAATAGAGAATATTGCCTATGGCTTAAAAATAAATGGTGTCAAAGATAAACATAAAATAGAGGAAAAAGTGATAAAATCGCTAAAAAGAGCCGCTCTATATGAGGAAATTAAAAATAGAATAAATGAAAGCGCGCTTGGCCTATCTGGGGGGCAACAACAGCGCCTTTGCATAGCCCGATGCATAGCTATAGAACCAGAAGTGATACTATTTGATGAACCATGCGCAAGTCTTGACCCTATTTCAACGGCAAAAATAGAAGAATTGATACTTGAATTGAAAAATTACTACACAATAGTTATAGTTACACATAATATGCAACAAGCTTTGAGGGTTTCTGACTATACAGCCTTTTTTCTCATGGGAGAATTGATAGAATTTAATGAGACAAAAAAGATTTTTGAAAATCCTTCAGATAAAAGAACTGAAGATTATATAACTGGAAGATTTGGATAAACGGAGGAACAATGTATAGACATTTTGAAGATGAACTTGAAGATATAAAAGCCTCTGTTCTCAAGATGAGTTATCATGTAATGGAACAAATACAAAATTCTCTAAAAGCTCTTTTTTCAAGAGATCAATCTCTTGCTAAAAAGGTTATAGAGAAAGATGCAATGATAGATGAAATGGAGATATTGATAGACGAAAAATGCTCGGAACTTATACTCAGGCATCACCCTCTCGCCAAAGACTTAAGATTTGTCTTATCCGCCCTAAAACTGAACAATGATCTTGAAAGAATAGGCGATCTGGCTGTGGATATAGCTCAGAGAGCTATTGAAGTAAATGAATATCCTCCACTTAAGCCATATGAAGATTTGCCAAAACTTGGAGAGATTGTTATCGAAATGCTAAAAAATTCAGTAGAGTCATTCACAAATAAAGACTATACTCTGGCCAGAAAAGTAATTCTTTCCGATTCAAAGGTGGACATACTTAGAGATAAAATAGTAATAGAGATTCTGGAAAAATATATAATGATGGAACCACGAAAAGCGCCTATTTCTCTTGCGCTGATACTTGTGGCAAGACATCTGGAAAGAATAGGAGATCACTGCGTAAATGTGGCCGAAGATATTATCTATATGGTATCAGCAAAAATAGTCAAACATCATCACGACGAATTTTAAAAAACAATTCGCATAAGTTAACTATTATAGTTACTACATTCACAGTAGCATTATTGCCAAAGAGAGCAAACTTGCAAAAACAGATAAGTTAGAGAGTCCTATAATTGCGGATTTATTGCTTAATATCCTAATTTCTATTTTCTATTCTCTTTCACTTTTCACACTTTCCGTGAAGTTATTTACATATCTTTACTTTTCTAAAGCGCGCAGGGCTTGAGGCATGGCACATTCTAGAAATTTGTGTTGGCTGCCCTTTGCCACAATTTGAAACGCCATAGAGCTTCCAGCTCCTATGATCTGCTATGGCATCGCAGGAATTCCAGAATTCTGGCGTTATGCCTTGATAGACTGGGTTTTTCACCATGCCGGCAATTTTCCCATTTTTTATAAGCCAGCCAGACTCGCAACCAAACTGAAAATTCAGTCTCTTCTGGTCTATGCTCCAGGATTTATTGCTGTTTAGCAATATGCCTTTTTTAATTCCACCGATAAGTTCCTCATAGCTATGCTGACCGGGCATAAGGCTTAGATTTGGTATTCTGACTATTGGTATTGAGGCAAAACTATCCGCTCTATTGCATGACCAGCTCTCATTCATTCCTATACGAGAGCAAAATTCTCTATTTGTGGCATATCCTGAAAGTATGCCATTTTTAACTATATGCCATCTCTTTGACCTTACCCCGTCATCGTCATATCCCTGTGTGGCCAGACCGCCAGGCAAGGTGCCGTCTGCGACAAGATTGACTATTTTACTTGCATATTTGAATTTGCCGAGTTTTTCAGTTGTGGCAAAACTTGACCCCGCATAAGACTCTTCATAACCTAAAACGCGATCAAGCTCTGTGGCATGTCCAACGGATTCGTGAATTTGAAGAGCTAATTGATCGCCTTCAAGGACGAGGTCCATTTCATCGCTTGGGCATTGCGGAGCTGAGAGCAGGGCTATGGCCTCATCTCTTACCTTTTGCGCGTTTTCAAGCATTTTCATATCCTCTATCAATTCCCATCCCATGCCAAGCGCGCCTGAGTGTTCCCCGGGAAAAGACCTCTGCTGAACTTCATTTAAATTAGCAGATACAGCTCTGTAATATCCGCCGCTGTAAAGCAATACTTGCTCTATTTCGCTTCCTTCTGTGGAGGCATACCATTTATGAGTTTTTATGAACTTAAGTCTGGAATAAGCGTTTTTTATTCGCTTGTCTGCTGTGAGAACCTTATCTATGGCAAAGAGAAGTTTAAGTTTATCTTCAAGTGAAACGGTAAACGGATCTTTTAGATATGGAGTTTGCCAGAAATCTTTGTGAGCGGGCTCATATGCCAGTTTTGTCTTCTCTTTCTTTACCTGAGAGGAAGCTCTGGCAATTTCAAAGGCTTTCATGGCTGTCTCTTTAACGCATTTAATTGTCATATCTTTCCCGGAAGCAAATCCCCACCCGCCATTGTAGAGGACTCTAATCCCAAAGCCAAGAGACATATCATCAGATATATCTCCTATATTGGAGTTTTTCACAGAAAGAAATTGCGTTCTTTCATCTATTATCCTTACGTCGCCAAACTGCGCCTTTTTGAAATCAAGTATTTCTATAGCTTTTTTAGCAAAGTCAAACATTTTTCCTCCTAAAATTCAGTTCCTGAAGAGAAATTAAAATCTTTTATTGTCAGAGCAGGACAGGCGCTTTTGCCAAAATATCCGCCAAACAACTCAGCCTTGTCTCCCACACATTTGATATTCTTGAAAGCCTCTATCGCGCTTTGAGTAAATCTCAAGTTTTTCACAGCCTTTTTTATTTTGCCATTCTCAATTAGAAATGTGCCATTTCTTGTCATCCCGGTCATTTCAACATCTTTGGGTTTCAGGCAATTTGTGTAGTGAAACTGTGTTATCAAAAGGCCTTTCTCACAGTCTTTTATCATATCTTCCAAAGATTTATTGCCTTCCTTCATTTCAATATTCATTGCTATGGAACCATTAGAATTTGGCTGAGGCAGTGAATGTCCAGTGTATCTAAAGCCAGTTTTTTTGGCAATACTTCTGTCTGTCACAATGTTTTTTATCACACCTTCTGAAATTAACTCCACCTTTTCCTTTGGCCAGCCCTCAAAATCAAATGGCATGCCAGCGGCTTTTCCGTCAATGGCATTGTCTGTAAGTGTTATGAAATCTGGAAAAATCTTTTTTCCCATTGCTTCACTTACAAAACTTCTTTTTTCCACATAGGCCAATCCAGAAAAACCATAGTATCCAAGAAAGCTCAATAGTTCATTGGCTGGCTGAGGTTCCAGCACAACAGTGTATTTCCCCGGCTTTATGTCAGATGGATTTTTGGATATTTGTGCCTTTTCTATGGCGCGGGCGTTTATTTCTTCATAATTGATGTCAGACTTATTGGAATATGCTGAAGCGGCGCCATACCCCAGTCCATATTTAATAGTCATGTCATAGTTAAGAGAAGTCTCAGTTGTCCTCTGATAAACTCCATTCGTATTTGCGATTATTATTTCAGAAGAACCATTTGATATTATCCCATAAGCGGTCATGCCTTTTTTGGCGCAATAGGAAACTATCTTTTTTGCTTTTTCGGCTCTGAAAGCAGGCGAAAGATTGGCGGTCTCTTCATCATAATGCCTCTTATAATCTATTTTAACTTGTGTTTTAAGCAGGGGGAAGAAATTATTTTCTTTCTTCATATACTTAAACGAAAGCAAGGCATTTTTGAAAGCTGTATCAAGACTTTCATCATCGAATTTGTTCAGTGAAAATTTAAAATTTATCCCATCTTTTTGAAGGCGCACATCGGCATATTCGCTATCTGTAAAAACATTCTGAGATATTTCATTGTCACCTATTCTTGTAAGAGAATTTTTGTTCTTGAAAAAAATCACTTCACAGGCAGTATTTTTGGCGCGATTAAATATTTTTTCTATGGTCTTTTCCATAATATCACCTCTCAAGAAAATTATAACATTAAAAAAGCCATAAAAGTCTTAAATTTGTTAGAATTTATCTATGCCAATAAAGATCCTGCCAAATGAAGTTATCTCGCTGATAGCGGCTGGCGAGGTTATCGAAAGCCCCGCTTCTGTGCTCAAAGAGTTGATAGAAAATTCTTTAGATGCCGGGGCGAAAAATATAGAGATAGAGCTATTGAAAGCGGGCAAAGAACTTATCAGGGTTAAAGATGATGGCTGTGGAATGAACAAAGAAGATTTGAAGCTTTCAGTTTTTCCGCACTCCACAAGCAAAATAAGTTCAAGTGAGGACCTATATTCCCTCTCAAGTTATGGATTCAGGGGTGAGGCTCTTTATTCAGCTTATTCTGTCTCAAAACTAAAAATACAGACATTTGATGGAAATGGCGATAGCGGATTTGCTCTTGAAGGAAGCGGATCAGATCCAAACTCAGCCTCAATAAAGCCAGCACCGCCAGTAAAGGGCACAGTCATAGAAATACGAGATCTTTTCTTCAATACTCCGGCCAGAAAGAAATTTTTGAAAAGCGAAAATTCAATCAAAGCTTCGTCCATAAGAGTTGTGGAAGAATTTATACTATCAAAACCAGAAATTTCATTCTCACTTAAAATAGATTCTTCTCAAATTTTCTCTTATAAACCATCCAGAGACAATTTCTCATCAGTGAAACAAGTTTTGATGCCTAAAACAGCACAGAAGATGATACCTCTAATCGCCCAATCGCAAGGCTTTTCCCTCACTGGCTGGACTCTTGATCCTTCCGCTCTCATTTCCTCCAGATCTTCTCAATACTGTTTTGTCAATGGCAGAGCAGTGGATAGCAATATTGTGCGCCAGGCTGTTTATAAGGCGTATGAATATGTCAGAAATGGAAAGCATCCAGCCTTTGTATTGTTTCTCAAAGGCCCGGGGAGTGAAATAGATGTAAATGTTCATCCTCAAAAAAAAGAAATTAAATTCAAAGATGACAAAGCAATTTTTGAGCTTGTCAATTCCGCTATTTCAAAAACTATTTTTGCCGATCAAACTCCGGTCAAAGTTTTAAATGACTACATTCCTGCCAATAAAATAGAAGAAATTGCCAGAGATCCTTTTCCTTTCAAAGATACTGAAAGCCAAAGTCTTCCTCAATATGCTCAAGAAGATTTTCTTGAACATATCTACTCCGGGGAAAAGGGTCCCCAGTGGTATAAACCTCCAATAACTTTTATAGGCCAGATTTTTGAAAGTTTATTGCTTTTTCAAACATCAGAATCTCTTTTGATAATGGATCAACATGCGGCTGTGGAAAGAATACTTTTTGAAAAATATCTGGCAGATTTTGAAAAAGACTCTATACAAGTTCAAGATTTGCTTATTCCAGCCGCAATAGAGATGCCAGCTTCAAGGGTGGAAAGCCTGATGTTATGGAAGGATTGGCTTTCAAAGGCTGGCTTTGATATAAACAGAACTGGTCCCAATTTGATAACAGCATATTCATCTCCGTCCATATTCTATTTCACACCGGAAGCATTGAAAGATTTTTTTCTATACCTTTCAGAAATTCTTGGCGATCCAGACAAAGCGCCAGAGGATGTGAAGAGAAATTCCATAGCAACACTGGCATGCAAAAAATCCATAAAAGCCCGTGAAAAAGTGGACTCAAAATCGGCAATGAAAATAATTGAGGATCTCAAAAACTGCAAAGACAGCCTACACTGCCCTCATGGCAGACCAACCATAATAGAACTTGCGCTTGACGATATGGTACGCAAATTTGGCCGAAGCTCCATATAAAGTAATAATCTTGCTTGAAACTTGTCTCGCTTAAAAAATGATATCTATGTGGATATGTTCTATTTGTTTTGCGAATAAATTTTATAACATATAATGTGAGTATTGTCGTCGGCATATAAGTCAGACGAGGTTGAAGATAAAAAGCTCAATGCCTGTCTTAATGCCGCCAGACTTGCGCTAAATCATGCAATTTACAGCAATATAAGTTTTTTGTGCTAAGAGGTGCAAATAGGAGAAATTATGAAAATCCTTTTATTGATTCTTTTAAGTTTCGCTTTTTCCGCTTTGACTAGTTCGCTCTCTGCTCAGGATTTGTGCTCTAAAAAAGACGGTTGCGGCGTGGCGCAAAATCCTCTTGAAGCGGCTTTGTCGGCGCCGAAATCTACAAGGTCAAAAGACACTAAATATCAGGGAAAGAAACCTCCACAAATTCAAAAAGAAGAAACATCTAAAAATGAGAGCGCTATTGATCAAAATTCAGGAAAAGATTTAGCTAAAGAGGAAGAGAAAAAAAAGACAATTGAAAATCCACAATACCTGATTATGTGGTTTTTTATACTTTCAGTCCTATATTTCTATCTAAGAGAAAAAAGAAAAAAGGGGAGAAAATGAATTTAACTGCCGCTTCAATAACAATACATGTTCTTTGTGGAGTTCTTTTGGCCTTTCTAGCCATATGCGAAATAGCCAAAATATACAATGCCAATTCAAAAATAAAAAAATTTGAGCCTCTAGCCTTTTTTCTTGTCGCTGTACTATCCACAATAGCGATCGTATTTTATGGCCGTCCTAATTTTATAGAAAGGTTAAAGAACAGATCCCCTCTAATACATTTAATGGCTCCCATACTCATTCTCTATTGTCTAGCAATGTCGTCATTTATATCTGAAAAAATCAACAAAGAATGGGAAAAAATAAAGCATTATTTTATTCTTATCTTTTTCCTCTCCTTGCTTGCTATATCATACAAGATGAGTGGAGAGGAGAGACATGGACAGATTATATCCCATTTGTTTATATCTTTGCCGGGCATAATATATTCTATGTTCTATATACTGCCTTTTTCAAAAACTGAAAACAGAGGCAAAATAAAGGCTATATTGCTTTTTATGTCGGCTTTCCAATTGTTTTTTTACAAAGAAGCGTCAAATTCTTTTGGTGAGCATCCTACTTTGAGCTTTTCTGAAGAATTTACTGTAAACATAAATGAAAAAGATACTGATAAAAAATGGTCTTCTGATAAGCCAATCAGCGGGCCTAAAAAATAAATCAGATATACTGATATCCTCAGGTAAAATAGAGAAAGTATATCTTTCAATAAATCCCAAGCCCAATTGGAGTATTATAGACGCCAGTGGTTTGTGGGTAATGCCTGGAATTATAGATGTTCATGTGCATACGAGAATCCCCGGAAATGAAAAAGCTGAAAATTTTCACTCAATTACCAAGGCAGCTTTATCTGGCGGCGTGACTTCAATATTGGCTATGCCCAATACCAATCCTGCTACAGATGAGGAGATACTTGCATCCTTGATGAAAAAAGTTGCGGCTGAAACCTGTTTAAATATATTTTTTTCATCAACTATAAGCGATAAAAGATTAGGGATATCTCTGGCCAATCTCAAAAAAGCGGCAAGGCTTGGCGCCAGAGCTTTCACAGATGATGGCTCGTGGGTGCATAGTAAGGAGATAATGGAACAAGCTTTGAGATTATCGGCAAAATTAAATCTACCCATTCTTTCACATTGCCAATTGGAAACTGGGAATGCGCCTATAAATCTCGGAGAGGTTTCAAGAAAACTAAATCTAAAAGGGCAGAGCAAGGAGCTTGAATACAGGGCTGCTGAGAGGGATATAAAAATCGCCATTGAAACCGGCGGTTTTCTACATATTCAACACATAAGTTGCGCGGAAACAATTTCTCTTGTAAAAAAAGTTTCATGCGAAAGGATAACTGCTGAAACCTGCCCACACTATTTTACATTTACTGAAAAAAATTTATTAAAAGGAGATAGCAATTTTAAGATGAATCCGCCTTTGAGAACTGAAGAGGATAGACAGGCCATCATGTCAGCTTTGAAAAAAGGTCATATACAAATAATATGCACAGATCACGCACCTCATCTAAAGAAAGAAAAAGCTCTTGGTCTTGAAAATTCCCCCTTTGGCGTGATAGGTCTTGAAACACTTCTTTCGGCGTCCATAGACCAGCTATATCACAAATACAAAATGGACCCAGCTTTAATTTTAGAAAAAATGACTTCTAATCCAGCAAAGCTTTTGAGAATTAAAAACAAGGGAAAACTTATGACCGGTTTTGATGCTGATATAGCCATAGTTGACCCAAATAAGGAATGGACAGTAAAATCATTTCACTCACTTTCAGATAACTCGCCATTTAAGGGAATGAAATTAAAGGGAAAGACTGTGATGACAATAGTTGGAGGAAAGTTGGCGTATTGCAAAGGTAAGTTTTATGTATAAGCATTTAATAAGGCCAATTCTTTTTAAGTTAGATCCTGAGAAAGCGCATGAACTGGTATCTTTTGCGATAAGAACAACTTCTATTCTGCCTTTCAAAGAAAAAATTTTCTCTTTCTGCGGAAATTTTGTTAAAGAAAAAGAATTTATGGGGCTTAAATTTAAAAATCCTCTGGGCTTAGCCTCTGGCTTTGACAAAAATGCAGAACTCTACAATGTTATGCAATATCTTGGCTTTGGTTTTATAGAAATTGGCACAGTGACCTTTATGCCTCAGCCCGGAAATGAAAGACCAAGGCTTTTTAGATTTCCTGAGAATATGGCTATTGTAAATAGAATGGGCTTTAACAATAAAGGCGCAAAAAAAGTAGCAGAAAATATAGCTAGTAATGGCAAACCTTCGATACCTCTTGGAATAAATATAGGTAAAAACACTGATTGCCCTCTTGAAAATGCCGCAGAAAATTATGCTGATTGTTTCAGGATACTTCGTCAATATGGCGATTTTTTTATAATAAACATAAGTTGTCCAAATATAAAGGATTTAAGGAAATTGCATGATATAAACTACCTTGAAAAAATAATTTCTAGATTGAAAAATCAAGATAGTTTAAAGCCCATGCTTATTAAGATTGCGCCAGATATAGAGAATTCAGATCTAGTTAATGTTGTAAAAATATGCCTGAAATATCAAATGGGGCTAATAGCTTCCAATACCTTGCCGGCAGAAAAAGCGGGATATAGTCAAAAAGGCGGATTAAGCGGCAGACCTTTGAATATGCTGGCTATGGAAAGGCTGAAAGAAATAAGAGAAATATCAAAAGAAATACCCATCATATCCTCGGGTGGAATATTCAGCGAAGATGATCTAAATGAAAGGTTAAAATATGGCGCAAATTTGGCAGAGATTTACACCTCAATTATATATGAAGGCCCTCTTGTAGTGAAAAAAATCTTAAAATCCCACAGGAATCTATCCTTTCAAGGCTCTGTCAAAAGCTGACCAAAATGGATCTATGAGAGGATGTTTGAGCTCGCTTTCCTTGTTGTTTTCACTGAGAACCATTCCATAAGATCTGGCTTTTATCTCTCCGCAAATATATGCGCCAATGCCTTTTTCTTCAAGACGTTTCACTATTTTATCCGCGTGTTTCTCTCTGGCTGTAATGATGAGAGTTCCCTCGCTTATTGATGAGTAAGGATCCATGCCAAAATGTTCGCATATCTTCTTTGTTTTTTCATCCACATAAATTTTTTCTTTGTACAACTTAACACCCTTATTGGAAGCTCTGGCCACCTCAAAAATGCCGCCATAAACACCGCATTCGGTTGCGTCATGCATCGATGTTACGCCTTTATCGCCAATACCATACGATGCAGCTGTCAGGGCATCTTCAAGTACACTCATTTGATAAAACATTTTTTCACATTCTCTGGCAAAATTTGCGCCAAAAGCTTTTTTTATTTTTTCAGGAAAAGTTGCTCCCATAAGAGCAGAGGCCTCCACAGCTGCGCCCTTGGTGATTATCAATAAATCGCCTTCTTTTGCCATAGTTGGAGTTACATAGGATCCTTTTTTGCCCAAAGCGCACATAAAAGCTCCACCTACCATAGGATAATCGCAACCAGAATATTTTGCAGTGTGGCCGCAAGCAATGTTCACAGAATATTTCTTACATTCATTGGAAAAGCTTTCCCACATAATCCTGAATTCTGCATCCTTTATGGAAGGAGGCAAATTTAAATCTACAGATATGTAAGATGGGGCAAGGCCTGTGGTAGAGATATCGCTGGCCAATATGTGAAAGGCAAACCAGGCGGCTTTGTCAAAACCATATTGAGGCACTATATAAAAAGGATCGCATGTCATAGCCATTACATTATCTGCGCCAGTGTCTATTATGGCGCAATCTACTCCATGTTTTGGCCCCACTATCAGGCCTGGATTTGGCGCGCCAAGATTTGGGTATATCACGCTGTCAAATACCTCTGGTGTAATTTTCCCAAGAGCGGGCATTTTATCAAGCATTTCTGTACTCATTTTATCCTCCATTTTTTTATTTCTTTGGTTTTTAGAAGCGCTGAGACACAGCATACTCCGTCAGCGCCTTTTTCAATAAGTTGAGTAAAGTTTTTTTCATTTATGCCACCTATGGCGAGTACCGGGATTTTGAGTTTTCTTTTAGCTTGTGAAATAATATCAAGAGGAACTATTTTTTCAAGAGGCTTGGTTGGCGAAAGAAAGAAATTGCCAAAGGACACATAATCGGCACCGCTTTTTTGCATTCTTTGCGCGAGTTCCACATCACCATAACAGGAAACTCCTATCATAGCTTTTTGTCCAAGTATATCCCTTGCCTCTTTAATGCCTACATCATATTTTCCTATATGAACGCCATCGGCCCCACATGCCGCGGCAAGCAAGGGATCGTCATTTATTATAATTTTGGCGCCAAAACTATGTGCCAGCTTCACAGTCTCGCGGCATATTTCAAGCCTGTCATAATGATCGCTTTTCTTTTCTCTTATCTGTATGAGGTCTATCCCGGCTTTGCAAGCCTGTTTTATTCTACTTAAGAAAATCTTTCTTGGTAAAAGGATTTCATCTGTTATCAGATAAAGCTTATTTTTGAAATCATACTTTTGGCTCATTTGTTCTCCTATAGAAATGATTGAGTGGCCCGCACCCAGCCCCCAATGAAAAAGAATTCTTTATTGCGCCATCTATGTAGTCAATGGCCATAGAGACAGCTTCTATTTTATTTTTGCCGTAAGCAAGCAATGATGTTATTGCGGCTGAGAGAGAACACCCGGTACCATGAGTGTTTTTTGTTTTTATTCTCTTTCTTTCAAATATTTTAAACTTGCCATTTTCGCAATAATAATCTTTTACAATATCTCCTCTCCCATGTCCGCCTTTAATCAATACAGATCTTGCTCCGGTATCTAAAATTAAATGGCAGGCTGAGATTATGTCTTTTTCAGTTCTTATTTTCATTTTGCATATGAATTCAGCTTCGGGTATATTGGGAGTGACAATTTCACATAGGGGAAAAATTTTTTCAATAACTTTTTTTGCGCAAGCTTTAGGGGATAAACTTGAACCTGATTTTGAAAGCATTACCGGATCGCAGACCAGATTTTTAAGGCGATACCTATCAAAGGCATATTTAATCTCTTCTGCCATAAAAGAGGAATAGATCATTCCTGTTTTCAAAGCGTCTGGTTTAATGTCTGAAAGCAAGGTTTCAAGTTGAAGGCGAAAAAAAGTTTTCTTTACTGGCATTATTGAAGAGACAGAAAGGGTGTTTTGAGCCGTGAGAGCTGTGATAACACTCATCCCATATACCTCAAACTCCTCAAATACTTTCAAATCTGCCTGTATTCCCGCGCCGCCAGAAGTGTCAGATCCGGCTATAGTCAAAGCTGTGACTATTTTTTTCATAAAACCTCTATGCAATCTTTGAATTTTTTCATTGCGCAAAAATCTTTTCCACACATTGAACAATAATTTCTCTTTTTCCTATTGAGTTTTTGGTATTTTTCTTTAGCGAGCCTACCATCAATGGCAAGTGAAAATTGTTTCTGCCAATCAAAAGCTACTCTAGCTTTGGAGATTTCAATAGATGTCATTTTCTCTTGATTAAATCCTCTGGCCAGATTTACACTTTCGGCTGCTATTCTAAAAACGCATGTCCCCTCCCGTATATCCTCTATATCAGGCAAACCGATATGCTCTGCGGGAGTTACAACGCAAAGAAGTGATACTCCATAAAAACCCGCCATAGTTGCGCCTATGGCCGCCGCTATATGATCTCTCCCCATAGCATTGTCCAGCACAAGAGGCCCAAGAAAATACAATGGAGCTTTGTCTGTTTCTTTTTCTGCTCTTAAAACATTTTCTTTTATCAAATTCATAGGCACATGACCGGGCCCTTCTATCATAAATCCTACCCCGGAGGAAAGGCATCTTTTTTTTAATTCTCCTAAAACAGAAAGCTCCGCATACTGCGCTGCATCGCTAGCGTCGTGGCATGCCCCGGGCCTTAACCCATCGCCGAGGCTTATAGTTACCGAGTATTTTTTTAATACCGGCAATATCTCGTCAAAATATTCATAGAAAGGATTTTCTTTGCCTGTTTCAGACATATACTTAGCTATTAACGCGCCTCCTCGAGATACTATCCCTACAATCCTTTTTTTTGCAAGAGGTAGATGTCTTGAAAGAATGCCGCAGTGAAGAGTCATAAAGTCCACCCCTTGCTCTGCTTGTTTTTCTATTTCATCAAGAATTGCTGATTTGGAAAGCTGAATACGGCCATTTATCTGAGGCATTGAGTAAATTGGCACTGTGCCAAGAGGCAGGTTTGAGTTTTTAAGCAGAATTGAGCGCGTCCTAAATGCATCTGAGCCAGTTGACAAATCCATTAAAACATTCGCACCACATTCAATTGCGGCATACATTTTTTTAAGCTCTTTTTTTAGACTTTTGCTTTCAGGGGATATGCCTATATTGACATTTATCTTACACTTAAATTTTCTACCGACTATTATCGGATTTATTTTTCTTTTTTTATTGCGCAATAAAACAGCCCTTCCGCAAGATATTTCCTTTTTAATTAAATCGGACGGGACTTCTTCTTTCTCTGATATTAGTTTTAACTCTTTTTCTGATACTAACATTTTCGCCTCCAATAATGAAGGGAAAATGGCAAAGATTGGAAGTGACTTTTGTGTATTTTCTTGTGGGATTTTTATCTGTCTTCTGCATTCTCCCTCCGCCGGCATTATCCGGTTCAGGTTCTAAGGGTACAGCGGGACGAACCCGCTATCTCAGCTTGGACCATTCCAAGCTCCCCTGTAAGCCTAATTATAGCAAAAAAACTGATTAATGTTAAAAAAATTCGCTATAATTTATTCATGGGTAAAATTATAAGTCGTTTTTCGATATTACTCTTGTCGATTTTCTTATTGTCTTGCTCTAAAGAACTGATTAAACAAGAAGAATTCAAAATATCAAATGATATTTCAGTCAATTCTTCCGGGAAAAGTACTGGTTTTAAGACTCTTGAATCATATACCAAAGAAAATTATGAAATTGTAAAAGAAAATACTGAAAAAGAGATAGAGAAAGAGTATGAAATAGTTAAAACTACCAATCCATTCACAAGCGAAAGGGATAAACAAGAAGATAAAAACTGGCTAAAAAGGGATTGGCCATTTGGCATCGGATTGCTTGCCTTGATAGCTGCCACTTTAGCAATATTCTAGGTGGCAATGAAATATACAGGGCAAAAGTGCACAAGAGCATAAGTGCAAAAACTCTGAGAGTAAAAGCTTAAAAAAACAAACCACTAAAAAACCTAATCATTTTACGGAAATGAGAAATATATAGTCTGACAATCTGTTTAGATATATTGCTGCGGGTTTGTTTTTGAGTTTCCACGCCAGCAATTCCGCCAGCCTTGTTTTTACTCTTGCGAGATTGAGGATAGCGCTATTCTCATTATCTCCAAAAATAATGAATTCCTTCAAATTATATCCACTGGACTCTTTTTTAATTTCTTTTTTTAAATCTTCATGCAACTTGTTTATTTCAGTTCCCTTTACATATCCCGCTATAAAGGCGGAAACTCTGATTAAATCTTGCTGAATCTTTTTTATTTTTTGATTCTTTTTCTTAGATCTTGCCACAGCAAGAATGGCCTGTATTTCGTCTATAAAAGCGTTTAGAACTATTCTTAAATCTGTTTTAGGGACGCGGGATGAGAAAAGAGTCGTGTAACCATTGTTCCCAGTTCCCATATTTGGTTTGAAAGACTGCATTTTAGTCCCTCGTCAGATATTGTTTAAAAGTATCTCTGGCTTTTTCATGTACAAGGAAAACAAGCTTAAATAAAGAAGATGAAGCCATTTTGTACAAAATTTTCCCGGCCCTAGGATTTGAAAAAAAGTCTTCGTCAAGATCTGTGATTATTACCACTCTGCTCTCCATTCCGCTAAAAGAGTCAGGGTCTCCATAATTGAAAAAACCTTCTTGAGGGTGGCTTAACTGTGACATTTTTTTGCCCCAGCTTCTATTTTCTCTGCGAAGTTTCCCGGCAAAGGATTCTTCGAGATGTTTGGGGCTTAAGAAGGTTATTTCAGATGGCCTGTATTTTGTAAGGAGAGCTTCAAGAGTTGCTGAAATAGAGGCCTCTTGAGAATCGCTGTAAAAAATGGAAGTTATTTGAGAAAGATTGGAAACTTCGCTTTTTTCGTAAAGTTTATCACCACAAAAAGAGGAAAAAAGAGAAGACATATCGAAAGAATTTCTGTAATTGACAGACAATTTAATTTTTAATCCGCTTAATTCAAAATTGTCCAAGGCTTTATCTATTGCGGAGATTTGTTCTCTTTCTAGGATGCATTCATCAAAAGCTGCCCAGAAAAATCCATCTTTGAGACCACCTTTAAGAAGTTTGTTTGAGAGAGATAAAAAGTCATTTGAGAGATAAAATTCTCCTTCATCTGCCACTATTAAATCATATTTAGGTCTTGGATTTAAATTAATCATATCCTTTATTAGACCTTGAATGGGAATCTTTTCATCGGGTGATTTTTTAAGTTTTTTGCATAAAAAATCCCTCAATTCAAATATCTCCACATTGTCAACTTCCCTGAATTCCTTTGAAAGTTTTCTGGCCAGCAGCGCTCCATGACAGAAATAGGCTATTGTCTTTTTTTCTTTTCTTTTTTTGATCATTTGTTGAATACAGCTAAAAGTTTTGCCCGATCCCGCTGGACCTACGAGAATAGCTTTTTTAAGGTTTTCAATCATGAACCATCGGCTAAGCATGCTTTGGATAAGATTGGATTTATTCTCTTTTTCAAACTGTATGAGAAGAGCGTTCTCGTCTAAATCTATTTCGTGTTTTAGTATTTCCTCCACTTTTGTAAGTATTCCATTTATTTCATTGACATCTTTTGCGGCTTCCATTCTCCTTACACTCTGGCTTTGCCTTCGGTGAAGGTTCAGTATTTGAGAAGGAATTTTCTCTTTTTCTGTCAAGGCCGTGATGTAGTTATCCGCGCTGTCTGAAAAGCATATTTTCCTATCAAATAGTCCATTATATTCAGGGAAAATTATTATGTGAGATACAAAAATCTTTTCTAAATCTTTTCCTTGAGATTTGAGTACGGTTTTAAATTGGCTTACGAGATTTTTAATTTTTCTAAATGGATTTTCTTTTTCCTCAATCCTGCCCATATAGTTGTATTTAAAAGTGTCTGGGGATATTGATATGGGGTTATTCGCTTTTAATTCTATAAGGGATATGCCCAAATCCTTGATGAGAACTAAAAAATCTACTTCATTTATATACTTGGTTGAGACCATACGATGAGAATAAAACACTGTCCATTCTTTTGTGTCAGGATGTTCTTTTAGCAGAGTGTAGAACTCCTTTTCGCTATTGTTTATGAAATTCAAATTTCCCGAAGGATACATCTTTGCCATATGTAAATTATATCAATCTTTGTTATTTACTTTCACTTTTTATCCTTTTCAGTATCAATTCCTTTGCGCGTGGATTGGAAACTGGTTTCAGCTCATTAAATCCAAAAATAGAGACATAGTCTTTTCTGGGACCAGGACATACACTTTTAATTTTACACGATAAACATGGCTTGAAATGAGATTTTTCAGAAGTTGAAAAACACCCGCCTTTGATAGACATATACGCATCTATATTTTTATGCTCAAATCCATTCATAAAACAAAGCGGTATCCCATCAGAAATAAAATTTATTCCCAATTTGTCAAATTCAGAAAATCCTTCCTTTAAGTATTGTGCGATATCTTTAAGTCGGGGTATTAGCCAGATTCTTTTTCTTACAGAGCCCAGCAGTTTTATCATATTGATTTCAGCATAAAATATTTGGCCGAATTCCCTTTTTATAAAATGCGCATATCCTTTTAAGTACTTGTAGTTTAGGGAGTTTAATACCATTGTCAACCTTGTTTTTTGTGGCCCGGCATTTTTTATGCAGTTTTTTATTGCGGAAACTGTTTTATGATAATTTTTTGATCCGCTTAAAGTATTGTAAAGTTTCTCAATATGGGATGGGAAATTAAAATTGAAAATATCAATGCCTGCTGAAAGCAGTTTTTTTATGTTTTCTGGTTCATCAAGAGAATAGCCATTGGTGACAAGCATAACTTCTCTTATACCGGCTTTTTTAGCTCTGGCAGAAAGTATGGGCAGCTCTTTTGAAAGAGTCGGTTCTCCGCCTTCTATTGTTATGGTGTCTTTGAATTCTTCAAGTATCATGTTCACTTCATCTGGCGCCTCAGGCGGATCAGGCGGGTTATATTTTCTTGAACAAAATATACACCTATGATTGCAGGCTGTAGTAATATGTATTACGGGCTCTATTTTCCCCATATAGCTATTATATGTAATTTTGAAAATTTTGTTTTTTTTTTTCAATTTGTTAGAATTTTATCAAAGATTTGCAAAGATTTAAGAATCTGGTGTAGACTGGGATTCTCAGCTCGCTGAAAAAAAAAACTCTTTCAGCGGGCTTTTTTCTTTTATTCAAAGGAGGAAATATGGCGCACTATATAGGTAGAAATAGAGAAGCGAGACAGACTTATGGTTTTGATGATGTAGCCCTAGTGCCTGGCAGCCTTACCATAGATCCTGAAGATACAGACACATCAATGGATCTTGGCGGAATAAAATTGAAAATACCTTTTTTAGCTTCGGCTATGGACGGAGTGGTAAATGTCGATTTTGCTGTAGCCATGAATAAACTTGGCGGACTTGCCGTGCTAAATCTTGATGGAATAAATAGCCGTTATGAAAATCCTCAGGAAGCAGTGGAGAAATTGGTAAATTGCAAGCCGGAAGAATCGACTGAAATTTTTCAAAAAATCTACAAGGAACCTATAAAGCCGCATCTAATAGCTAAAAGGGTGGAAGAGATTAAAAAGCACAAGGTCCCATGCGCAGTCAGCTGTATACCGCAAAATGCGGGAAAATTTGGTCCAATAGCGAGGGATGCCGGCGCAGATATCTTTTTTGTACAATCTACGGTAATTTCCGTAAGGTATGAGTCCTCAAAACAAAAATCTCTAGATCTTTATAAATTTGTAAAAGAAATGAAGATCCCTGTGGTTCTTGGAAACTGCGTGACTTACAGAGCAAGCCTTGAACTTATAGAGACGGGGGCTGCGGGGCTTTTGATAGGTGTTGGTCCCGGAGCCGCATGCACAAGCCGTGGTGTTTTGGGGATAGGAGTTCCACAGGTTTCAGCCACAGTGGATTGCGCCGCAGCCAGAGATGTGTATTTCAAGAAAACAGGCAGATATGTCCCCATAATCACAGATGGTGGGATGATAACCGGTGGGGATGTTTGCAAAGCTATAGCATCTGGCTCTGACGCTGTTATGATAGGGTCTCCTTTTGCTAAAGCCAAGGAAGCTCCTGGTCGCGGATATCACTGGGGTATGGCCACACCACATGCCAATCTTCCAAGAGGGACAAGAGTTCATGTCGGGACTACTGGGAGCATAGAGGAAATACTCTTTGGCCCTGCTCGCACAGATGACGGCACTCAAAATCTTGTTGGCGCTCTTAAAACATCAATGGGAGCTTTGGGCGCGCATAATATAAAGGAAATGCAGATGGTCCCAATAATAATAGCTCCTTCCATAAAGACTGAGGGCAAACTTTTACAGAAAGCTCAAGTTGTGGGAATGGGCAAACAAAAATAAAAACATGGAAAAAATATTGATACTTGATTTTGGAAGTCAATACACTCAGCTAATAGCGAGGAGACTGAGAAATCTCAAGATCTATTGCGAGATATTGCCTTTTAATACGCCTTTTGAAGAAATCAAAAAAGAAGATGTCAAAGGTGTCATTTTTTCAGGTGGTCCTCAAAGCGTGTATATCAAGGACGCTCCTTATTCTCCTTTTGATATTGCCACATGTCCACTGCCAATACTTGGAATATGTTATGGTATGCAACTTATTGCCCACGATATGGGCGGAGAAATAAAAAAAGCTGTCAAGAGAGAATATGGCCTTACTAGAATTACTGTTTCTGGCGGACTTCTTTTCTCGGGGATTGAAAAAAAATTCACTGTCTGGATGAGTCATGGCGATGAGGTTAAATCTGTCCCCAAAGGTTTTTCTGTTTCAGCCAGAACTGAAAATGGCTTGATAGCGGCAATGGAAAATAGAGAGAGAAAGATGTATGCCTTGCAATTTCATCCTGAAGTATATCACAGCGAAAATGGCATAAAAATTTTGGATAATTTTGCCAGAGAAATTTGTGGCATAAAAGATTTTTTTGACAGTGAAGACTTTATAAAAAGCTCTATAAAAGAGATTAAAAATCTAGTTGAGGATGAGAAGGTTATATGCGCGCTTTCAGGAGGAGTTGATAGTTCTGTAGCGGCTGTTTTAGCGCATAAAGCCATAGGTAAAAAATTAAATTGTGTTTTTGTGGACACAGGTCTTTTACGCGCAAAAGACAAAGAGAGAATTGAAGATATTTTCAAGAAAAAATTCAAATTCAATATAAAAATCGTGGATGCGAGCTCAGTATTTTTAAGGAGATTAAAAGGTGTGGAAGATCCTGAAAAGAAAAGAAAGATAATAGGCGCTACTTTTATAGAAGTTTTTCAAAAAGAGGCTAAAAAAATAAAAGGCGCTAAATATCTTTTGCAGGGCACTCTTTATCCAGATATCATAGAATCTGTTTCAGTTAAGGGTCCATCAGCTGTTATAAAAAGTCATCACAATGTAGGCGGACTACCTGAAAAATTAGGGTTTAGGCTGATAGAGCCGTTTAAATTTTTATTCAAAGATGAAGTGCGGGAAATAGGCAAGAAATTGCACTTGTCAGATGAAATACTTTTCCAGCATCCATTTCCAGGTCCGGGTCTTGCAATAAGAATAATAGGCGAGGTCACAGGTGATAGATTAGATATTCTCAGAAAGGCAGATTTTATAATGAGAGAAGAAATATCTAATGCCAAAGTTTACTATAAAATATGGCAGGCTTTTTGCGTGCTTTTGCCCGTAAAGTCTGTGGGCGTTATGGGAGATGAGAGAAGCTATGAGAATGCCCTTGCCTTGCGTTGTGTTGATAGCGTCGACGGGATGACAGCTGATTGGTCCAAACTAGACCATAGTCTCCTTGCAAGGATTTCATCTCGCATTATAAGCGAGGTTAAAGGAATAAATAGGGTGGTCTATGATATTACCTCAAAGCCCCCGGCAACTATAGAGTGGGAATAGGAGTTATATTGTGGAAATTGAAAAGTTAAAATTATACAAAGGCAAGGTGAGGGATGTTTATTTTCTTGGTGAGGATAAATTGATTATTTGCGCCACAGATAGAATATCCGCTTTTGATTTTGTCTTGCCAAATGAAATACCGGGAAAAGGATTGGCTCTCAATCGTATAAGTCTTTTTTGGTTTGAAAAGACAAAACATATAATTAAGAATCACTTGATAAGCAGTGATTTTGAGGAGATAAAAAAAATTTCAGGTGTTGATTTGCCTCAATATTTGGATGGCAGGTCTATTTTGGCGGCTAGGGCAAAGAGAGTCAATTTTGAATGCATAGTTCGAGGATATATAACCGGAAGCGGTTGGAAAGAATATGTAAAGAACGGTTCTATTTGTGGCATAAAACTGCCGGGTAGACTTAAAGAATCTCAGAAACTTCCACAACCTATTTTTACTCCAAGCACAAAGGCAGATAAAGCTCATGATGAAAATGTGTCCTTTAATTTTATGTCCAATACTATCGGAGATAGCTTGGCAGAAAAAATAATGGAAAAATCAATTGAGCTTTATGAATTTGCCCACAATTATCTTTTGGAAAGAGGGATAATATTGGCTGATACAAAACTTGAATTTGGTTTGCTCGATGATGAGTTAATACTCATAGATGAAGCTTTTACGCCAGATTCATCTAGATTTTGGAATGCTCAATCTTTGACTTGCGGCAAAAGCCCTGAGAGCTATGATAAACAATTTGTTCGCAATTGGCTTATGAAAAGCGGCTGGGATCTTAAAACTCCGCCTCCGCCCGCATTGCCAAAAGATATTATTGAAAAAACAGTGGAGTTGTACAATAAAATAGAAAAAAAAATATTGCTATGAAAATAGAAGTTTTTACAAAAGATAAATTTGCAAAGAATGAAGAAAAAAAATTGATTAAAAAAATTTCGCATTTCTACCCGAATCTCAAATCTGCCAGAGAAAGCAAGCTATATATACTTGAAGGGCATTACAGAAGAGAGGAAATTTTTCAGATATCTGGCGATGTGTTGAGCGATTTTATAGTTGAAGAATTCTCAGCCGATTCTCCACGAAAACTGAGCGGATACACAAGAGTTGAAATGCTTTTCAAGGAAGGGGTGACAGATGTGCTATCACAAAGTGTCTGTCAGGCGATTGAATTGGCAGGTTTCCCTAAACCCATCAGTGTCAAAACTGGTCAGGCTTTTTATCTGGCTGGACTTAATGCCAGAGATGCTTGTAAAGCTATAAAAGAATGTTTTGCAAATGAGCTAATACATTTGGTAAAGGCAGATTGAGATATGGAAAATTTTATAAAAGCTCAAGATAAAGATCTCATTAAACTAAATGAAAAATTTGGCTGGTCACTAAATTTGGCTGAACTTACAAAGGCGAGAGATTATTTTATCAAGCTTGGCCACAATCCTACACGGGCAGAAATGGAGACAATAGCGCAGACATGGTCTGAACATTGTAAACATAAAACTTTTTCTGGACCAGTCTCTCTTAATTACAATGGGAAAAAAATCAAATTTTCAAATTTATTCAAGGAAACCATAGTTGCCGCCACAAAGAAACTCAATAAAAAATGGTGCCTTTCTGTATTTAAGGACAATGCCGGTATTATTGAATTATCACCTAATTCGCCATGGGCTTTGGCTTTTAAGGCGGAGACTCACAATCATCCATGCGCTATAGCTCCCTATGGCGGCGCTGAGACCGGTGTCGGCGGAGTGATAAGAGATATTCTGGGTGTTGGTCTTGGCGCTAAACCTGTTTTGAATACTGATAATTTTTGTTTTGGCCCTCTCAGGAATAAAAAAATTTCGTCGGGATTTCTCACTCCTGAAAAAATTTTTGAGGGCGTGGTAGAGGGGGTCAGAGATTACGGCAATAGAATGGGTATTCCTACGGCTGCTGGAAGTATACACTTTGATGAAAGCTATACCTTTAATCCCCTCGTCTATGTAGGATGCGTCGGCATTATGCCAAAAGATAAAGTTTTTAAGAAAGTTAAAAAAGGGGATATTGTAGTTGCCATAGGTGGTCCAACTGGACGCGATGGGATACATGGCGCGACTTTTTCTTCCGCTGATATAGATGAAAATAGCGCTTCTAGCGCTGTTCAAATAGGCCATGCTGTAAATGAGAAGAAAGTTTTAGATGTGATAATGAAGGCAGGTTCTCTTGGACTTTATGATGCCATTACTGACTGTGGTGCCGGCGGATTTTCCTCGGCCATAGGTGAGCTGGGTGAAGAGACGGGAGTTCATGTCGATATTAAAAAAGCTATACTGAAAGACAATTCAATAAAGCCGTGGGAGATCTGGGTGAGCGAATCTCAGGAGAGAATGATAATGGCTGTTCCGCCATCAAAAATTGGAAAATTGAGAGAAATTTGCTCTATTGAAGAATGTCCTATTTGCGAGCTTGGAGTTTTTGACGGTTCAAGAAAATTGAAAGTTTTTTATGGAGATGAAAAGATTGTAGATTTAGACATGTCTTTCTTACATGGCGGGCTTCCAAAGTTTGAAAAGAAAGCTGTGTATAAAAGCCAGAAGGTAGTAAATAAATTGCCTACTCCAAAATACGATTATAACAAAGAACTTGAAAAAATTCTCTCTGATATCAATGTCTGTTCCAGAGAATATGTGATAAGGCAGTACGACCACGAAGTTCAGGGTGGAATAGTTGTAAAACCATTTAATGGAGTTAAAAAACAAACTCCTTCAGATGCTATAGTTATATGGCCATATCCCATTACTGGAAAGAAAAATAATTTTGAAGGATTTGCTGTTTCTCATGGATTTTCTTTTGCTGGAAAAATTGATACCTATAAAATGGCTTTTTATGCCATAGACGAGGCAATTAGATCCCTTGTGTGCGTGGGAGCGGATATTTCAAGGACGGCTTTGCTGGACAATTTTTGCTGTGCCAATCCAAATGATAAGTATGTTTTGGGCGCTTTCGCCGCGGCGGCAATAGGATGTCGCGATGCAGCCTTATTATACGAATCACCTTTTATATCTGGCAAGGACAGTTTTTACAATCAATCAAGTATAAATGGTAAGGAATATCGTATAGATCTTTCTCTTTTGATATCAGCTATAGCTCCAGTAAAAGATATTAGAAAGGCTATTACATGCGAATTTAAAAGAGCATGTTCGCCCATATACCTTGTCGGCGAGTTTGCACTTGGTCTTGGCGCTTCTGTATACTCCAGATTGTTTTCATGTAAAAGCAATAAACTTGCAGAACCTCAACCTAAAAAATATATTAGAAATTACAAAGCTCTTTCTAAAGCTATTGAAAAAGGATATATTTTGGCGGCGCATGACATCTCAAAAGGAGGGCTTGCCACAGCTTTAGCCAAAATGTCTTTCGATGAGTTTTCATGTGAAGTGGATATGGGCGGCAGTGCTTGTGAGAGAGGGGATATTCAAGAAATTTTGTTTTCTGAAGGACCGGGTATGATAATTGTCGAAGTGGACGCTGAAAAGGAGAAAGATTTTCTCAAGATGATGTCTGGAGCTGATATTGCCAGAATAGGGAAGGTCGTAGATGAAGAAGTTATTAGAGTAAAGCATTGTGGAAAAGAAGTAATAAATGCTGATATTGAAAAACTGCTTGGAATCTGGAAAAACTCTCTTGGAGAAAAAATATGAAGCCAAAAGCTCTTGTTTTAAGGGGCGCTGGAACCAATTGCGATCTAGAAACAGCTTCGGCATTTAGATATTGTGGCGCTAAGGCTGAGATAGCTCATATAAATGAATTATTAAAAGGAAATGTAAATGTTGAAGATTATGATATTCTGGCTTTGCCCGGTGGATTTTCTTATGGGGATGATATTTCTGCCGGAAAAATTTTTGCTATAAAGATAGTAAAACTTAAAAAAAATTTTGAGAAATTCATTAAATCAGGGAAACCCGTCATAGGCATATGCAATGGCTTTCAGGTTCTGGTAAAAACTGGATTTTTGCCAGAAGATAAAAACTATAAAAGAAATGCTACGCTTTTTTTAAACGATGCAGGGCATTTTATATGCAAGTGGGTAAAAGTCAGAATAAATAAAAAAAGTCCGTGTATATTCACTAAAGGTTTGCCCGATGTGTTTGAATTGCCAATAGCCCATGGCGAGGGAAAATTTGTGCCTTCAGATGAGGATGCTCTTAAAGATCTTATTGAAAATAATTTAAATGCCTTGATTTATGTGGAAAATCCAAATGGATCCATAGCGGATGTTGCTGGAATATGCAATAGCCGCGGCAATTTGCTTGGCTTGATGCCACATCCTGAAAGAACTTTTTTTTCTGTTCAAAGTGGAACTAAAAAGTTAAAAGATTTTCTTTCAGTTGGCTATACTTTTTTTAAAAATGCTGTGGATTATGTAAAATAATCAATGTTTTATACTTAAAAATATTCTTTTCATGAGGCCACTCTAATGTGGTGGATATTTAAAAAATATCTGAAGTCATTTAGATGTGGATTAAATATACTCAGTGGGTTGCTTGGCGGAGAAACAAAACTTGGAGTTAATGCTCTGCATCCAGATGTCCCATCTGCTTATGATCTGAAAACAGAAATATCTGGAAATGTCCTAGTCTTTGAAGGAGTGGCAGGATTGAAATATACTTTCAATGAAAGATGGAGCGTGGCGACAGTTTTTAGAACTGGTTCAAAGATTGAGATAGAATGTGATGCCAAGTCCTATGTTAACGGAGTAATGTTCGAAAAATCAGACATAACTTTCAAAGTTAAGCAGTCGCCTACATCCACCATAGGAGCTTTATATAAGCCGAATAAAAAAATTAAATTGAGCGCAGATTTTTCTCAGACATGGTGGAATGGCTTTTCAAATAAGATAACTGTGAAAAATCCTAGTGTATATCTGACAAGTCAGCCAAATATTTTTGATTGGCCTACATTGCTTAAATTTAGATTAGGTCTTGAAAGATTTGTGGATGAATCTTTTTCATCGCTTTTGGGGTATGCTTTTGATACGCCAGCGATAGATAAAAATAGTATTGATTTCTCCACTTGAGATTTAAGTTTCGGAGTGCTTTATATCAATGGAACAAGAAAAGAAGGTTCTGTAAAATATGCTCTTGAAGGTTGGTTTGCTTCATTTGGCGCAAATTATAGATTTTAGTTTCTAAAGAATTTTTATGGAGGAATTATGTGCGGAATTTTCGCTGTTGCAAACAATAGGGAAAGCGCGCGACTCTCTTATCTGGGACTTTTTGCTTTGCAACATAGGGGACAGGAGTCAGCTGGCATAGCCGGAGTTAAAAAAGGGCGGCTGGTGTATTACAATTCTATGGGGCTTGTAAATGATATTTTTACTCCTGAAATACTTTCATCTATTTCAAGTGAAAGCGCTATTGGTCATGTCAGGTATTCGACAGCCGGCTCAAGTAGTGTGAATAATGCGCAACCACTTTACTTCAATTGCAAATATGGCGAAATAGCTGTGGCTCACAATGGAAATATAGTAAACGCGCAAAAGCTTAGAAGAGAACTTGTTGAAGATGGCGCAATTTTTCAATCAGACACTGACAGCGAAGTCATAATACATTTAATCAGCCGAAGCCATCAGAAAAATTTGGATAAGGCCATAGCTGAAAAGCTCCCCTTGCTTAAGGGCGCTTACTCATTTCTTTTTCTGACAAAAGATAAAATAATAGCGGCGAGAGATCCACATGGTTTCAGGCCTCTTGTAGTAGGCAAACTTGGAGATTCATGGGTATTTTCTTCTGAAACATGCGCGCTTGAAGTTATAGGGGCAAAAATAGAGTTTGAGATTGAGCCCGGGGAAATGGCTATTGTGAACAGTGGAAAAATAAAATTTACTCAATTTGCTAAACCTACAAAAATATCTAGGTGCATATTTGAACAAGTTTATTTTGCCAGACCAGATTCTGTTATTTGTGGTCAAACAGTTCAAAAGGCAAGATACGAAATAGGAAGGATTCTTGCTAAGGAAATTGAACGCTTTGACGCCGATATAGTGTCTGGGGTGCCTGATTCTGGCACTGCTTATGCTTTGGGATTTTCAGCTGCCTCAGGAATAGTGTATCAACCAGTCTTTATGCGAAATCACTATGCCGGCAGGTCTTTTATTCAGCCAGACCAGAAAATGAGGGAGTTCACAGCCCACTTAAAATTGGCGCCTATAAAAGATGTCATAATGGGGAAAAAAATATTGCTTATAGATGATTCACTTGTGAGAGGGACAACTTCCAAAAAAATAGTGAGAAGTTTAAAAGATGCTGGCGCGAAAAAAGTGATAATGGCCATAGCTTCGCCCGCCATTATTTCTCCATGCTTTTATGGAATAGATACTCCCAAAAAAGAAGAATTGATAGCTGTCAGATTTAAGAAAATTGATGAAATAAGGAAATTCATAGGAGCAGACGGTCTATTTTATTTGTCGCTTGAAAGCCTTATAAAAGTTTGTGGAAATGCAGATAGAAATTTCTGTAGCGCATGTTTTGACGGGAAATACCCTGAGAGGGACTAGAAGATTTTTTGAAAACGGTTTAGACATGTATTTTATTTGGGAGGGATGATGAATATTTTGGTTATAGGGAATGGCGCAAGAGAACATGTCATATGCTGGAAACTAAAACAAAGCCCAAAAATAAAAAAGCTTTTTCAACTGCCATATTCTAAAGCTATTTCAGAAATAGCTGAGAGTCTTGAAATCGGCGCTCTTGACTTTGAAAAAATAGCTGAGCTATGCAAAAAGGAAAATGTGGATTTGGTTGTGATAGGGCCAGAAGAACCGCTCTCACGCGGCATTTCTGATTTTTTGGAAAAAAATGGAGTAAAGGTCTTTGGTCCTCGTATGCGAGGCGCAGTACTTGAGGCCTCAAAACAGGTGGCCAAAGAGTTTATGAATAGACATTATATCCCTACAGCCGATTTTAAGATAGTATACGATTCTTCCTATGCCAGAGAATATCTCAGGGAGAAAAAATCTTATCCTATAGTCATAAAAGCGGATGGCCTTGCATCTGGCAAAGGGGTAAGAATATGCAAAAATGAGTCTGAGGCTTTTCAAGCTATTGAAGATTTTATGGAAAAAAAAATATTTGGCGCTTCTGGCTCAAAGGTCATAATAGAGGAATTTCTTGAAGGATGGGAATGTTCTGTTATGGCGATAGTTGATGGGAAAACCTTTACAATGTTGCCTATCTCCATGGATCATAAAAGGCTAAATGATGGAGATGAGGGGCCAAATACTGGTGGAATGGGCGCTGTGTGCCCTGTTGAGATGGATAGCGAAATGTTTGATGAAATAAAAAATGAGATATTGTGGCGATTCATAACTGGAATAGTAACAGAGAAAATAGATTATAGAGGCGCAATATACGCTGGTATTATGATGACAAAGAACGGTCCTAAGGTTCTGGAATTTAATTGTCGCTTTGGCGACCCAGAGACTCAGGCCATATTGCCTCTTGTGGATGAGGATATGTCTCAATTGTTTTATGATGCGGCTTGTGGCGGAAAGCTTGAAAAAGAACAGGTGAGTCTTAAAAATGGAGCTTGCGCCTGTATTGTACTTTCCGCGCAGGGCTATCCAGAGAATCCAAGAAAAGGAGATGAAATAAGTGGACTGGAAACAAGAGGAGAGGTTGAAATATTTCATGCTGGCACAAAGTATGAGAATGGCAGGTATATAACGGCTGGTGGCAGAGTCTTAAGTGTTTCAGCTGTGGGTGCCAGTTTGAGCGAGGCTATTGAAAAGGCTTATAAAAAAGCTGAAGAGATAAAATTTGCAGGAAAACATTTTAGAAAGGACATAGGGTCAAAAATTCTATCAAGAAGGCAATAAGATATCAAGTAATATAACTAGAATACTTATCCCAACTAAAACGCCAAAAAATTAGAGCGATAAATATCCAAAACACTTAAAACTTACTAGCTAGCTTGCTTGCGCACGCTTTATAGAGAGAACTTGTAATTTATGGATTTAGTTAGGTTATTTTTGATTTGATGGTGAGCTCATAAATAAATTTAAAAAAATGTATAATTTAATGGGCGAAATTTCTCTTTACGCCTTTATATGCTATGAAGAAGATTATTTTTTACATATTCATTCTGCTTTTTGCGCAGGGCTTATTTTCTGCGCAATCTAAAAAAACTCCTAACGATGTCAAAGAATATAAAATTTCCAAAGCTCTCGTATCTTCTTATTCAGGAGTGATAATCCCAGTTGCCGCTGAGTATATCAGCAGCGCCATAGATAAGGCTTCAAAAGAAGGCTATGACATACTCATAATACGACTGGATACTCCGGGCGGCCTTGACCTTTCAATGAGAGAGATAATAAAAAAAATGCTTTCTTCTAAGGTGCCGATAGCTGTTTATGTCAGCCCTCAGGGCGGAAGAGCGGCTTCAGCTGGAGTATTCATAACTATGGCCGCCAATATTGCCGCCATGAGCCCGGGCACGAATATAGGCGCGGCCCATCCAGTTATGCTTGGCGCTGGCGACATATCAGGCATTAAGGAAAAAGAAAAAAAAGATAAAAGCGCGATGGAAGAAAAAGCTCTAAATGATGCTTCAGCTTATATAAAGTCTATAACCCAACAGAAAGGCAGAAATGTGGATTGGGCCATAAAAGCCGTGGTAAAAAGCGATTCCATATCAGCCAATGAAGCTGTGGAAAAAAAAGTTGTGGATTTTATAGCCGCAGATATGAATGAGTTTTTCTCAAAATTAGATGGATTATATTTAGATGAATATGGAAAAGTAATAGCCAAGTCGGTTCAGATAGAGTCCTTTGATATGAGTGGTCGCCAGAAATTTCTTGCGGCTATAACAGATCCAAACATAGCAATGGTGCTGGCAAGTGTGGGCGCCATAGGTATTTTTATAGAACTTTACAATCCTGGCCTTATACTGCCGGGCATAGTGGGCGGAATTTCCATGATACTCGGTTTTTATTCTTTTCAAACCCTTTCAGCCAATTTTGCCGGATTGGCATTGATACTTTTAGGTTTTATTTTCTTTCTTGTTGAAATAAAAGTTATGAGTTATGGTATGTTGAGCATAGGGGGAATTGTGTCAATAATACTTGGGACACTTATACTTTTTAAAAACCCAGATATAAGCGGTGTATCTGTTTCTCCAAGTGTGCTGATAGTTAATTTAATTGGTATCCTGGCAGTGGCGGCTTTTCTCGCGTGGATAGTTTTACGTTCTCAGATGAGGAAGCCAGTTACCGGTATAGAATCGCTGGTCAATAAAAAAGGGTTGGCTAAAACGGACTTAAATCCTAAAGGTAGCGTTCTTATAGGTGGTGAAATATGGGAAGCTGAAAGCCTTTCAGGCAATTTGCCCCAAGGATGCGAGATTTTGGTTAAAGAAGTAAAAGGATTTAAAATTTTAGTTGAAAAAAAATAATAGGAGGTATTATGCCCGGAGAAAGATTTACAGAAAATTCCAAAAAGATAATAAATGTCGCTCAACAAGAAGCCAAGAGGCTTGGTCACGCTTATATAGGTAGCGAACATATATTGCTTGGAATACTTATGGTTGAAGATTCGCTTGCTATGCGTATACTTACAAAGCTTGGTTTTGATGCAAGAAGGATAAAATCAAAATTGGTCGAAGTCTTGAAACCCGGCGACAATATGATGCTTTTAGGCGATATAGAATTTACCACAAAAAGTAAGAAAGTTCTTGAATATGCTTTTGAAGAAGCGCAAAAGCTTGGACAGACCTTTATAGGCACGGAACATATACTTCTTGGCATAATAAGGGAAGATGATGGTATAGCGTCAAAAATATTGCAAAGCATAGGCGTCAAGTACAATATGGTAGTAGAAGAGATTATAAACACTTCTTCTGGCGGTGTGTATAGAGATGAAGAAGAGAACAAAGATTTGCACCATCCAAGATCGTCCGCAAAAACCACAAAAACAAAAACTCCAACTTTAGATGAATTTGCCAGAGATATGACACAACTGGCTAGAGATGGAATGCTAGACCCTGTAATAGGCAGAGAAAATGAGATAGACAGGCTTGTTCAAGTACTTGGCAGAAGGACAAAAAATAATCCAGTTTTAATTGGCGAGCCTGGGGTAGGCAAAACAGCAATAGTGGAAGGGTTAGCACAAAAGATAGTTTCGGAAGATATATCAGACACTTTGTCTGGAAAGCGCCTTTTAAGCCTTGATTTAGCTTCAATAGTTGCTGGGACAAAATATCGTGGCGAATTTGAACAGCGATTAAAAAGCATAATAGAAGAAATACGCAAAGCCAAAAATTCAGTTATAGTTTTTATAGATGAACTTCACACTGTAATTGGGGCGGGAGCGGCTGAGGGAGCCATAGACGCATCCAATATGCTAAAACCAGCTTTAGCTCGTGGCGAGCTTCAATGTATAGGCGCAACTACATTTGATGAGTATAGAAAACATATAGAACATGATCCCGCTCTTGAAAGGCGTTTTCAGCCAATAATAGTCGATCCGCCAACTCTTGATGAGACAATAGAAATACTCAAAGGTCTCAAAGATAAATACGAAAATCATCATAAATGTAAATACACTGAAAGCGCCATAGTCACAGCCGCCACCCTCTCAGATAAATATATAACAGACAGGGCTCTTCCAGACAAGGCCATAGATTTACTTGACGAAGCTGGGTCCAGGGCCAGATTGAAACTGTCGGTTTACCCTATAGAGTTTAAGCAGAAAGAGAAAGAGCTTGAAGATTTACTAAAAAAAGAAAAAGAACTTATGGAAGAACAGGATAGCGCCAAACTCTCTAAATTAAAAGAGAAAAAGAAAGCGCTTAAAAAAGAAATAGAGGAAATGAAGAAGAAATGGCGCGAGGAAAGGGAAAAGAAGTGGCCAGTGGTAAGTGAAGAAGATATAGCTATAGTTGCGTCAAAATGGACTGGAATTCCTGTCACGAGGCTTAATCAGAGCGAGACTGAAAAACTCATACATATGGAAGAAGAACTTCATAAGCGTCTCATAGGACAGGATGAGGCTGTCAGGATAATATCTCAGGCCATAAAGAGATCCAGAACAGGGATGAAAGATCCAAAAAAGCCTATAGGAAATTTTATATTTCTTGGCCCAACAGGAGTTGGAAAAACAGAGTTGGCCAGAACTTTGGCTGAGTTTCTATTCGGTAATGAAGACTCTATGGTTAGAATAGATATGTCTGAGTACATGGAGAAGTTTTCTGTTTCAAGGTTAATAGGCGCGCCTCCAGGATATGTAGGATATGAGGAGGGCGGAAAATTGACAGAGCTTGTAAGACGAAAACCCTATTCAGTAGTGGTGCTTGATGAAATAGAAAAAGCCCACCCTGATGTGTTTAACATACTTCTTCAGGTTATGGATGAAGGAAATCTTACGGACAGTCTTGGCCATAAAGTGAGTTTTAAAAATACGATAATAATAATGACCTCAAATGTCGGAGCCAGACTTATATCAAAAGGAAAATCCCTCGGTTTTATTCCACAAGAGGACAAGGAAAGGGATTATAAGGAAATGAAAGACACCGTGATGGATGAAGTTAAGAGAGTTTTCAATCCAGAGTTTATAAACCGCGTAGACGAAATAATAGTTTTCAGGCCTTTAACTGAAGCTGATATGAGAAAAATACTTGAAATACATCTGGGCAAAGTGTATTCAAAGCTAAAAGAGCGAGGCTTTTCAATGGAAATAACTGAGAAAGCAAAAGAGTTGCTGGTCAAAAAAGGATTTGATCCAAATTATGGTGCCAGACCAATAATTAGAACAGTTCAAAAAATGGTGGAAGATCCGATGTCTGAATTCATACTTGTCAATATGGCTAAAGAAAAAGATGTCATAGCCATTGACGTGGATGAAAAAGGCGAGAACCTCACAATGAAGATAAAATAAGTTTTCTATAAATGAAAAGAAGCGGAAAAATAGTTATTTACATAGCCGTTATAGTGGCTTTTGGTTTATATTTTGCCTATAAATCTGGCTTTTTCTCAGATGTAAAGTATAGCTCAAGCCCTAAAAAAAAATTTGTCATGAATGAATCTGTCTGGAATGAAATGACCACAAAGATGCATGAGACGGCTTTAAGATATCCAGGCAAAGTTGCAATTCTGATAAAAGATTTCAATACATCTCGTGAGTGGGATTTCAATGGCGATAAGAAATTCCCTTCGGCAAGCCTTGTTAAAGTGCCTGTAATGGTAAGCGTGTTTGCCCTGGCAGAGAAAGAAAAACTGGATCTAAATTCAGAACTAATATTGAGAAATAGAGATAGAAGATCTGGTTCTGGCACATTGAAATGGGCTAGAGAAGGAACAAGAATAAGCATTCTTGAAACTATTTACAAGATGATAACCGAGAGCGACAATACAGCGACTCAGATGCTGATAGATAATTTCGGAATGTATTTTTTTCAAAAAGAATTTCAAATGCTTGGATTAAAAGTGACCAATATATGCCAGGACGGATTATCTTTGAGTTCCTTTCCGGTTAAAAATGAAAATTATACAACTGCCAGAGAAATAGCTTTCATCTTTGAGGAAATTTATAAAAAAGAAATGGTTTCCCAGAATGCCAGTTTATCTATGCTTGAAATACTCAAAGGAAATAAGAGTCGATCCAGACTTAGAAGTGGCACTCCGAGAGAATGGAGTATTGGTCACAAAACTGGACTTCTCAGAAAAGCATGTCATGATGTGGGAATAGTTTTTTCCCCTAATGGGGATTATCTTTTAGCAGTTTTAACCCTAAATGGTCCAAATTATAAAAGCGCAAAAAGGTTTATATCACAGATAGCTAAAATAGTTTCTGCTTATTATCAGATTGAATCTTCAATGGAAGAGAAATAAATATGCTTGAGATAATAGGTTACATAGGCTCAATTCTAGTTGCCATATCTCTTTTAATGAGCAATGTCTTTCGCCTTAGAGTGATAAATCTGATTGGCTCTCTCATATTTGTTTTTTATGGTTTTGCGCTTAAGGCTTATGCGGTTGCGGTTGCCAATCTTTTTGTGGTTATTGTTGATGCATATTACATACATGCGCTTAAAAGTAAAAAAGATATATTTAAATTTGTAAAAACTAGTTCACAGGATACTTTACTTAAATACTTTCTATCATATAATGGAAAAGACATAATCAGTTTTTTCCCAAGATTTACTGATGTCTCCCTTGAAAAAGCCGAATGTTTTCTTATAATGAGAAATATTTCTGCTATTGGCGCATTTATATTTATAAAAGAAGGTAAAGAAATAAGGGTGATTCTCGATTATGTGATGCCTGATTACAGAGATCTGAAAAATGCCAGATGTTTTTATGATTCCTCTCAAATTGCATCTGAGTTTGCAGGCTTTGAAAAAATAGTGGCAGAAACAGACAATAAACAGCATATAAAATATCTAAAACTTATAGGGTTCGAGGCATCAGACAGCAATCCTATGGTTTTTGAAAAAAAGATTTAATCTTTATATTTTAACTAAGTGCCACCTATCTATTCGCTGAAATCAAAAATTTCAGTTTTACCGTTTGAAATTTTGGAATACCTTAATATGCTATTGTTTTTGAAAACAAATTCATCAGTAAGTTGCCCATCTTCTGAATAAACTTTTAGCTGGCCATCAGGAAGTTCTCCTTCTCTTCTATTTTTTAGTTCCACTCCATTATTAAGTATGGTGAATGAGGCCTTATATTTTTTTTCAAGATATACAATGAATCTATATCCTCTTGCCACTTTTATTTTTTTTGCGCTCAAAGGCTCTTCTTCAGCGATTTTTTTATTTTGAGGAGTTTCTTTTTGAGGCTCTATTTTCTCTCCCTTTAGATAAAATGTTTTGCTTTTAATGGAACCGTCAATATTGTATTCGCAAAAACTCCCGTCGAGAAGGCCTTCTTTGTAGTTTTGTTCTGAAAGAAGAATTCCTTCTGGAGAATATGAAAAAAGCGTCCCATCAAGCAAACCGTTTTTGTATTGTGCCCTTGCTTGCATATTTCCATTTTCATAAAAAAATTTAGCTAAACCGTTTTCTTTCTCATTTTCAAATTGCAATTGAGCTTTTATGTTGCCAGAGGAATATCTTTGGGTATATGTGCCATCTTTTATATTTCCATCCTGTGAAATAAGCACATTGTTTTGAGAATATGTTCTTGTAGCTATTGCGATTGAATTTTCATAATATATCTTTTTAATTTCGCCGCTTGAATTTATTACTTCAAATGTCAGTGTTTCTTCGATATGATTATTACTGACTGTGTCTGAAGATATATTTTCTTCATTGTTTGATATTTTCTCTTGTTCAATTTCAAGATCTTGCGCATTGAGAATATCTTCTTTCTTTATAGTCAGTATGCCATATTTAGTCTTTATTGCATAGGAGTCATCAATGAATCCCTGCACTTCGCCCTCTATTTTGGTCCCATCCTTAAGCTCTACGGGGATGGCGGAAAGATTGGAAATTAAGGATAAAAAAATCACGAAAAAAATCATATTATTCCTCCATCAGCTTATTTTATTTAAGTTAAAGGCAAAATTCAATAATTTATATAATTATAAGGATGAATGGGCTTAAACTTTATATACGCAATTTACTCGTCCCGACTTTAGCCTGGTTTATAATTAACATTATATCCAAAAGTTTAAAAATTGAGTTTATGAATGGAGATATTGTAGAGAGACTCAGAAATGAGGGAAAAAGAATAATTTATGTGCTCTGGCATGGAAAACTATTTCTTGCCACATATACCCACAGAAAGAAAAACATAGTTATACTTACAAGTTTGTCAAAAGATGGAGATATGTTAACAGCGATACTTGAAAAATTTGGATATAAATGCGTCAGAGGATCCAGCTCTCGTGGGGGGACAAAAGCTTTGCGTGAGATGATAAGAGCTATCAGGGAAGGATATGACTGCGCTGTTGCGGTAGATGGCCCAAAGGGGCCTTTGCATGAAGTTAAACCAGGGGCTATTTTTTTGTCCCAATTAACTGAAGCGGCTATAGTGCCTGTGACTTTTAAAGTTGAGAAAAAAAAGGTTTTTGAAAAATCATGGGATAAATTTGAATTGCCAATGCCTTTTTCAAAAGCGCGAGTTGTTTATGGTACGCCATTTTATGTAAATCGAGGCGATGATATATCTCAAAGATGTATAGAAATAGGCGCAGAGCTTTCGAGATTTGATTTAGAAAATAAGCATTGGCCATAGTTTATGCTTATTTTGCGCGACAATATGTTGTCGCGGTAATATGTTATACTTAGATTAGCAAAGAAAAATTTTGGCGATCTTTTAAATTCGCCAGATGGAGGAACAATGTCAAAAGATGAAAAAAAACAGGCGCTTGAAGCGGCCCTCAGTCAAATAGAGAAAAGTTTTGGCAAGGAAGCCATTATGAAACTTGGAGAAAAAGCGGCCAAGGGACAGGTTGCAGCTATACCTACCGGTGCTCTTTCTCTTGATCTGGCTCTAGGTGTAGGTGGACTTCCACGTGGAAGAGTTATAGAGATTTTTGGTCCAGAGGCGAGTGGAAAGACCACTTTAACCTTGCATATAATAGCTGAAGCGCAAAAAAAAGGTGGTATGGCGGCTTTCATAGACGCTGAACATGCTCTGGATCCTTACTACGCAAAGAAAATAGGAGTAGATATAGATAACTTGCTTATATCTCAGCCAGATAGTGGAGAACAGGCTTTAGAGATAACTGAGAAACTTGTTCGTTCTGGCGCCGTGGATATAATTGTGATAGACTCGGTTGCAGCCCTTGTGCCAAAAGCTGAAATAGAAGGAGAAATGGGGGATCAGCATGTAGGTTTACAGGCTAGGCTTATGTCACAGGCTCTTAGAAAATTGACCGCCATCGCCGCTAATAGTAAAACGGCTATAATATTCATAAACCAAATAAGGCATAAAATAGGTGTGATGTTTGGCAATCCAGAAACTACACCCGGAGGTCTCGCTCTTAAATTTTATTCTTCTGTGCGTTTAGATATAAGAAAAATAGAAACTCTCAAACAAGGGGATGTGGTTGCAGGAGCAAGAATAAGAGTGAAAATAGTCAAAAACAAAGTGGCGCCTCCATATAGAGTGGCGGAATTTGAGATGATAAATGGAGTGGGAATTTCAAGGGAAGGTTGCATATTGGATATGGGGGTTGAAACTGGATTAATAGAAAAGACAGGGAGTTGGTTCGAGTATAGAGGGGAAAGGATTGGACAGGGCAGAGAAAATGCCAAATCTTTTCTCAAAGAAAAACATGAAATAGCCGAGTCTATAGAAAAAGAACTTAAGGATAGATTGCTTAATAGCGGTGTAGAAAAGGATAATACTATAGACAATTCGCAGACAGCAAAAGAAAAGAAGGAAGAAAAAGTCCGAAAAGGCAAACAATAATTGTATTTATTGACAGGCTTTTATGGATTCCACAGATTATCTTAATTCTTTCAGGCGCTATCTTTCGCTTGAGAGAAATCTTTCTCGAAATACTGCTCTGTCTTATGTCGGGGATTTGAAACATTTCCTTGCTTATTGTGAGAAAAAGAGGTTTGATCCACTTAAAATTGCTCCAAATTTTCTTCAAGACTATCTTTGGGATGAAAAAAAGAAAGGGCTTAAAACCTCTTCCCTGTTTAGGAAAACTGAAGCTCTAAAAGCTTTTTATAAGTTTCTGGCGCTTGAAAACATTTTAAAAAAAAATCCATTACAATCTTTCAAAGCGCCAAAACTTGAAAAGCGTCTTCCCAAGGCTTTATCTGTGGATGAAACTGAGAAACTTCTTTCCCATGAAATATCTGACAAATATCAGAGCATAAGAACTATTGCTGTTTTGGAACTCCTGTATGCAAGCGGTATAAGGATTTCAGAACTTACATCGCTTAAGATTGAGGATATTAATATGGCTCAGGGGTGGCTGAGAGTTTTTGGCAAAGGGTCTAAGGAAAGGCTTGTGCCTCTAAATGAAAATGCCTGCGAAATTTTAAAAAAATATATTGAATTGAGAGAATTGAAATTTGGCGGACGCGCGGCTCAATCCTGGGTATTTTTGAATAAATCTGGCAAAAAAATAAGCAGGGTGCAGTTGTGGAAAGATATAAAAAGATTCGCGTCAGAAGCGGGACTTCAAAAAAAAGTACATCCGCATTTGCTCAGGCACAGCTTTGCCACTCATCTCCTTCAACGTGGGGCTGACTTGCGCTCTATTGGAGAGATGCTTGGACATGCCAGTCTCAACACAACTCAAATATATACTCATCTAGACAATACTCAGTTAAAGGAGATGCACAAAAAATTTCATCCAAAGGGATAAAGGATTAATCTTGGCGTCTGTCTTTAAGATATATGCTGCCCTTTCTGCCTTTGAGTGACTTGAGGTATTTTTTTATTTCAAAAGATATATCTATTATTTTTCCATAGTGAGTAAAAGCTCTTTTTTCATCCTCTATTACAAGAATCTTTTCACTCATATGCCTCCCTAGATTGT
>DYLH01000006.1:33201-63155 GCA_020722185.1 Candidatus Avelusimicrobium gallicola | reverse complement strand
TCTACTGGAATAGTAATAGTTGAAACAGGCGGGGCGAAATCAGCAATAACATTTGAAGCGGTAGAATAATAAAGCGTCCAATTGCCTGCCTTATCTACCCCCTTTGAGGCAAATTCATAGGTTTCATTGCTTGACCATGTCGAAATATTTAGTTGCCACCATGTCGCAGACGGACTAAGAGTTCCGTAACTCAAAACACTATTCCAAACCAGAGTATCGCTCCATGAACTGGCTGAAATATCGAAATATTTATTGTCGCTACTTCTCTTTATCTTTACATAAATATCCTGAACTTTTCCGGGCCAATTGTCAGAGCAGTTTCCAGTGGGCTTACCATTCAATGATATGTAGCCATTGTTCAAAGGGTAGTTTATCGTTGCCGTAGGATGCTCTATTTCATAAACATATACAGCTGTAGATCTGTCATGCTCATAATTGCCCGCCCAATCCCTTGCCTCAGCGTAGAGGAAATATTCAATATTTGGGGACCAGTCATTAGAACTATTAGGTAAAACACATGCCCCACCGCTGGCCCCGCATGAATATGGCTCATCGGGACTATTATAGGAACCATCTGTAGCGTCAGCATCAGGCCACAAATTCGTATCGCTGGGCACATCGCCATTGACCCATGTCACACCATTCCAGTATGAAGTCGTTCCACTTATTATCCTTTTAAGTATAACCTTGACCCTGTCAACTTTACCTATGGAGTCATCGTATGAATTCCCGTAAACAGTCTTCAAATTATTCCAGTCATTTGTTTGATAGCCATCTGCTGGCGGACCGATGGAAGTCCTGGGCGATTCACTGGGTATTGGCTGATACACATCGTATGTAAATATCTTTGTATCGACAAGCACTTCATAATTTCCAGCCCTGTCATATGCTCTTGTTATAAGCCTGTAAGTAGACCCATGAGTCCAATTGGCATCACCTATGTAGTATGACCAGGTACCAGAAGAATATCCCACATAAGAAGTATTAAGCCAATAATTCTGTTCCCCATCAATCCATGCAGTTCCATTAAAAGTTTGTGCCGGTGGAGGGGATTGCTTATATATCTGTATTTTGACATTGTCGATAATAGGTGTATAGGAAACAGTATCGTCCCAATCAGAAGCTGTGCCAGAAATAGAAGGCAAACTATTCACATAGCCATTTGCAGGAATGTTCATTATCAGAGATGAAGGATTCTTGGGGTCAAAAACCACATCAGCGTATGGTAAATTATTGTAAACACCTCCCCTTTCCCTATTGCCCGCAGGCGGCGGGGCATTGCCCGGATAGGCATTGTCTCTAGCTTCAGTCTTTATTCTGAATGTGCCACCATTAGACCAGTATGGTCCATATCCGCCGTTTTGACCATTAGACCAGTTAATAACCGAAGTGTCAAACTCCCATCCATAAGCGGTCAGTGTAGCATTATTTGCCACAGGACCAATATCATTTCTCCATCTACCATTAGCGGCATCCCAGAAATAGCCCGCCCCAGGATTATCCAATTTCTCTATGTATACTCTAACCCCCACTAATTCGCCAAAAGGCGAAGATGGATAATCAGATGCAGTTCCCTCTATTTTGGTCAAATCATTGACATAGTTTTGACTGCCCAGCATGACGAGGTTGCTATTCACAGTCACCCTCGTAGGTGTGGATGTGGGCATGGAAACATCATATTTAACTACTTTCTGATTTACACCAATGCTAAACACATTTTCATAATTCCCCACAATATCTATGGCTCTGCTTCTTATCCTATATCTTATCCCCTCTTCCCATGGCACAGAAGAAGAATTATATGTCCAGGACGGATATCCGCCACTTACCACGGTAAATGTAGCGAAATCGCCAGTATATGTAGTCCAATTCGTTCCATTCCAGGCATATTGTGGCGAGCCGCTGCCATCTTCCTCAACAGGATAAACTATCTCAAGTTCAACTCTATCTATTTGCGCAGCTTGTGGCGAGTCAGAAGCTATACCATCTATTTGAGAGAGATTATTTCTAAAAACAGTAGAGGGGGTGTTTATCTGAGAATTTGGCCTAGTGCTATCGCAATTAAAAGCATTGGAAGAAATCCCCACCGTAAACACATTCTGATAATTCCCAGGATAAGAAGAGTCTCTTGATACAGATGCAATTATATAGTCCGCTCCCGGCTCTAAACTTGCAGGAAAAGTATATGTCCAAGATGATGCCCATACGCTCGCATCAGGCAAATCACCATTAGCTGGTTCTATGCTTCTCCAATCTCCAGCATAATACCATTTCCCGGCATTGACTCCGGTTTTAGCATAGAGTTTAACCTTGACCGCGCCGCCAGACGGGCTAATACCTGAATGCGCGTCATAATATTCTCCATAGAAAGTTGGATTTATACCTGAAACCCCCAGATGCTGAGGAAAAGACACACTGGAAGTTGGCGCTGTTACATCCCAATAAAAAGTGGCAGAGTTAAGCATTTGCTCTACAAGATTAATCGGTTTCGTCTTGTCTGTAGCTCTCACCCTCAAAGTAAAAGACGAGCCACTGGCTGTTCCCCAATTTGCGTCTGAAAAATTCTTTATCCAATTGGCTGAAAAATTATTGAATGGAATTAGAGGGCTATCAACATTCAGCCATGTCTCTAAATCATTTGCGAAAGCAGAACCGCTCCAATATTTATTGTCAGAATTTCTCTTTATAGAAATCTCAGCTTTATAGAGTTTTTGATTATTGTCATCCAAGGCCGTACCCTGTATTTGAGTTAGAGAAGAATACCAAGCATTATTCACAGGCAAAGTAAAGTTAGAAGTAGGAGAAGATGTGTCTATCACATATGTTCTTTTAAGCGCCTGTGTGGCAATATTTCCAGCTATATCCTCTGTTTTAAGGTAAATTTCATAAACTGAGTTATTATTTTGAATTGACGGTGCGCTAAAACTCCAATTATTCAAGCCAACAGCGCTAAACCAATTAATTAAATCCTGATCAAAAGCTGTCCCACCCCAATATTTGCCAGTTCCGCTGTCCCTGACCGATATTGATGTTATTTTCACTATAAATTGGTCCGAAGCTATGCCATTTATTTGGGAAAATGGCGAATACTGACCTAAATCTTCATCAGGATAACTGACACTATTTGTCGGCGCTGTATTGTCTATCACAAAAGTATTCGTCGAGGCCAAAGTTTGCCAGTTTCCAGCCATATCCTGAATTTGAACCGAGATATAATAAGTGGTATTGTCCTCATTAAAGGCATTTGTAGTTATACTGATAGACCAATTCCAATTAAATACAGAGCCCGGCGGAGTGATAACCTTCTCAGCATATCCTGTTTGCCAAGAATTTGTGTCCCAATTCCAGTACTGACCTTCTTTTGTCGGCGAGCCCGCCACCTGCAACCTTAAAACCGCCTTTTGTATGCGTCCCGGATCAGTATCTAAAGCTGTGCCAGTCAGGGTTAGATTTGGATTAGAATAGTTTATCTTTATGTAACTTTGATCCGACGGTGTTGACACATCCATAGGATATGTCACAGCTCCAGAAGGATTTGTTTTGTCATATACTATATCCACAGTGGTGAGAGCAGTCTGCCTATTGTCAGCCCAGTCTATGGATCTTGCTGAAATCCTATATCTATGTCCATCAGTCCATATAGAGTCTATATTTCCACCCAGCCAGCCACTGGTATCCCATGGACTAAGACCGGTAGCCGCATTCCATATCATAGAAGCGCTATTAACCCAGCCTGTTCCCAACTGGTAATAAGTGGATGGATAGTTTAAATCTTGTATGGATATTTGCACTTTCTTAAGACCCGCCACATTATATCCCGAACCATCGCTGGCAGTACCATTTATCAGAGAAAGAACATTGTAATGGCCATTTTGTATTGGATTGCTTATATATGCCGTAGGGGCTGTGTAATCTTTGTCATAACATAAAGCAAAAGGCTCTGCCCTGTTCGTGTACTGCCAGAAAAAAGCGTCATAAAGAGTTGGACTCCAAGGCGTATCAAAAGTGCCAGTCTGCGCGGCTGGATTTGACCAGCGATACACTCTGACCTGACCTCTAGTGTTTGTAACAACTGCAAACATCTCATTTGTATTGACATCATTTGGATCAGGAAACAAAGAGACATGTCTTACATTCCCACCAGTGCTATCATTGATCACTTCCCCTCCCCATCCCACACCTGTTCTGAAAACTCTATGTTTCATAGGCCAAGCATTGTCACTATACGCGAGTATAAGATCCCCGCCGCCAGGCTCCCAAGCTATGTCAAAAATCCTGAGATCATAATAGGACTGTGCGTCTGGATCCAAGGCAAGTGCCGTTTCAGCATTTGACAACTGATCCCCAAAGCTTTGAGTATCTCCATAGAATATCATAGCCGTTAAATCAGCCTCGCCATCAGCTACAGCCATACCTATTCTGCCCGCCCTTGTTGTCCCCTCATCAGAGCGGTCTGAATGCAGTTTTATCCATCTGGCATTATCATTACTAGACCCGGTATCAAGATTCGGCGCAGTCCTAGTGGCACTCCAAGTAGCGGAAGTGGAGTACCAAACTTTATAGTATGGAGTCTGCTGATTGGCATTATCGCCCCAGACCACCAAACCCATATAATAGGGTTCATATGTATATGCCACATCAAAATTTTGAGTGTATATTATGGATCCAGCCATATTTGTGGTCAGCGTTGTATAACTCGAAAAGGTTGTTCCATCCCAAACAGCGGCAAAAAGGTCGTAGTTTGTGTCCATTACCACAGCTATCATCTCGTCTGAATCGGGGTTTGGGTTTGACTCCACCCTTATCCATACAGGCGTGCCACTTCCAGGCCAACTATTGAACTGTATAGGTGTGCCCCAACTGGTGGATCCATTCTGCTTTACGATATACTGCGGAATAGTGGTATTATTTGAATAGACCAGGACGGCATCGCCTGACTTCCTCTCATAGGCAAAGTCAAATCCTCTTTTGAAGTCATACCCACCCACAGCGTCTATGGCCGTAGTTATTGTGGCGGAAGAGATAAATGCAGAGCCATTGTATATCTGAGCCACTATATGCCCTAGATTATCCTGTGTGACAAGCAGCTTTTCATTAATTTTTGGACTGGCTTTAAATCTGACATATCTTGGCGAACCGCCAATATCCATAGCATAAGAGTTTATTGCATCCCATATGGAAGTGCCAGTATTCCAGCCCCTATATCCCGGACGATTGTCATTGCCGCCAAATGCCGCAATATTGTCATTAAAGTCAAAGTATTGATTAGTGGCATATGTAGCATAGGCATTTAGCATTTGAGCTGGATCCCATGAAGTACCATTCCATCTCTGTGAAATAAGTCGCCCCAAATCATTTGAGGCCAGCAGAATAAAGTTATTGCTTCCGCTTTCCCTGAAGACCTTAATCTGATTAATTTGCGAGCCACCTATATCATTGGCGCTCCCCTCGCTGGACAATGTGCTTGGCAAGGTAAATATCCTATATCTGGGAGTTGTAATATTATACTGTACATATGAAAGCATTATATTGCCGCCATCACTGCTCCATTCAAGTCCTATTGGGGGGGTATAACCCACATATCTAGTGGCATTTACAAAATTGTTGGTATGATATGTGCTCCAGCTTCCCGCCCCGCCACCAGTGAATATACCCAAAGCCGCCCTGCCAGTAGTTTTCCCAAAAACAGCTATTTTATTGCTATTCCCAGATATATCTGGCTTAGCCACAATCCACACCCATGAGCCATTGCTAAGGTCTATATCAGGGGTATCCGACCCATTAGCCCAAGCAGAACCATTCCAATAGACGCTTTGAAATGTATCTGCTATTCCGGCAAAAATATAAAAAGTGCTTGTCTGAGACGAAAAAGCTATATCAAAAGTTCTGTAATAAAGACCATTTTCAAGAGCATTCCCCATTAAACTGCCATTTGTTATATTCTGACTATTGCCCCAAGCACTGCCTGTCCACCTAAGCGCGTAAAGTTCATTATTAGCATCTCCAAAAGTTGCAAAAATTTCCTGAGAGCTGGCATTAGGATTGGCCTCAACCCTAACCCAATACACATATCGCCCATTGCTATTGGTTGCCAGACTAAAATCCCCTCTTGTAGTCCACTGCACTCCATCCCATGTAGCCCAAGCGGCAGTGGTAGTGTCATTATTGTCACCATTGGAAAAGACTACGATGGCAGTGCTTGTGGCTGTCTCATAGGCGCCATCGATAGGGCACCTGTATAGGGGACCGATACCATAAAGGTCGACAAAAGTCTGCAATATCTGGGCATTCCCCCAAGAAGATCCATCATAGACCACACCCAGTATACGACCTTGGGCGCTGACCAAATCATAGATCATTGCTATGAGTATCTTTTCATTGGGTCTTGGGCCATTAGGCGGCGCGGAAATGAGTTTAGCGGAGTAAATAACACCCTCTGCACCAAGAACTTCTTGCGCCAACTGCACATCAGACCATTTGCCGTCTATATTAGACCACTCGCTATACATCGGCTTTGTCTGAGTTACATTAAAGGACAACTGCGCATTGGAATTTGAAGCCATGACATTATAGCGGAAAATAGATAAAAAAGCGACAAACACAACACATGATCTACGCAATACTATAAATTGGTTTATTGCTTTTTTCATTTACCTTCCAAAATTTTTGCCGCCTCTCTAGCCAATTCCTTATCCTTGTTTTTTGAAATTTTTTTAAGTTCATTTCTGACAGACTTACTTTTGATTTTTGAAAACTCAATTAAAGCAGCTTTCCTCAGATCCTTATCCTCTCTGCTATTCAGTATAAAACTTGAAATATCTTTAACCGCTATTGTACTGCCATCCATACAAAAAGCTCTCAAAGCCGCAAACTTGACAGAAACATTCTTCTCCTTTTTGAAATTCTTCCTGACAATATCTGCCATATCTGGATTTATCATGAAACTTTCATTAATTGAATTCCACGCTGTTTTCCTTACCTCAACATTTGAATCTTGTGTGGAATCTATTATAAAAGTCGCCGCGACTGTGGAATTTTTCACGGAGAGGGCATCAATAATCTGTGTTTTTATGTATGCGTCTTTTTCAACTTTATAAGCTGAAATTAACATTTCCGCTGACTCTGGCATAGAAGAAATTGCCAAAGCATATACAGCATCCAATCTATCTTTCGCCTTTTCGCTTTTCAATAATTTTGAATACTCATCTGCTTGAGGTGAAACATTTTCCTGCGAGAAAACCACAAAAGAGACAAATAAAAAAACTGCGCAAAAAATAGCTTTTGCTTTAATCATAAAATAATTTTTCGCTTCGCCTTCAAAATTTCCTTTCCAAAAGAAAAAACTCTTCGCTTTTAAGGCGAATTCTCTCATCATATAATTATAGTATAACTTGCAGATTTCAAAAAAGTTAAATTTTTGAAACAAAAAAGCCGCTATGGCAGCGCCCACACGCTTAGACAAAAAGCAAAAGAGCGCCGCCATAGCGGCATAAGACAAATCAATAAGACGAAATAAATTCGTCATTTGACCTTCGGCAACCAGACACTCCGACTATCGCGGAGTCTAAGCTTTGCGCCCCCGTCTTGCGACGAGTTTGCTATTATCGAGATATACTCAAACATTATAGCATATATCCTTGACTTGTCAAGCCCAATTTTATATTTTTCTTTAAGGTCACTTTTAGCACAATCGTTTCAAAACTGACACAAAAATTCTTTTCACTTAATGTATGGCTTTAGACCATGGCGAGAGAAAACTTCAACTATTTCATCATAATCCATTTCTTCCTTTTCAAGCAATATTTTTACAAGCTCTTCCACCACAGGCCAATGTTCTTTTAATATGGTCTCAGCTTTTTTATACTCCTGGTCTATAAGTTTTTTTACCTGAGCATTTAGTTTTTCTTTCAGCTCTTCTGAAATGTGGCTATTAGGCAAAAGTGTATAGTCGCCTAAAAAATTATCCTCCCCCATACCAAGTCTCCACACCATATTGTAAGCCAGATTCATAGCATTGGCGAAATCTCCTGTCACTCCATCTGATGTGGTTGAATATTTTATTTTTTCTGCGGCATATCCGCCAAGAGCCACGCGCAGATTGGCAAGCAATGTCTCTCTGTCTGAGGTGTAAAGCTCTTCTCTTGGCGAGGAGTGGACAACTCCCAGTATTCCGCCTCTATTGAGTATGGAAACTTTAAACACATCTCTTGTCGGATGTGTCAGATAAAGTGGAATCAAATGGCCTATTTCATGGAAAGCGGTCGCTTCCCTTTCTTTTTGAGTTAAACTTAGCTTATGCGCAAAGCCTATTTCTATTCTTTCTATGGCAGATGTTATATCTTTCATTGACACTTCTTCTCTCTTTTCTCTAGCCGCTATAAGGGCTGATTCCTTAACTATATTTTCTATTTCTGCAGGGCTTTTGCTGACAGCTTTCCTCGCCAGTCTGCCTATGTCAATTGTAGCATCAGCTTTGATTTTGCCAAGATAATAAGAGAATAATTTTTCCCTTTCTTCAAGATTTGGTTTGTCTATAAAAATCTTTCTGTCAAATCTGCCCGGCCTCAATAAAGCCTCATCAAGTATTTCCTTGACTGCATTCGTGGCGCCAAAAACTATTACATTGACATCGCTGTCATTTAGCCCATCCATTTCCACAAGAAGCTGATTTTGAGTGCTGTTTGTTTCACTCCCGCCGCCAAAAGCGTCATATAGTATACGCTTTCTACCTATCACTTCAAGCTCATCTATGAAAACTATGCAAGCTCCGCTTTCTTGAGCAAGTTGCCTTGCCTCTTTGAAAAGCTTTCTCACTCTTGAAGCGCCGACTCCGACATAAACCTCAACAAATTCAGAGCCGGATACCGATATAAAAGGAATGCCTGCCTCTGAGGCTATAGCCCTTGCCAATAAAGTTTTTCCACATCCCGGCGGCCCTATCAATAAGACACCTTTCAGTATTTTTCCGCCTATCAAATTTACTTTTTTCCTATCTTTTATAAGTTCCACTACTTCCCAGGCCTCTCTTTTTGCCTGATTTAGGCCTATTATGTCTGAGAATGTTACCTTCGATTTATCTGACTTTATATTTAGCTTTTTAAATCTAGAAAAACCGCCTCCGTATTGTAAAAGGTAGAGGAAACCTACAAAGATCATAGTTTGAAGTATTGCCCATGGCATTGAAGCTATATTCATTCCAACTATGTATCGGCGAGTATTTTCCTCCATTCTTGAAAGGTACCATATAGGATAAATAAAGGAGACAAAGATAAGTAAAACGACTGTCATCTTTATCCAGTGTCTGATAAAAAATGCCTTAATCTTTTTCATAAATCCTATGAATTTCCAGAGTGATATCTATTGAAGGCCGGGCAATACAAATGCTATAGGCCTGTCCCTATTTGGCACATACTTAACTACTTCCATAACCTTTCCGCCAGAGCATACATAGTCATATCCGCTGTCGCAGTTCGGGCCATATGCGGGCCTTACACAAACTGCTTGTTTAGGGTATTTGCAAAGAAGTTTTACTCCAGCTGGAGCAGTGTGAACTCTTATAGTGACTATATTCCAGACCTGAGTTCTTTGTATATCTAATTCAAGTCCATTAGGTTTGAGATTTAGAAATTTCCTCAATCCGCCATGATTAAATCCAAGGTAATCCTCCACTTTTTCCTTTATATCTCTTCTGAGATAGTTTTCATCCCATCCAGTGGCATACTGCACATGTAAATGCGACTCTAACTGCCATCTTCTGGCCGCATAGTATGAGGCTATTTCCATTTTTTGCACAAGTATTAGTATGGAGAAAATCTTTGCTGTCATAAACATTATTATCATAAAAATTGGAAAAAGCAAGACGACTTCTGTCATAGCCTGCGCTTTTCTCTTTACTGAAAATAATCTCATATCAGGGATATAACCTCGTCTGGTATTTTGGCGTAGGATTGGGCCATACGCAATTGTTTTTATCTGTGTTGAGTAGAGGACATTGAGATGTTATTGTGGCATGAACGCATGGTTTTGATGTGTATGGTCCGCAATTGGCATATTGCATAAGATTTACATTGAAATAATTGCTGCCCGGATCCCATGTCTGATATATCTGATAACCCCTTCCTATTTTATCTAGGACATCGCTGCTAACAGTGGTGACCTGAAAAAGTCCGGGCTCGGGCATTTCAAGAGGCGGATTGGTTTTCACCCTGTCATATCCAAAACCTAGTCCAGTCTTCATATGAAGAGCCCAAAATTTTATCCTCTTTATAAAATGAGTTTTCATATCCGAGCCTCTATGCCATTTCCTGAAATTTGGCGTTCCAAGAGTGAGTCCGTCATTTCCGCATAACTCTGGATTATCAAGGCATTCCTTTGTCGCAGCATTGAGATAAAAAGATTTTTTGAAAAAATTCATTCTTTCAGTAAGACGCTCGAACACAGACATCTGAGACTCTTCCACAGTGCCAAGCACTGAATATACCTGCGCGTATTTCTTGTAAGTCTCTATAGCTGGATCCCAAAATATGAATATTTTGCTTGCCTGTGTGTCTCTTATAAAAATAAGCTCATCATCAACTTGTATTTCTTCATGCGGCTTATTTATCCCCGGGCGGTGCGTGGGATCAAATTCTATCCTCCATTTTGACTCTTTATCCAGATTTGCCGGCTCATGTCGTTCTACATCCTGATAGTATTTCGGGAAATTGCCTGCTTCATAAAGCATCTTATATTCACATATTTCTCCGCTGTCATCTGTTTTTTTCAGTATCGCGCCATCGCCATATGAGCAGTCAAATATTTCCTTGAATATTCTATATGGAAAAGCGCCATTTACATAAGCCGTTCTGTTTAAGAAATTGGTGTAATCGCCCATTTGTATAAATGCGGCTGAATCAGTAGCGAATTGCTGTCTTATTTTCTCTCTTGAAACCTTAGTTGTTTCAAACAATAAATAGACAAATATAAGCAGGGACGGGATGACAAGCACCGACGGTATGAGTATTTGGGCTCTTCTTTTATTCATATTAAGTTTGAGGAGTCCCTGCTCCCATAACCATGCCTATTATTGTAAAGAAAGTGCCAAGCAACTTCTTAAAGAAAAATGCGCCAAATATCAGAGCGCCAGCCGCAACCCATGCCAATATAAGCAGATATTCTATTGTCCCCTGTCCGGCCCTTTTTTTACAAGAGAAAAAGCCCGCTCTTTTAAACAAAGGTTTAGGCATATACATAATTTATAGCACCGAAAAGATTAAAAATCAATAATAATCTAGAGAAGGGGGACTGAATAAAGCTTATCAATGATTTTCAGGTGAAATAAGCCCCTTCTCTATGGCCTTCACCACAGCCTCTGTCCTATTTGACACATTTAATTTTTGGAAAATGCTGTTTAGATGGTTTTTAACTGTCTTTACGCTACATTTCATTTCTGAGGCTATTTCCTTGTTTGACTTGCCTTTTCCAAGCAAAGCCATTATTTTTATTTCAGTGGGGGTAAGACTTTCCACACTTGATTCGCCAGATCCTATCTGACGCAAACCCTGTATAAGTTTGCCCATAATAGGCTGAGGGATCATGACGCCCTCACTTGTAAATGTTTTTAGAGCATGAACAAGTTCGCTTGCTGGAAGCATTTTTGAAAGATACCCATTAGCGCCGGCCTGTATGGCTTCTGTTATATGAGCTTCATCCTCATATCCGGAAAGTATCAAAACATTGGTCTTGGGAGATTCTTTCCTGACTAATTTTGTGGCGGTTATTCCATCCATTTGAGGAAGTTTTATATCCATAAGAACCACATCGGGCTTAAGCCTCTTCACCATTTCTATGGCTTCTGGACCAGTGGAAGCCTCGCCCACAACCTTTATACCCTTCTCATCTTCAAGTAAGTCCTTAATACCTTCTCTAAAAAGTGTCTGGTCGTCTGCTATAAGCACTGTCATTACTCTCTTGTTTAGCATCTTTCCTCCATCATTACTGCGCTTGAGCTTTTTCCTGTTCTTTGGCGAAAGGGACGACAAATCTGAACGAAGATCCTTTTCCCTGTCCCTCAGATTCAACCCATATTCTTCCTTCGTGACTTTGAATTATTTCTTTTGATATAGAAAGTCCAAGGCCAAGCCTTCCATGCGGGGATTTACTTCCCGCTGGCTGATAAAAACTCTGAAAAAGTTTTTGAAGTTCTTCTTGAGCTATTCCTTCCCCATTGTCTTTTACTGTTACGCAGACGGCATCTTCTTCAGTTTGTTTTTCTACTATCACCGTTATCTTTCCGCCTCTCTGAGTGTGTCTTATCGCATTTTCAAGCAGATTGAGTATAACCTGACTTATTCTTCTTTTGTCCGCGCACACCATCTTTAGCCCATCTTTCTTTACATCGGCTGAAACTTCTATGCTCTTTTGAGAAGCTCTGGCTTTAGGGCCAACAATAAGCTCTTCTACAAGTTTATCCATCTCAAAATAATTTTTTTCAAGCCTGAATTTTCCCTGTTCTATACTGGCCCAATCCACAAGATCTCCGACCAATCTGTTTATCTGTTGTATGCTGGTAGTTATAAAATCCATTTTCTTTTTTTGGTCATCTGTGGCCTTTATAGAGGAAGCAAGCATTTCAAAACTTATCTGAAGGGTCATAAGAGCATTGGAAAGATCATGGCTGGCCATAGAAAGAAATTTAGATTTCATATTATTGAGTCTATCCAGCTCTTTATTCTGCTCTTTCAAAACATTCAATAGCCTCTGATTTTCTTGCTCAAGTCTCAATTTTTCTTCAGCTCGTCTTATAGCGGAACGCAGATAATTGAAATCCACCGGCTTTATTAGAAAATCATACACAGACTCCTGTATAGCCCTGACGGCTGTATCAAGAGAGGCATGCGCCGTCATCATCAATATCTGGCTTTCTGTATTTAGGTGCCTTATGTCTTTTATTACTTCAATTCCCGTTTTATCTGTTAAATTGAAGTCCATGAGTATTATGTGAAAAAAATCGCTTGCTACGGCAGTCATCGCCTCAGAACCGCTGGAGGCCTCAAAAACCTGATAGCCCTCCATCTCAAGGAGATCACGCAAGGTTTCCCTCAAATGAGCGTCGTCATCCACTATAAGAACTTTTGATGGCATAGTAGTAATATTACCTAATTTAATCCTCAGTTTCAATCATCTAGGGCACCTGCTTGCCCTAAAACGGGCCTTGGGCTCTAATCGGGTATCTAAATTATTGTCCGCCATAGACAGGAATATAGAGCTTAAAGCATGTTCCCTGTCCAACTACACTTGTTATTTCCACCTTTCCTTTATGTCTCTCTATAACCTTTTTCACCACTGCCAATCCAAGCCCTGTTCCTCTGGCTTTGGTCGTATAGAAAGGCGTAAAAAGCTTTTCAAGAACCTCTTTAGGTATGCCGGGTCCAGTGTCCTCCACATCTATTCTAACTGTAGAATCTGGCATAAGTTCTGTTCTGATTATAATCTTTCCTTTTTCTGGCATTACTTCTATGGCATTCTTGATCAAATTTCTTATGACCTGATTCATCTCGTCCTGATCTATATTGACATGCGGATTCTGCGAACAAAAATGTTTTTCAAGCTCTATGTGATTGGGGAATGGATAGCTCATAAGCAAGTCTTCAAGATAGGCATGAAGAACAGTCTCTTTTGGATTTAATTCTCGGCTTCTGGCAAAGCTCAATATCTCATCTATGATACCGTTCGCCTGCCTTATCTCTGACTCTATTATAGAAATATGTTTCACAACTTTGGGATCAGGGGATGGAGTGGCATTGGTCTTGGTTTTTATGAAATATATAGAATTGTTTATCACAGCTAGCGGGTTTCTAATTTCATGGCTTACAACACTGGCCATTTGCCCCATGGCGGCAAGCCTCTCTTTTTTTATCAATTCTTCTTGCGCTGATTTAAGCTCTCTGGTTCTGGCTTCAACCCTATTTTCAAGACTCCTATTTAGTTTTTCCAGCTCATCTTTGGCTTCTATTATTTCAGCAGTTTTAACCTTGAGTGATTCGCTCATCTCTATAAATGTATGCGCCAACTCTCCTATCTCATCATTGGGGATGCTCAAGTCTGGCAAATAATTAAAATCCCCTTCGCCGAGCTTTATCGCAGCCTCCCTCAAAGCCTGTATGGGATGCGTGAGCACAAGACTTACTGCATAGCCAAGGAATAATACAAAAACTGTTACAAATATCATCACGGTCCATGTCTTATTGAGCATGTCGCGAGAAGCCTCATAGGCGACAGCGAGAGAGCGCTGTATATAGACTATCCAGCCAAGTTCTGGGACTTCGGCAAAAGCTCCCAATACCCTTTCTCCATTCGCCAAAATGACTTCTCCGCCTCCGCTTCTTGCGTCATTTTGAAGCAGTATTTTGAGTATTTCATCTGGAAGCTTGGGGTTTGGTTTGGAAAGCTCAGCTGGATTTGAATGCGCTATAAGTTCGCCACTTGTATCTATAACTGCCGCCTGTGTTCTGGCTCCATCTGGAAAGCTTGTATTAAGCAAACCTGAAAGGCTGTTTAAGCTAAGTTTGGCGGTCAAAACTCCAACAGGCACATTATTGGACAGATTTAGTATTTGCACTGATATTGTTATACACGGATATTTGCCATTGTATCTCTCAAAACTGCCAATGTATTCCCCATTTTTCATGGCTTTTTGCCATGCAGGATTGTTCACGAAATCGCGCATTTCAGAATTATTTGAAAAGCGAAGCAAGCGAACTGTCTCTTCACCAAGAGCGTTAACAACTGAAACTTCTAGGAAGGATGAATGAATCTGCATTAGGTGATTGAGCATGGACTGCTCTTTGGCTGAATTCATTGTGTAGAAGTCTTCAAGATGAGCGGCATCGTAGAGTATGTTTCTAAAAGATATAACATAATTTGAAACTGTCTCTGAAAATCCTATTGCCAGAGCTTCCTGATCTCTTGTTATAGCTTTATTGAGCGTAACCTGCGTAAGGTCTATCAGATAATATCCCACTATGGCCAAAGGCAAAAGTGAAACCACGAGGAATATAAAAAGCAATTTATAAAATAATCTTCCTCTCTTTTTTCTAGGCTTCATATCTGTAAAATTATACTTAACTCCAGTTAATAAAATGTTTCAAATAAATAAATTTTATCTTACTTCGCGCAACCACCGGCTGGCGCCTGTCCAGACACAATCTTTTCATATCCCGGGAGTTTCTTTAATTCACCCAAACCCACAACCATAAGACTTGAATCCACAAGAAATGTTGGCGATGTTCCTATTCCTAAGGAAGAAGCTTTCTTAATATTTTCTTCAAGCAAGCTCTTTGCTTCTTCAAAATTTTTTTCTATTTCCTCAGGATTTATTTGAACCTTTTGGGCAGCTTGTTTCCACTCTGGCTGGGAATAATTTTTATTTCTCTCCAGTAGATATCCATAAAACTTTTCTGGATATTTTTTTGATATATAAACCTGTCTGGCATCTTCCTTCCACTCATCTTCTCCATGCAAAGAATCAAATGTCAGTTTGCCGGAAGCATCTCTTTGAGCGCTTGCTATGTAGTAAATGCTTACCTTTATTTTCCCATCTATAGTTTTTTGTTGAATTGATTGTATTAGCGCATTTTCAGCCATAACCCCGAAAGGACATTGGCTCATAACAAACACATCCAATTTCCCCGGAGTTTTTTTCGCATTCCTTAGCTCTAAACTTGAATTTTTATCATAGAAAACATAATATTTTCCATGCTTTTCAAAAAGCCCTGCGGCTATAGCCTGAGCCAGAGATTCGCGCACAGTCTCTTCGTCTTCAAGCACATATGCCGGAGTATATTTAACAAAAGAAAATTCCTTACCAGCCTTTTCTATATCCTGCTTTTGAACATTCATTGATGGTATATACCTTTTGAAGATAGCAGTCATCTGATCTGTGTTAAAATTGGAACTTGCTTTTGACACAAGTATTTTAAGTTGTGTGGTTTTAAAAGAAGACATTTCTTTCTCATAGAAAGAAAGTTTTTCTTTTTCACTCAAACTTAAGTTAATCTGTTTGAGAAATGAAACCAGATTTAGCTCTCCGTTATATTTCTTGCCATTTATAAAAGCGCATGAGGAATTTACTTCATCTTTTTTGTTTTCTTCAAGGGCTTTGTTCAGGAGAGATTCCCTATTTTTTTTAACTTCCATAGAAAGCTCAACAGGATTTACTCCTGCATAAACAGCGGCATCCTTCCACCCATCTGCCCATGGAGCTAGAGAACGACCTACAAGATATGTATTGAGTTTGGAATTATACCTTTGTTTGATTGCCATTATTCTGGCCGCTTCATTTATTTCTGCATCTCCACGCTGAGAATACCATTTTCCATCTTTGATTGATACAATGGGCCAAGTGTCAATTGAAAAAGAAGAAAGTTTTCTAACTGCCGCGTCGGCAAGAAAAAAATACTGCCAACCAGAAGAAGACATAGGCTCTATGAAAACTTTTATTTCTCTTTTGTTAGAATCCTGAGCGTTTAGACAAGCTGTAAACGCAAAAAAAGCGGCAAGAACTACATTTTTCATTTTCCCTTCCTTGTAAGAAGCTGCCTTATCCTTATTGAAAGCTCTCTGATGTCAAAAGGTTTTGTAAGATACTCATCCGCGCCAAGCTCGAAACCTTGCGCCTTTTCATCCGAAGACATAAATCTGCCTGTCATCATTATTATTATTGGGTCTTTTGAGTGTTTTCTTATCTCCTGACAGATCTGAAAACCAGATGAATCCGGAAGTTGTATATCCGTTATGACCACATCAGGATTATTTTTGATTGCTGAATCTATACCTTCTTTTGCATTCTTAGCCTCATAACACTTGAACCCTTCAATATCTAAAACTTCAGCCAGACCTTCTCTGAGATTGGCGTCATCGTCTATTATCAAAATTTTACCTTCCATACATCCTCCTATTTAGAGTTTGGAATCATTTTATATCCAACACAAGGCACAGTATGTATATATCTGGCGGCCTTGCCCATTTTGGACCGCAATCGTCTAATATGCACATCAACAGTCCTAGGTGAGCCGAAGTAATTATATCCCCACACCCTTTCTATTAGATATGGTCTTGAAAGCACTCTATTTGGCGAGCTGAGAAAAACATATAGCAGATCGAACTCCTTTGCTGTGACACTTATCTCCTTGCCAGATATCTTCACTGTATAACTGGACATATTCAATTCTATCTCATTTACTTTTACTGTCTCCTCAGACTGGACTGGAACTGTTCTTCTTATAACCGCTCTAACCCTTGCAACGCTCTCATGCAAATCCTGATTATAGGAAAGACATTCGTCCGCGCCAAGCTGAAAAAAAGCCAGCTTATAAGTGATTTTTCCAGACATTGGATCGTTCTTGTTTGCCAGACCATGCGGCAAAGCGAGATCAGAGCTTAAATTAGCCGGGATATGATTGAGCACAGCCTCTGGAGATTCCAGTATCACTATGACAGGCATAGTCTTATTTTTTTGTCTGAAGTTTCTCAGAAAAACCAATCCTTCTTCATCTGACAGGGATTGACCAACCATAAGCACATCAAAACTTTTGTCAGTTAGCATGGACAAAGCCTCGCGGCTTTTTGACACTGTGGAGACTGAATATCCTTGCCTTGAGAGCATTTCTATAAGAAGAGAAGACCTGACAAAATCCTTTGCGGCGAAAAGTATATTTATTTTCACTTTCCTTTCTCCTTGGCCATACTGAAAGGCCAAAAATCACATTTATTGCAATTCTTCTATTTTTACACTTATGCCCTTCATCCCTGCTATATCTACGAAAAAATTATAGACAAAAGCAAGGAAAACACAATATGCGGCCGTTATCACAAAGAGAATCAAAGAATACAGAGCAAGGCCCACAAGTTTTCCCATTACCGGCACAGGTATCCATGTCGGATTGGGAATAATGAATATGCCAACAAAGCCAAGTATGAGACTCGTAAAAAGTATAACCATAGGGAAAGCGCCAAATACGAAAGAAGAAAGATTTATTTTTTTGATTTCAAGCTTCATTTTTCCTCCAAAAGGTGAAAAAGTATATTCACAGTTAAAATTAGCTGATTTTGAGGCGAGACAAGGAACGAGGAGCGAGCATATCGTTTGATATGTAAGCGAAGAGCAAAGAAGTCATAGCCCAAAAGCGGCAATTTGAATGTGAAAGGAAAGTTAAAAGTAGTTTTTCTATTCAATTTTTCAATAGATAAAACAACTTTCCATTAGACTTTTTCAGGGAACCATAACTATCGCCGATTCCAATTATATTATATTAAATTGAAAAGACAAAGCAAGGAAAGTTTAAAAATTCGCGAAAATTATAAACTTTTGGGTGAAAAATAAATAAGCGTTCTGCCGCTCCCTTTCTCCTCTCCAGCATGTATTATTTTTGCATTCATTGCAATGCCTTTGAAAATTGTCTCCCCCTCCACAATTTCGCTAGGCATTTCAAAAGCTCTTCCCACAAGTCTCAAAAGGCTTTGCTGCTGGCTGTCCACAACATCTAGCAAGTGTATGTTCTTGGCTTCAATCCCCCCGGGAAGATCAAAATTTGCGTAGAGAATATTGTTATTTTCGTCAACGACCATCACATAATGATTCATTGGAACTATAGTCCTCAAAATAGCTCTCCACCACTGTTCTTCTCCCTGCCTGAAAAGAACAATCCTTTTCTCAATTCCATCCATTTCACCTTTTGCCTTAGCCATAAAACCATTTATGTAATCGGCAAGAATACCTATTTCATCGCTCCTTTTGGGAAATCTCAACTCTAAAGTTTTAAAAGACGCAGATCCAATTGATTCAGAAAGCATTTCCAATGGTGAAATAACATAGTGGTGAAAGAAAAAGTAAAAAGGCAAGCCAAGCAGAAAAAGCACGCCAAGCGCTCCTATCACATACTTTTTCATCGCAGAAGAAATGAGTATATCCGAACTCGCCCTTGATACCATCAAATCAAGCGCGCCAACCACTTCTCCGCCAACTGTAAGAGGTATGGCAATTTCATAAAAGGGCTGCTTAGGGACCGGCTGCACTTTTGGTTTATATGATTTTAAGGCGTCAGATAATGCAGATGTGAGCGGAGGAATATCTTTTGAATATTCATCATATGAAATCCCTATAAATCTGGCTTCTCTGTGCCAGCGTATTACTCCAAATCTATTCATATAAACTATGGATGTTATCCTCTCGTCCTTGGACAATGTTTCTGACATTATATTGTATTCTTCAAAAGTGATGGCTCTTGAATTTTTTATCAGTCCATCCCTGAGTGTTGGCGCATATATTTTTATCGTGTCTATTATGTCTATCTTAAGTTTTTCGTCAAAAGTCCACTTAAACAGATTGTAATAGAAAACCCCGCCAAGAGCCATTACATAAATCCCTATTCCTATAAACCACAATAGCCATCTAGAAGTTAGTCTCATAGTTATATTCTACAATTTTACTTGTTAAAAAAGTGTTATATAAAAATTAAGAATAAATTAATTGCCAGATACAATCACTGCCCGCCAGACATTATCTGCTCTATTCTTTTAAGAGCTGATTGTATATCGCTATTTTCTGGATCAAGTTGCTTAGCTACAGTAAACTCATCTCTGGCTTTCTGATAATTTGAATTCTGGAAAGCCTTCAATCCTTCCAGATAATGCTGTTGGGCGGCCATTTTATTCTGCTCGGTAATTTTCTTCTTTTTGGCAGCCTCTTGGTCATCAGCAATAGGCTGGCCCATCATCCCCTTTCTTTTCTTTTCTTCTTCCATTTTCTTCTTTCTTTCCTGTTCTTCTCTAGCCTTTCTTTCAGCTTCTTCCTTGCGACGCTTTTTTTCCTGAACTTCTTTTTCCATTTCTTTTTTAGCTATCTTGACCAGTTTATCTATATAAGAAGAATTAGTAGTGTATGGCCGAGCTTTATTCCATTCAGCAATAGCAGAGGCATAGTCTCTCTTTGAGTAAAAAGCTTTGCCCTTGTCTATATATCCATTTTCTATTTCTCTTCTTACTTCGCTAAAAAGTTTATTTGCTTTTGAATCACCCGGATTTATCTGCATAGCAGCCTGAAGCATCTGATATGCATTTTTTATATCTCCTCTAGCATAAACTTCCAAAGCCGCCTTAAGTTTTTCATTTACAAGTTGATTTCTAAGCTCCTCTTCAAGAGAAGATATTCTATGAACTAATTTCGGCTCTTTTGGTTTTATGCTTAAGGCATTGTAATAGCTATTTAAAGCTCCTCTCAAATCGCCTTTTTTATACTGTTCATCTCCTTGGTTTACATAGTAATCCTTTAGATCCTCTCTCATTTTTTTAGACCAATACTTAGCTTTTATATTGTTGGGAGACAATTTTAAAACCTCATTCATCTCCCTATACGCCTTCAAAACCGAACCTTCCTGATATAGCGCGAGAGCGTCCTTGAATTTATCTTCGATCATAACCTTTTCAGAATATTTTGGATTAGATGCGCCCCTCAAATTTTCCGCAGCTTCCTTAAGCATTCTGGCATCGTCATAAGTGGGATCTATACTGAGTATCCTAGCCGCCATATCTCTGGCGCTTTGATAGTCTCCAGATCTGTAAAGCTCATAGGCGTTCTCGTAAATATTTTGAAGCATAGAATACTGTAATTTTTGTTTCTCTAGTTGCACTGTATCTAGAAATTTCTTCTTTTCTTCTCTGTCGCTTAATTGTCCAAGTCCCACTTTTTGCATACTCAAAAAAAGAGATTCCTCTCCTCTAGCCAATCTCTCTTGAGGCAAAGCAGAGTTTGTAAGTATTGAACACAAAAAGAGAAAATAAATTTTTTTCATAAGGCCTCCACGCTCCTGAAAAGCCGAGCAGTATTAAAATGGCATACCCTGCTTAAAAAAATCATATATTACAGGCGACAAAAGCAAAATAAAAACCGTGGGGAAAATAAATAGAAACAATGGTATTAACATTTTAGTTGACGCCTGAGCCGCCAATTGCTCAGCTCTATTTAATCTTCTAAATCTCATATCTGCTGAAAAATTTCTCAAAAGTTCCACAAGGCTTGTTCCAAGCTCATCAGATTGTATCACAAGACCTGAAAATGAGCGTATTTCTTGAAGTCCTGTGCGCGCGGCAAATCTTCTAAGGGAATCTCTTCTTGAGTAACCCAGTTGTACCTCATTTATCATCTTTTCAAGCTCTTTTTCAAGCTCTCCTTTTTTGGGAGATATCTTCGCTATCTTGTCGAAAGCTGTCATATAATCAAGTCCCGACTCAATCATAAGGGCGGCGAGATCCACAAAGGCAGGGAAAGACCTCAGTATATCATCTTGCCTCTCTCTTATCTTTGAATTATATTTAAGATCTGGTAAGATAAAAGCTATGGGAGCAAATAGAAAAACAAGCGGAGTTTCAACCATAAGGAATAGCCCGACTGGGACCACAAAAGCCAAAATTTCCTTAAAATGCAAAAGTTTAAGCGGATCTACATTTTCAGGCTTACCGAGCAAGGTATGCATATTCTCAAGTTTCTTATCCAGACCTAAAACTCTAGCTAAAAAATAGTCAACTTTGTCAAAAAAACTTCTATTTGGATCTATTCTGGCAAAAGGAGATATATCCTTGCCCTCCATATCGCTGATATCTGAAATAGCAGAGACTTTCTCTTCTGGCGGAGTAAAAAATCTCTGAACAGCTACAAAAGCGGCTATAGAGCCGCCAAAAGAAAGCACATAAAGCATTATTTTTTCAACACCAGAAAAATTCATCCATCCTCCTTACACTCTTATCTTTCCCAAGGATGAAACCACCTTCATTCCAGTTCCCATTAGAATAAGACAAATCACTATAACAATCATTCCTATGCCAGAGGTATAAAAGTTTATCATCATATCAGGCTGGAACAAAAACATCACAGAAACAAGTATGAAAGGCACTATGGCAACTACTATTGATTGTATTTTCTGCTGAGCCGTCAAAGCCTTAGTCTTCTGGTCAAGCTTAGATTCTTCTCTTATATCTAAAACTATTCTTTCAAAAACCTTTGTCAAATTTCCGCCTATTTGTCTTTGAAGTACTATAGCTCTTACCATATAGGAAAGCATTTTGCTTGAAACCCTTTCCTCCATAACGCCAAGCGCTTTTTCAAAAGGCATGCCAAGCTGATAATTTTTTATAACAAGAGCGAACTCATCAGAAATTGGCGGCAAAAGATCCTTTGAAACCATTTCGAAACCCTGCACTATATCCAAACCTGATTTAAGCGCATTGGACATAAGTATTAAGGCATCCATAAGCTGGGAATCCACCTTCCTCCCTCTTATTCCTTTCATTATATCAAGGTAGATATTTGGCATTCTAAAGCCAAGAAGAGCGCCAATCAGAACCATGAAGAGAAAGATAAGTATACTGCCAGTCAGCAAACCCAACAAAGCAAAAATCCCAATTGGAATAAAAACCAGATATTCTATTTTTACTTCTATGAATTGCCTTGAAAACGCCTCTTTCCAGCTTTCAAGTTTGGCGCGATAATCATTCATCATCTTTGAGTTCTGGTCAAAGTTGAAAACCATGAACATATATACCGCAAAGAATATCAGCAATATCCCGACAAGAGAGAGGATATTCCTTATAACTCTATCAAACTTATCTTCCTCTTTTGGAGGGATGTAAACCCTCGGTGGTTTTAATACTACGCTAAAATTATCCTGAGCGAGAACAGATATCGCAGTGACAGCCTGAGCATACTGCTTGGGATTGGAACTTGAGATGGAATCAGAAATACTTTCCATTTCCTTAAGTATCAAGTTCATTATGGCAAGCATAGTCCTGCCTCTTCCATCAAAAGAATCCACCATAACTCTGGCCCTATAAAGCCTGTCTAAAGACATCTGATACCTTATCTTTATGTCTGAGTACTCCTTGACAAGGAGAGCCGGCTGTATTCCAGCTCCACCCCTCTCTGGAGGAAAAGTCTTTTTTGTGACTTCCAAAAACTCAAACAGCACAGAAATCGACAATTGCCACAGCTGAGCCTCTGAAATCTCGCCTTCTTCGGGATCCCGCCATACCTTTTTATTCATCATCTTGGGCAAAACCTCATCAAACCACTTAGGCATTATATATCGCCTCTCTGCTCCCGCGCACTTAAACTTGAAATCTACAATTGAAGGCTTTCTGTTAGGCGAGAGATAATAGTAGAGTAGTTGCATTTTTGTTGATGCGCATTCCACCTGCTGCATTTGAGCTTCACTTAACACAGCGGCAAATATCTCGCCGGTCATTGTAAGAATGACTATGATTGAAAGCAATATTTTTTTCATTGCCCCGCCCTCTGCTTTTTTTGTTCTTCCGTCCAGAAAAGATCCACCGGCAAAGGTATTCCATGGGTTTTGAAATCTTGGAAAAACTTTGGCGGCTCTCCGGTAGATGTAAAATAGCCTTGAATCTTGCCATTCTCATCCATTCCGGTCTGAACATATTTGAATAATTCATGGGTGAGTATTTTATTCTCATCCCTGCCTGTGATCTCAGTTATTGAAGTGACCTTTCTAGTACCATCTGAAAATCTAGTTAGCTGAACTATGAGATGCACAGCGCTAGCTATCATTTCTCTCAATGCCCATATAGGCAAATCAGCCCCAGCCATAAGACACATTGCTTCCATACGGGTAAGAGCATCTCTTGGAGTATTGGCGTGTATGGTTGCCAGAGAACCCTCATGGCCGGTGTTCATTGCCTGTAACATATCTAAAGCCTCGCTGCCTCTGACTTCGCCCACAACTATTCTATCTGGCCTCATTCTCAAACAGTTCTTTACCAAGTCCCTTATTGTGACTTCTCCTTTTCCTTCTATATTCGGAGGTCTTGATTCAAGTCTCACCCAGTGATCTTGTTGAAGTTTTAATTCGGCCGTGTCTTCAACAGTAACTATTCTTTCATCTTCCGGGATATAGCTTGAGCACATATTCAAAAATGTAGTTTTACCAGTGCCTGTTCCGCCGGATATTATTATATCCTTTCTGAGCCTTACACAGGCCTTTATAAATTCAACCGCATTTCTGCCTATGCTTCCCTTTTTTATAAGATCTTCGTCTGTGAATGGTTTAGCTGAAAATCTTCTTATAGTCAATGTGGGGCCTGAAACGGCAAGAGGAGGAATAATCGCATTCACACGAGAACCGTCCTTTAGACGGGCGTCTACCAGAGGTACTGATTCATCTATTCTCCTCCCCAGTGGGGCTACTATTCTTTTCATAACCTGTATTATTTGGTCATCATCCCTGAACTTGTATTTTGTCAAAATCAATTTTCCAGATTTTTCTATATAGACCTTATCTGCGGAATTGACCATTATTTCAGTTACACTTGGGTCCCTCATCAATTCTTCAAGCGGGCCAAGCCCTAAAATTTCGTCCAATAACTCGCTTATAAACTTGCTTCTCTGCTCTCTAGTCAGAGACATTTGAGTCTCTTTTTGAAGCAAACCATTGATGATTCCATCAACTTTTTTTCTTATTTCTTGATTTCCAGCTGAATTCTCGGATATCTTTATTCTCTCTGTTTCAAGCGCGGCCACCACATCTCTGTGTATTTTCATTTTAAGCTCATCCCAGAAAGGCGGAACATCGATCCTTTTTGAAACATTCTGAATTGAACTGGCAGATGAGGCCGAAGGCGCGGAAAATTCATTTCCTCTTTCAAGAGGCCGCCATAAAAGGTCTGCGCCGTGAGACATATCTGCTGATGAAAGCTGTGAATTCCATTCTTTCCCACTTGGCTGCACTTCATTCAATCTGCCAAGCAGTATTCTCAGTATCTTCACCCATTGAGTGTTTGGGTCCTCCACTATGAGAATCTTATTCTGATTTGAGCAAGTTGGCATCTCATCTTCCCATGGCATAAAAGCAAGTATATCCTTGCCTATTTGCTTGAAGAATTTCTCCACTTCCTTGGGAGAAAGCGCGCCCGGCATATCATAGAGATTTACAATTACCTCAAATTTTGACAGAGGAAAATGCATTTCATTTACTTCCCTAAACACATTGGCAGTGGCATTCAAAGAACTGACATTCGAATTTGTAACCCAAAATACCAGATCGGAAATATCAAAAGAAAAAAACTGCATCGGAAAGTATGGATCCACATCTATGAAAATATCAAAAGACTGTGAAAGCTTTGAGAGAAGCGGACTTATAACATCTGAAGACATCCTAGACACTTCGCTTCTTTTTCTCGCCAAAGGGAAGACTCCAACATCGTATTGGCTGAAAGGAATTTTCCCTTTTAAAAGCATGCCTGCCGCAGAAAGAGATTCCCTGCCCATACTTGAAAGGATCTCAGCCATAGTCGGAGGATTTAATCCTAATATTTTGTCATGCTCATATCGGCATAGATGATCCATTGGAACAATGAGTACTTTTCTTTTCTGATAATGCGCCCAGGCAAGCGCCAGATTTATACAAAGAGATGTCTTTCCGACCCCTTCTTTTGGCCCGGTAAATGTTATTACTCTATTGGCCTGCTCCGCTTGCATTTTATTTTATTATCTCAAATGTCACAAATAAGAAAAGAGACCCCTGTTCCTCCACTACATCTTTATAGCTGAAAAGCGCCCCTATCAGAGGAATACTTCCAAGTATGGGGACTTTATTTCTTGAAACATTTCTTGTGCTTCTCTTAAGCCCGCCTATGACCAGAGTCTCTCCACTTTTCAACTCCACTTCGGTTTGTATCTGTCTTGTCGTCATTGATGGAATAGATGTGCCAGACACAACCACAGTTTTGGAATAGTCCGCGTTTGAAACTTCCAAAGCTATCTGAACATCCACTGTGTCTTTCTTGTCTGGAATTATGGTGGGCAGAACTTGAAGTATGACGCCATATTTTTTAAACTCTGCGCCGACTCCCTGATTGTTGGAATATGGGATTGGCACTTCTCCGCCAACTGTAAAATTAGCCTGTGTTCCGCTTTTGGTAACCACTTTAGGGTTTGAAAGAAGTTGCGCTTTCCCCTCTGTTTCAAGGAGTTTAAGCGAGGTGCTCAATTGAGTTTTCCTTTCAAAATCTCCGATAGTCAGAATACCCGGAATGCTCTTTTCGCTAAAATCAAAGAATTGATTCCACGAGAAACCTTTAGTTTTCTGTATGGAGCCGCTTATCTCCACTATATCAGCGCTGACGGCAACCATCTGGCTTTGCGAAAAGGCCGAGCCGTAGCAAGTCAACAAAATAGCCCACAAAACTTTTTTCATATCACCTCCAAAAAATACTCAGGGCAAAAAATAATCAATCCTATAAACATCACTTTATCAGCTTCTTAAAGCTGGCCATTTCCAGAAAATGCACTTCAATATCGCCAAGACCTCTGACGACAACAGACACATCTCCGTTTTTCTGAGAAAGAGAAAGATACTGGCTTTCAATTGGATTAAGAGCAAGGCTGAGTGAACCCTTGTCACTGAAAGCATTTGCCGCCGCCGCTTGTTTCTCTTTCGCGGCCGCCATAGCGGCATTAAGTCCCTGCCCAAGATTTGTGCCAACACCAAGCACAAGAACATTTTGCAAAATTGTAGCTGTAACCCTCTCCTTTTTCCCATCGGCCATCACAGCCTCAAAAGTCACAAGTATATCAACCCTGTCGCCTGGTTTTATAAGTCTCAGTAAATCGCTGTCTACAGGCAATACCGCCCCTCTAAGTCCAGGTGGCACTTTAACACTTAGTCCCGCTTCAGGGCTTAAAGCAAGAAGAGCTGACTGCGTCACCTGATTTCCTTTTGGTATCCTGATAGCTGAAACAAGGTTCACCACCATCTTGATGTCTGCTGCGCTTCTGACTTCATAAGCATCTTTCTGTATATATCTTCTTGGAATCTCAACAGTTTCCACCAGATCAGCCTTAATGACAGTTCTGGCAGGCAAATCATATTTAGCTACTAAAACCTGAGCCATTTCAAAATCCTTGGCAATATCCTTTTCCTTATTAGACAATATCCACCAGTAAATAGATGCCGCAAAGAATGCCAGTATCAGTGGAAGAAGCACGCCTTTTTTTTCCATACTTTTTCTCCTTGTATACAGGGTTTCCTAAACAAATTATAGCCTTACAGTGTTAAATCGATGTTAAATAAATATGAATTCTAAAATTTAGCCAAACAAAAACCTGTTAGAAACAGGTACTGTTTCCAGCTTATGCCCTTAAGAACTGATTCAGAGCTACATTGCGAAAGAGCGGAATACAATAGTACGCAAGTTCCAAAGTTTTAAAATTCAAAAAGTTAAAACTTTTCAACTTTCCCTAATTTCTCAATATCTATGTTCTGTTCTCTATCTATAAATGCACTTTTTCAGTGAACTTAAATGCTTGAGCTCTTAAAAAATGGCTTTTCTATCGGCATACGAACAGTTACCCTTATTTTTTTTACATGAGCCGTTCTCGGAGGATCAGCTAGGAAAAAATTAGGCCCAGGCAAAGCAAGCTTCACGGGATATATAAGCGTAACAACAAAATCTTGATTCACATGCGTCCCACCAGTTTGAGGATCTGGCGCAGTGTCTTCTATGGATGTAATGAGAGCAACCTGATTACAATTTTTGAACATCTCACATTTGACAGCATTTAACTTACTCGTGACATCTCTGGCGCCCTCTTCATCTTTAGCCCCACCCATAGGACCTGCTAGAAGAGAACCTATTCTGGCCAGCTCATAGGCCGCATGATTTACCACGATTATCTTATGAGCAAGCAAACCTATCTCCATTATAAAGAAAAGCATAAGAAAAAATATAGGCAAAACCAAAAGAAGTTCCACAGTTACCTGAGCTTTTCTATATCTACGCTTTAGTTTGCCGTCAAAATATATTTTTGACATTTTTTTGTGAACAAAAAACCCTTCGACTTTTTCAGCCGTCAATAAGATAAACGCATCTTAAAGAGAACTTAATTGGAGTTGCCGCCACTGGAGCCAAGACTTCCCGCAGCGCCAGAAATAAGATTCTGTATCTGACCAAAAAGTCCAGGCATAGCCTTCTTCATCAAGGCGCCGACAATGAGAACAAAACCAACTATGGCAGACAACATCAACAAATATTCCACAGTGTTCTGACCTTTCCTGTTTTTAAAATACTTATTCATTTTTCCTCCTTAAACTTCTTAAAAGTCAAAAGCAGAAAATCAACTGTAGCCGATTTTAGGATTATTATATAAAAAAATCAGCTTTCTTAACCCAAATAAAAAAATCACCTCATTTATAAGTGGGCATATAAGTCCTTACAACGACTTTTCCTCCCGACTTAAAAGCATCCGCCACAGCCCACTGGAGAGATCTATACATAATCACAAACACTGCCAATAAAGCCACCGTGACAAGTATATACTCAACCATTGTTTGGCCCTTTCTAAGCTTCTTCATAATCAAAACTGAATTTTAATTGTAAACTGAGAGCTTTTTCCCAAAGCGCCAAAAGGCACCAGAGAGTAATCAAAGCTGTATATGCTTCCAAAAGCTTGCGCCGTGTATATACCTATGCCAAAAGACCAACCATGCACATTGCTAAGTCCAAATGTGTCAAGAGTCTTGTCATCATAATTCCTACCATAATCCACAGTGTCACTATAGCCTGTTCTGAAAACCACCTTGCCTACCTGAAGCAGTTCTTCCGGGATAGTGAATTCTGCGCCAAAACCGGGGATAGCCTTTGAATCAGTGAATTTTTTTTGATCAAAAGTGGCAAGTAAAAATGGATTAAATTTCCATGTAAGGCCATATCTTTGGACCCCTACAACCTTTGATTTTTTTCCTGTATTCTGCATTGACCACCCTATAGAAAGCTTGCGAGAAAGTCTCAGTACCGCGCCCATATCATAAACTGTATTCTTGTTTGTGGATTCATAGTTATCTTCGCTTATTCCTTTTATCGCAACTCCAAGGGAAAGCCTTTCTAGAAAAAAAGTTTTAGCTAAGGCAAGCGAGCCATAGATATGTTTAGCCTTTATATCTGTAGAATTAAGTGGCACACCAGAAGCATCTCTAGCATCAAAGCCATCCACCCCAAAGTAGGCCAGATTTAAGCCTATAACGCTTTGTCCTATTGGTTCCACATAAGATATGTACTTGCCCGAGTAATCCGCAAACCAACTCAAATAAGAAAAATTTAATTCTCTCATTTGGCTCGTGGCTATGCCGGCCGGATTGACACTCATAGCATCTGTGCCTTCCAGATATGATACGCCATTATTTCCAAGCCCCTGCAATTTGGCTGAACCAGAAGGTATTTTCATAAACACAGAGCCGCCAGTGCCTATGGATGAGTCAAAGCAATAGGAATTATTGGCAGACAGAAGCAAAAACAAAATAGCTAAAAATTTTATTTTCATAATCTTACCTCTCTTCAAGGAATTAGTATCTTCTTCCTTATCTGACAAATATCCTTTGCTCCGCCCGTAGCTTCATATCTCAACACGGCGATATAGACGCCGGGAGCAACAGTTTTCCCTGCTGAGTTTTTCTTATCCCAAAGGAAACCGTTATCTGGCCCGCAAGCTCCGTCACAATTGACATAGCTGTCTCCAGCAAGACCTGTAAAATCTTTCGAATAAACTCTATCTCCCGCAAGATTGTATATTTTCAAATATACATTGCCCTGCGAGGGGACATAGATTACAAATTTACCGGTATTGCCAATATATGGATTCGGCTTAAAGAAAGTCTGACTTTCAAACTCCTGACAAAGATCTCCTATAGCAGTCTTTACCACCGGTATATTGGCCGTTACTATATCAGATGCCAGAGTCGTTCCAGAATTATAATCTCCCGTTATACTGTCTATGGCATTGACATCCGTTGAACCATAAATCTTGAAAACATAGTTTCCGTCTGGCACTTTATTCAGCGCCAGATCTGTGCCGTCCCAGTACTCATTTATCGGAGTTCTGGCCGGCCTTATGCCTATTATCCTCTTGACTA
>DYLH01000006.1:0-33101 GCA_020722185.1 Candidatus Avelusimicrobium gallicola | reverse complement strand
CAGTACTCATTTATCGGAGTTCTGGCCGGCCTTATGCCTATTATCCTCTTGACTATAGCGCTCTCCTCCGAAGGCAATGCCTCGCCAGAGGTACCAAATGTAGTGCCCGGCTTATATATTTTGGTGACAACCTTCATAGGCTCAGATATTTGATAGCTTATACTAGCTGGGGTATCTAAAGTCAGTGGAGCAATAGACACGTCAAATATTCTCAAGGGGTTAACATCTATGGTCATTTGAACAGTGGTGACAGCCACCATTCTAGTTGCAATATCCTCGGCCACTATTCTCACATTGTAGGATCCCTGAGTTAGATATGAGCCATTATCGTCCTTGCCGTCCCAAAAATCTTTATTTAAGATATTGGCATCTCTTATCTGTGCTGATATTACATTGGCCTTCACAGTGGGAGGGACGGATAAGGTCATTATCTGTATAGTTACGGAAGACTGTCTGGTCAAGGTATAGTCTATTTCATAAGGCGGCAATTCTATGGTTTCGCTTGAATTATAGACCTGCGGTATGGTTGGGATAACATCAAATCCAGTGAAAATGATATTGCCCCTAGCCACATCCACATAGCCATACACTTTATCTGTGGCATACATATAGGGAGTTGTTCCAGTGCTATGGGCCACAAGAGTGAAAGGATATCTGCCATCTGCAACCATATAGCCAGTCTCATCTCTTCCGTCCCAGTAGTCAGTCACTTTATATCTGCCAGGTCTAATACCAGAAACCTTATATATAGGTGTGGGCATCCCTGACTGCCATGGCCATTCACTTTCCTTTATAAGAACATCTTGCGCATATATATTCAAATCCACCCACATAGACTGAGACAATTCAAATTGTATAGCGGCATTTCCGGTGGCATCGCCAATTAGAGGAAATGTTTTCACATCAACTATCCTGAACATATCTGCAAGAAAGGTCACAGTGTGAGAAGATGTCTGTGCCGCCGCGCAAGTATATGGGTCCTTTATTATCATCTCGGCGCGATAAGTGCCACTTGATACCCATTTGCCATCGCTGTATTTCCCATCCCATGTCTCAACATTTTTAACACCGCTTGAACGGCTCTCGTGAACCAATTCTCTTACTAAATTGCCATTCATATCCCTTATATTCAAAGTTACCTCGCCAGGCCTATAAAGGGTATATCTAAAATAGAATGGGTCCAAACCTGCTGCTGGAGGAGTAGAGCCTATTACTGTTGAAGACGGGCTTAAAAAAGCAAGAGGCAGGCCTCTGGCTATGGGCAAAGTCCCAACTGAAAGTTTGCTTGTCCACACCTGCGATGTGCCGCTAGGCAAAACAGCCGAAAGGGCAAATACATAATTCCCGTCACAAACAATATTCCCATTTTCATCTCGTCCATCCCAATACATACTTGAAGTAATCCTAGCATTCTTCTCTTCCACAATCCGCTTAAGCCTTGTCGCGCTTGGGCTACAGGCATCTGAAGAATTGGAGCAGTTCACATTTGCAAAAGAAGTGCCGGGCGGATAGATGTCCAAATAAACAGTGGCGGCCTCTGTCAACATAAAACTTACCATAGCCACATCCGTGGCGCTTTGACCAAGCGGCTTTATAGCCACATCCGTAATCTGAAGCGGATCCAATTCCATATAAAAAGTGACTGGATAGGCTATGTCCCTGCCATATTCATCCGTGCTTTCAGCCTCAATTCTGCCTAAATATGTTCCCTTGGGCACTATCCTGCCTTGATTGTCTCGCCCATCCCAGAAGTCGCCATTGGTCAGTGTGCCGTCTGGGATCCCTTCGCCTATTCTTGGCAAATTGTCAACAATGGTTCTAAAAGGACTGGTAAAATTTTGGTCCGATGTCTCATACAAGCCTATGGTGACAGTGGCGCCTTTGGAAAGTCTGTAAAGTACATTGTAAGGCTGGGCGGCAATGCCGGTTATTTTGCCCACTACTGTTGGCGTGGCTCTATACACATGTATATTGGTGACATCTACTACTATGGGCTTTTGATTCTGGCCGGGGTAGGCAGATGTCTGCTGTATACTTATATTGCCGGCCGAATTTGAAACATAATTTGTCTTTACTGTGGCCCTAAAGCCAAACTCGCCATTTGTCTTGCCAAAGAGGCCATTCAGATTATATGAGCCATCCCAAGTGGCGCATCTCTCAGGCGGCGTTTGCTCACAGTTTGAACTGGGAGTTTAGCAAACGCAGTTGCCAACACTGTACATCGATATAGTGCGTATAGGCGGTGTGCTGGCTGGGTCATAGGGATTACTGCCACTGGTAAACTTGAATATCTCAAAATCCAGCTGGTCTATGGCAAAGGTCATTGTGGAATCGCTGACTTTGCAGTTTATATCGGCGCAAAGTTCAAGAGTTGAATCGGGATAAGCGCCTCTGGCCCTTTCAAACTCTATCCTAGGGCCAAAGGTTGAATCACCTCTTACAGTACCACCATATTTCACTGTTATACCGTCTATCCATGCCTGTTGAGCCATAGAAATTGACGGCGCAAGAACAAATATTGCAATTGAAAGTATTTTCTTTAAAACTCTCATTTTCCCTCCGAAGAATTTTTCACTTTATAAAAATCCACAGCATAAGACATACCGCTATTCTTGAGAGCGGCTAAATCTTTTTTGTCAATATAAAATGATACTATATTTTCCACTTTCTGTACTGATTTTTTCTTGAAATTGTCATTTTCAAAGACATATCTTAAAATCTTGCCTTGAGAGACAGCTATCAAATCATTCCCATTCCATTGCAGAGCATCCGCGCTTTTAAGTGAGCCTATATTGTATGTGATTATTCCACTAATTTCTGTGTTAAGCGAGTATTTATACATAAGTCCCGTCGCCGCGTCAAAAGACCATAGATTGAAACCATCGAATGCCAGCCCCTGAGGAGCTGGACCAGCGGTTTTTACCCATGAAATTATTTTTCCACTTTCAGGATCTATTTTTACAAATCTAAGCTGAGCCATGTCCAGAGCCCAGATATATCCATTGGCTGAAGTTATGGCAGAAATTTTAAGTTTATGGCCTGAAAAATCACTTATCCTTTTTTCAACTTTGCCTTCTTGAGAAACAAAAATTAATCCGTCAGCCCATGTGGAAAGGGCGTATCCATTTGAAAATGGGATTATACCCGTATATTTGCCGCCTTCAAGTTGACTGCTATGTGAAAGACTTAAATGTAATTTAGTGGAATAGTCATATGCCCACCAGATACCAGAGGATAGCAGAGCGATAGAGATACTTGCCATAGCCAGTATTTTTCTGAAAGTAGATGAAGTCTTGGACTTGATTGTCTCCGGCATTACAAATACTTGCGGCAACTGAACACCTTTCGAAGCATAAAGTTTGAGTATTTGAGTCACTTTTTCAGACCATTTCGAGGTATCTTCCAGTATTCTGGCTATATTGCCCGCATAGTCAACGCCTTTTTCTTCTTCTTTCTTCAATCTTTCAAGCCAAGCCTCTCTTTCGCTCCTAAGTCTTTCTTCCCAAACAGCAAATTCCTGTCTATGAGTTTCCCAGACACTGCGCTCTCTTTCCCACAACTCTCTCCACTCTTTTCTTTCAGCATCCCAATTGAGCCTGGTATTATCCAATTCTTTGTTAAGACTGGATATTTTATTTTCAAGCTCATTTACTTTTTTGGATAATTCGGCGCCTTTTTTTCTTTCTTCAAGCAAATTGCCAAGGGTTTCCTCAACTGCCTTTTTGCTTTGAGAGATATTGTTTTCCAGCAAAGCTGTCTTATCAGCAAGATCCGCCTTCTGCAGTTCAAGAGCCTGTATCTTTAATTTGAGATTCTCTTTTTCTTTTCTCTCATTTTCAAGTTTTGATGAAAGGGCCAAAATCTCACTTTTAGATCTCTCCAAAAGCTCGCTTATCAATTTCAGCTCACGCTGATGTCTCAATTTTTGTTCTTTGATTAAATTGCTTGCTTCCTCCACCTTAACCTTGCTTAGAAGCTGTTCTTTGAGAGAATCCTCCAGCGCCTCATCATATTTGGCTTTCAGTTCTTTAACATGTTCTTTCATTGAAGCGATTTGTTTGTTCAAATCTTTTATTATTGCATCTTTATTCCTTAAAGCGGTTTGATGTTCAAGAGCCGCGCGATCTATTTTATCCTGTAAATACCTTATAGTCTCAGCGGAGGACTGCCTAGCTATAAGAGAAGACAATATATCGCTTTCCGCTGACACATACTGCGCATGGCTTTTTGTGGAATGTGAATTTTCCATAATTATATCTTACATTTACTTAAGTTAAGCACTTATAAAAAAAATGTTAACAAAAAGTTTCTCAATCTTATGTATATTAACTTTAACTTTTGCACTTTACTTTTTCTTCTCTAATCACCAGAGAGCTACTGCATCTCAAGCGCGGCCTCGCTTATATCCACTCCCAAACCTTGATACTGGCTTATAATCTTTTGAACATACCCTTTTAAGGCGGCTTTAGAAGCATTGGAATTTTTCATCTTGATATAATTTTTCCAATCAAGTTGATAATTTTCCTCTATCTGTTTGAGCCTTTCCTGCCTTCTTTTTTCTTCAAGCAAACGCAATTCTTCCTGGCTTTGATTATGCCTTTTAACTATGTCAGAAAGTTTTTTTCTCGACTCTTCCAATTCAGATATCTTCCCCTTTTCCTTTTTTATAATTTCATAAAGTCTTTCTATTTCCTCTCTCATCTGATGCAATTCTTTTTGTAATCTCACTCTTTCACCTTCACTTCTATCTAATGAGGTCATTAAATCACGCCTGTATTTCATTTCCATTGAAATCAGTTTCTGATACTCTGTCTCCTCGTCATTTGAACCAAACCTAAATGAAAATGAGACTGAATTGGCTATCGACATAGCGCCGTTGAGCGGGAGAGAAAAAGAATAAGCAATTTCATAAGACATCTTCTTATATCCCCCGCCAAAACTTGCAAATGTTTTATTGTCTCCAGCGCCTAAACCAGCATAAGCAAGAATTACGCCCCCTTCATAGAGCCTGAAAAATCTTTCAGCCCCAGCGCTTATTGTATAGTTATTATCCGGAAAGTCCCTCTTGCTTAAATCAGCGCACAAGGAATAATCTTCCCTTATTTTGGCCAGAGAAAATTTCATCGTTTTAGCCGCTTTTGCTTTACTTTGCGAAAATGTTGGCGCATTGAAATTGAGAATTGAAAAACCAATCTGATAATCCCTCAATCTAAACACAGCGCCTATATCTGCCGCCATTTTAGACTCTGAAATGCCATTTGGTCCCTTCAAGGACAAAGATTTAAGATTTATGCCGCCATCTAGAGATTCTTCTCCAAAATCTCTCAAATGCCAGCTGGCGGCGCCAAGAGAGATAACTCGCTGATCGTATTCCTCTCCATAGACTGAAGAATAGTCCAGAGAATAAGACATATTCCATATTTTTATTCTAGACGGCACAACTGCATCAAATGAAATTGTCCTTATTTTCTCATTTGAAGATGCTGAGAAATGCGAACCGCTGTGAGAAATTGCCACAGATGGATCTCTGACTGCTCCCGCAAGAGCTGGATTGTACTTAAATGAAAATACACTTTCATAAGCAGAACCAGACAAACCCATACCCATTATTTTGGAATCATACATATAGTCAGAAAAAAAAGCGCACAAATTTGCGGACTCAAACGCCAATATAAAAAAAATCAGGTATTTCACAAACATAATCTTATATTACTTGAAAAGAATTTCATTTTTGTTTTATTTTTGTTAAAAAGAGTTGGCATTAGCGCACAATCGTGAAAGCGCAAAAGCCGCCTTCCACTTTACGATCCTTGCGGGGATTTAATTTCGCAATATGCCTTTATTGAGTCTCTCCCATGCGACTTTACCCAATAAAGAGCCTCATCGGCCTTAGCTAGCAACTCCTCTGGTTTCAATGCATCTGCTGGATATGAAGCCACTCCCATACTCAATGTCAACTTGACCTCTTTATTAGATGAAAAAGGCACAGGAATCATTACATTTTTTATCTCATTTAAAAGTCTTCTCCCAAGATTTATGGCCTCAGTGTAAGTAGCTTGAGGAAGCATTATTATTATCTCATCCCCGCCATAGCGACATGGAAAATCTATCTTTCTCAAACTTGAGTTTATCAGTCTCCCCGCTTCCTTCAAAGCCACATCTCCTATCTGATGGCCATAAGTGTCGTTTATCTCCTTAAAATAATCTATGTCTATCCACAATATTGAAAGTGGCTGTGAAAATCTCTCGGCGCGATAGAATTCTTCCTGAAATCTCGAATTAAAATATCTTCTCAAAGGAAGTCCAGTAAGCTCATCATATAGTGAAAGTTCCTCTATCTTATTAAACAGATTTATATTGTCTATGGCCATAGCTATCTGGGATGAAAAAGACTTAAGCATATCCTTTTCTTCTAAAGATATGGGAATTTGGCTGAGCAGATTGTCGAATATAAGCAGTCCCATAGGTCTATTTTCCTTTTTCAGTGGAAGATAAAATACTTTGTCTCCATAAATTCGCGAGTAATCCTGCTGAGTTTTTTCAAGCACTATGTCGGCAAATCTATGAGACCCGGGCTCAAGAATTATTCTGTCATAATCTATAGATTTCACTTTCCCTGAGACATCCACGCTATAAGCGCCTACAAGTTTTTTTTCATTTTCCTTTACCACATAAAATCTTATTCTGTCAAAACCAAAATGTTTCTGCAAACCTGATATGATAGTTTTATAACTGTCCTCTGTTTTTATGCTTGAAGCAAAAATTTCTCCAAGTCTTGCCAATGTGTTTATACTCTGATAATAATGAGTTTTAAGTATCTCAAAGTCCACTTGATAAAAGTTTTCCATTCCATTTTTAACAACTTCTTTAGCTTTTTCAAGTTTTCTAGATGATGGTTTTGAGCCATATAATTTTTCAAATCTGAAAAAAACAATGTTTTCTCTGCTAAACCCCGACAAATCGAAATCGCCTTTTATTTCAACTGGATAGTAGTAATACCATACATGTGAAACTTTGTCCCAAAAAGGCCTCTTGGACAAAACTGAATGCCTGAAATATTCCTTTCCTTCAAAAAAAATATATTCTGAAAACTCATAAAAAAAACCTCTGGAATACTTATACAGACCTTTGAGAAAGCCTTTTTCATGAAGACAATGAAAGACAGATACACCATCACAGCCAGACTCCTGGTAGGCCACAGAAGAAATCTTCTTGAAGAAATCTTCTTCGCCTAAATTTTTCCTATTCTCAATATCTTTCATATAAATCTCTACAAACGCTTTACCTTTACACTTTATAACTCCTCAATAAATTAATAAATAGACAATAAGTAATCAGTCTCTCCTTTGACAAGCATAAGTCTCTTAATCAAATTCTCCCTTTGATAATCGCCTCTTGCCAGATCCACAGAGGTATCAAAAAGAGCGCTGGAAAGTATCTTCTCAAAAGTCGGATAAACAGTAAAATTTGAAATGGCTGAAACAGAGGCAAAAATTTCTCTATATGCCTGAGGCAAATCCTCCTGTTTTTTTAGTTCTTTTTCTTTCGCCGGGAAAACGCCTATCTGTTTTCTTAAAAAAGAGGCATTCTCATACTCCATAAGCCAGTTTATAAAAACTCCCGATTCATCTATCTCCTTACAGTTACATGAAACTGCCAGATTACAACTTCTGACAACATTTGTCCTTCTCCTCATAGCGGGCATAAGCGCTGTTTGCATAACAGATTTGCCTATTTTTATTGGCATACGCCAAGAAAAAGTCATTGCGCTAAGCCCTGAACCTATAAAAGCGGCTTCATGAAAATTTTCTTGAAAAATAGGCATATACCCCAACTTAAAAAGCTCAAAATAATCCTCAATCCCTGAAATAGTCTCATCTTTCAATATATCGCAAGATCCCAGATCTTTTGAAAAATATCCAAGACCGCCCCTGTTTAACACGCAAGAGAGGACATCATCTGAATCTATTACAGATGGATTGAAATTATCCAGTGGGTAAAAATCTTTTTTCTTGTTTTTTTTCTTTAACGCAGAGCAGATATCTAGGAGATCCTGCCAACTTAGCATTGACATATTTATTGAGGAAAATTCTTTAAGCATATCTTTTCTGTACTGTAAAGATTGCGCCTCCACCCACAAAGGGATGGAAAAAATACGATCAGCATCTTCCGCCCTCATTGCTGGAACAAGGAAATGTGGGTAATCCTCTATTTTGATTTTACCAAGTATAGGTTCAAGTTCAAGAAATAAACCAAGTTTGGAAAATAATGAGGTCCAGCTGTGTGGAATTTCCACAATATCGGCCAGAGGATTTCTTTTAGGATCTCTTAAAAATCTGAAAAAAGTTTTCCAAAGAGTATTTTTGCTTTTAATCTCAAAAGACACTTTCAAATCGGGATATTCCTTGCCAAAACGGGCAATGAGAGTCTTATAAGCTTGATATTTTGAGATATTGCCATCGGCGAGTATCCATATAAGCATAATCAGTTCCAATCCTCTATCTTTAAATCTGCTTCCGGTTTAGTGCAATTTCTAAACTTTCCAGCTTTTAAGCGCCTAAAAGCGCAAGCCGCCACCATAGCGGCATTATCACCACAATATTTCTTTTCAGGAAAGAGAACCTCAACATTTTTTTCCCTCATCTTTTCGGTAAAAACTTTCCTCAAATACCCATTAGCCGAAACCCCTCCCCCCACAGCTATTTGCCTGACCGGGTATTTTGAGACAGCCGCCAGAGTTTTGACAAGCAAAGCTTCAACAGCAGATTTTTGAAATGCTGCGGCTATCTTATATTTATCAGCCGATATTATTTTTTCTCCTGCAAGCTTATAAGATACCGCTGTTTTCAATCCGCTAAATGAAAATTCAAATCCTTTAGGCACAATGGGCACAGGAAAAGAAAATCCGGCATCCTTTACTTTAGCGGCGGCCTTTTCTATTAGAGGCCCACCCGGATATTGGAATCCAAGAAGTCTAGCCGTCTTATCGAATGCTTCACCAACGGCATCATCTCTTGTGGCGCCCAGCAAAGAATATTTGCCATAGCCTTTGACAAGCCACAGTTCACTATGTCCACCAGAGACGATTAAAGCAATAATGGGAAATTTGAAAATATCCTCTATACATCTGTTTCTGATTTCACAGCTAAGCAGATGGCCTTCTAGATGATTCACTCCTATTAGAGGAACTTTCAGAAATTCAGACACAGTCGAAGACGCCATAAAGGAAACTATGAGAGAGCCATTTAGCCCCGGACCTCTTGAAAAAGAAACAGCTGAGATCTCTTCTTTCAAAAAACCAGACCTTGAAAGAAGCAAGGCTATTTTGTCGCTGTGAGCGCGGCTAGCGGCTTCTGGAACCACGCCTTTATACTTTCTATGTATATTCACCTGTGAATAAATAAGATTTTTCTTAAGTTTCCTGCCACTTAGCAAGGCTATTGAAGTTTCATCACAAGTGCTTTCAATGGCAAGTATTCTCATACGGTTTGTTTAAGGCTTAAGAAAGAATCTCTTGCCTTAAGTATTTCCAGAGCTCTTTCCAAGCATTCATCCTTCACTTTTGGCTTGTCTTTGATAGCATTTTCTTTCTGAGGATAGTATATCTCCTCCATGCTTTCAAAAACTTTCAGCTCATCTTCTCTGGAAATTTTTACTTTAATATCTGGTGTTATTCCGCCTTTGCCAGTCTTAGGATCTCTATGTATCATTTTACCTGACGGTGTATAGTAATGGGCAATTGTAAGACGCAGAGCAGAGCCGTCTGCGAGTGGAATTATCTGTTGAACGCTGGCCTTGCCAAAGGAAGTTTCGCCTATTATCACAGCGCGCCTATTGTCCTGCATAGCTCCAGCAAAAATCTCGCTGGCAGAGGCTGAATACTTATTTATCAAGACAACTATCGGCAAGCTTGGATATGGCGCTTTAGCATAAGAGTGAAATTCCTGATAATTGGAACTATTCTTACCTTTAGTATAAACTATCATCTTTTCGCCTGAAATAAAGAATCTGGAAAGGTCCACAGCTCCCATCAATAAACCGCCGGGATTGTATCTTAGATCTAAAATCAATCCCTGAGATTTATCAGCTGAGACTTTTTTCATAACATTGGCAAAATCATCCACCATATGGCCAGAAAAATCAACTATTCTCACATAAGCTATTGAGTCTGGCATAGGCTTATACTTTACGGTTTCTGGCTTTATCAACTCTCTTGATATTTCTAAATCCTTATAAATCCAATCCTCATCTTTATTTACAGGCTCTCTGGCTATTGTAATTTTAACTTTTGTGCCTGGTTTTCCTCTAAGTCTCTTGACAACTTCATCTGAAACCATATTTTTTGTGGTCTCACTCTCTATCTTGACAATTTTATCTCCGGGCAAAAGCCCCATTTTATAAGCGGGAGTACCGGGCATTGGGGTTATTATTGTAGGCCAGCCATCTTTAATATCAAGTCTTATCCCTATACCGCCAAACTCTCCTTCAGTATCTTCCATTACTATTTTGTAAACATTCTTGTCCATGAATTGAGAAAATTCGTCAAGTTGATCCACCATGCCTCTAGCGGCGCCATGTATGAGTTTTTCATAGTCAATATCTTCCGCATAGTTTTTATTTATTATCTCTATCATATCCACAAGGACTTTGAGTTGTTGATAAGTATTGTCAGCGGCGGAATTAATCTTCGGAAATACAAATCCGAAAACCGAGCAAAAAATTATTGTAAGCCACAAAGTTCTTTTTTTCATTTTCATATTCTCCTCAATGAGTCTATTTTTTTAAATAAAGTTGTGGATCTACAGCGTCTGAACCTATCCTTATTTCAAAGTAAAGGGCGCTGTGTAAATTCTCATCATCTTTAATAGCCTGCACATCATCTCCGACATAGCCAACGATAGATCCAGCATTCACCTTATCCCCAGAATTAACTGAAATTGATCCAAGCATCCCATAAGTAGTAAATACATTTTCTTCATTGCCAATTACAACTATATTCCCATAATTTCTGAAAGGGCCGGTATAGACAACAGTCCCATTCATAACTGATTTTGCAGGAGTTCTAAGTTGAGCTTTTATTCTTATCCCGTCTCTGATAAGCCATGTTTTAAGCTGAGGGACATATTCCTTTCCAAAACGGCTTATGATCATACCATCCACAGGCCACGGAAGCGAGTATTTTTCAATTGGGATATAAGTCAACTTAGGATCTTTATAAGGGGATTGTTTTTTGAGTTTTTTTATAAGACCACTCAATTCGGCCGCCGAGTTTTTAAGCCGAACTATTTCACTTTGCAAAGCTTTAAGCTTTTTTTGATCATTCTCCATTTCTCTTTTTGTAATAGTCAGTTTCTTTTCTCTTTGTCTTAGTCTATCAAGGACTCTCCTCTTTTCCTCGTCCATACTTTGCTTTTTACTTATTAGTTTTTTAACTTCAACATCGGTTGTGGCGCTTTTCTTGTTCACGCTTTTAGCTATGGCCGATTTACCAAGTATTATGTTTCTAAGCGTTATCGATTTTACTATGGTATCTTTGCCATAGTAATCAGTCATTGAAAAACTCTCGATATACATTTTTGAACTATCCATTGTCATTTCAAATAAGATGCGCATATATGCTTCTTTAAGAGCTGAGTATTTCTCGCGAAGTCCTGAAATATTTCCAGAAGTTTTTTTAAGAGATTCTTCAAGCATTTTTTTTCTCTTTTTTTCCTCTTCACTTTCTCTCTTTATAGAACGCATCTGCGCTTTTAAATCCTCCACTTTGCCTATATATTCTTCAAGCTCCCTGTTTCTAAGATCTATCTGTTTTTGTATTTCCTGCAATTTAGAAATATGTTTCTCAGTTTTCTGCGCAAAACAAAGGCCTGACGCAATAAAATACATGACAAAAAATAAGAAGAAAGGAGTTAATTTTTTTTCCATTGATAAAAAACCCAGCCCAAAAGGCCGCAAACAAGTCCAACTAGAATATGCCACCAATAACTTGGCCATACCCAGACGGGGCTGAGATATTTGACGGGATAAATCACCATATACACGAAGGAAACAGCGCAGCCCGCTCCAAGGAGGCCCGCAGAAAACCACTTGAATGAATTTCTTAGTGAAGTGAAAAAATTGGAAAATCCCGCATGCGCTATGCCGGTGAAAAAGATGATTATGGCTATAAGCAGTGCCAGCGAAATAACAACCGAAAGAAATTTGGAATAAAATGAAAAGTGTATTATTGCATAGGATTCAAGTATCTTATACTTAACATCGTCAATCCCTCTTATCTTCAAGGCCTCAGTGGCAAAATTTTCCAAATCCCCCAATGCTGTATCTTGCAATTGCACTTCTATTATGTCAGGAATTGGATTTCTGCCTACCGCAGAAAGAGAATAATATAACTCTTTATCCTCCTGTTTTATCTTTTCAAGAGTTTCCTGAGATGAAACAAAAACTACATTGCTAACACCTTGCAATGCAGCCACTTTTTCCATAACTGACTCTTTGGATACTTCTGGCAATTTTACAAGAACTATTCTGAAATCGTCCCTTAAAACAGATTCTATTTTTTGAACTTGAGAGCGAATGAATACAAGGCATTCAAAAAGCAAGGCAAAAACTAGAGAAACTAAAAATATTATCCTATATCCGTTTTTGGACTTCCTAATTTCCTTTATCTGTTCCATAAATACAATTATATAAATTTGGAGGGCAAAGTGAGTAAGATATGCTAATTAAACTTCAAGACGAAAGGATTGGCCAATAATTGATCAGTCTTATCAATAGGAATTCCACCACTAATCTCTATGAGGTAAAATCTGGCATTTGGAGCTACCTTGAGATTTTTAACTTCTTTTGGCACAAAGCCTATTGATGAAACTTGTTTTTGAAAAGCCTCCGCAAAAAGAGCCGGATCTCTGTCAGATGGGGCCTTTATTACCAAATTGACATCGGTAAGTGGCGCCTTTAAATCGTTTCTCTTGGAAAGATAAACACTTTTTATCAAGGGTGAGCCAATCACAGATCCAATATTTTCATAAGGCAACCAGCCCACAATGACCTTATATTCTTGTTTGCCTGATTTTACAGTCTCTTCCAAGGCAAAAATAAAGTCTGAAGGCAAAAGGACATTAGAATAAACCTTGTTATAGTCGGAATTTGTCGTTCTTATTTCAACTAGGGAAAACTTTAACACCTTGACTGGAAAATTTGAGTCTGGCTCTATTACACAAGATGAAATAGGCCCCGAGGTATAAGCATTTTTAACAAGGTAGTGAAGCGGCATCATATCAGAAGACGGCATGGAGCGAGATTCATACTTTGACATCATTGATGAAATATTTTTTATCGAAGAGTTTTTATTCACAAGGGATATGGGCACATCACGGAAAGAGGAAACGGCTCCCGGCTTTTTATAGCCATACATAGTCTCAAAAAAGTTCTGCACCTCTGGATCTATAAATTCATTTTTTATCTCTGTTTGGGCAGAGAGCTCAGCAGATAAAAATATAATCAGGAAGATTTTTTTCAATACATCAAAAAACGCCATAAGATCTCCAAAAAGAAAAACGCCATCTCCCTGGTGACCTCAAATTAAGCGGTTTGAGGGTGGATGCTCTTCGTCCTATACGAAGATTACAGGTTATACAAATATTCTATGACTTGCTCTCTAAAATAAAAAGAAACCTTTGGCATTTTTTTTAATGAAAATAGACCTATTTATTTTTAGGTCTTTTGGGCATACTGGCAGACACTCTTACGCACTTTTGCGCCTCTTTTCATCTCCTTGTAAATGATAACCTATGGCCTCTGTTATTCTCACTTTGTAGAATTTGCCAGAAGTCATGGGGAAATTTGTTTTAACCTGTCCGTCAATTTCAGGAGCATCGGCATATCTTCTGCCAATGAATTGGCTGTCGGCAAGTATTTCAAATTCTTTACCTATGAGGGACTTATTTCTATTGTCAACACATTCAGACTGGGCAATGAGAAGTCTATTATATCTCTCATTTTTAATTTTTGCTGGCAATTGTCCCTCAAGGGAATAAGCATTTGTCCCCTTCTCTCTTGAATATTTGAATACGGCCATATTTTCAAACTTATATTCTTTTACAAAAGAGAGAAGTTTCAAAAAATCTTTTTCAGTCTCCTGCGGGAAACCTGTTATAAAGGTTGTTCTTATGGCGAGTTCTGGTAAGATTTTTCTGATAAGTTCTATCTTTGAGCGTATAGTTTTTTCACTGGATCGACGATTCATTTTTTTAAGCACATTGTCAGATATGTGTTGTAGAGGCATCTCAAGGTAATGACATATATTTTCCGAGTTCTTTATCATTTCAAGCAATTCTCTGTCAATCAAATCAGGATACATATACATCAGTCTAAACCATCTCGTCTTTTTTATCAAACTAAGTTTTTTGAGAAGTTCCTTAAGCGCCGGACTGCGATATATGTCTCTGCCATAGGCAGTTAAATCCTGCGCTATGAGGGAAATCTCGACAGCTCCATTTTCAGACAAAGACATGGCCTCCTGAAAAACATCCTCTATCGATTTTGAGCGAAGCGGACCTCGTATATATGGGATAGTGCAGTAAGAGCATCTATTGTCGCATCCATCTGCCACTTTAAGATACACGCTATGGCTTTTAGTAAGCAACAACCTAGACCTGCTTTTCATAACGTCGGGATGTTTCAAAATATATGATTTCCCTGAAATAACTTCATCAATCATGTCCAGAGAACTGACTCCTATCACAGCGTCTATTTGAGGATATTCCTCTAAAATTTTTTCTTTTTCCCTTTCAACCAGACATCCAGCCACTATCAATTTTTTAACAATGCCTTTCCTTTTAAGTTCAAGGTATTCTTCTATGACAGATTTGGATTCCTTGACAGCCGATTTTAAAAAAGCGCATGTGTTTATTATCGCAAACTGTGAAAAACCTTCATTGACAAGTTTGTATCCTTTAGAATGAAAAAAAGATGAAATTTCTTCAGAATCAGTTAGATTTTTAGGGCAACCAAGACTTACAAGTCTAAATTTTTTCATTTATTTTTTTCAATTCTTCGAAACATTTCTATTGTTAAAAGCGCTAAAAGGAGAGAAAAAACAAGGAATATGGCCTGAGCAAATCTGGTATTATCTATACCAATTATTTCTCTAAGTTCGCTCATACCGCCCATTGAAGCAAAGAAATTAGGCACAGCTATAGCTATCGTTATTATGGTCAAATTTTTAAGCCATATATTCATATTATTGTTTATAACAGAAGCTCTGGCATCCATTAATCCCGCAAACACCTGAGAGTATACATCAGCCTGAGATCTTGCCTGATTGTTTTCTATGGCTATATCGTCCAAAAGTTCCATAAGTTTTTCATCAAAGCCCATTTTAGGACCATGCGTTCTAATCTTTTCCAGAACAAAACTGTTTGCAGATATTGCGCTTACATAATAGACAAGGCTTTTCTCAAGAGTGAACATATGTAAGAGATACTTATTTTCCATTGATTTATTTATCTTAGTCTCTATCTCCTCTGCCACCATATTTATGACTTTAAGGTGCTCCACAAAATGATATATGGAACTGTAAATTATTTTGAGGAAGGCTTCCTTCACATTTGAAACTGAATTATACTGTTTCCCGGAAAAAAGATTTATGTCTTCAGATAAAACTACTATGAGCTTCTCGTTAAAAAGAAACAGACCCATAGAGGAAACTTTAAATAAAAAATGATCTTTTGATGAATAGTTTTTAGGTCTCTTGAATATTAAAGCTGAATGATCAGCTTCTAGTTCAAAACGGGCAGGATCTTCAGGATCTAGCGCAGAGTTCAAATTATGTGAATCTATCTGGAAATTCCCCAGTATATACTGCTTTTCATTGTCATCGGGGTTTATAAGAACGATTATATCCTCTTTGAGAGGAACCTCATTTACTTTTCCATTTTCTATTTTATATCTCTTTATCATTTTGCCTTTCCAACTTTAGGGTTTCCAAGTAAAGCCGCAGCCACTTCTTTCCCTATTTCAGAAATGTTTTCAACAACAGTTACTCCCGCCTGTCTCAATGCCGCCACTTTTGCCTCATGTGTACCGCTTGACCCTTCAACTATGGCGCCGGCATGTCCCATTCTCCTGCCCTTTGGAGCTGTCTTTCCGGCTATAAAAGAAAAGACTGGTTTTACATAATTCTTTTTTATGTAGGCCGCCGCATCTTCCTCATCGCTACCGCCTATTTCGCCTATCATAACAACAGCCTCTGTATCGGGATCTTTTTTGAATAGTTCCAGAGCATCTATAAAGTTTATACCATGTATAGGATCTCCACCCATACCTATGACTGTGGATTGGCCAAGTCCCTGACAAGTTATCTGCCACACAGCCTCATAGGTCAAAGTCCCGGATCGAGATATTATCCCTATTTTACCCTTTTTGTGTATATATCCCGGCATTATTCCCGCTTTGCATTCTCCCGGTGTTATTACGCCGGGGCAATTGGGCCCCACAAGTATTATATCTCTTCCACTATTCTTAAGCGCATTCAAATGCTTTTTTACGCGAGACATGTCAATGACGGGGATTCCTTCTGTTATACATATGATTTTATCTATCCCGGCATAAGCCGCCTCAAGTATTGAATCCGCCGCGAAAGGTGGTGGAACAAATATTAAGGAAACATCCGCGCCAGTAGCTTTGACTGCTTCTTTGGCGGTGTTGAAAACAGGGACGCCGAGGTGAGCAGTTCCCCCTTTACCCGGAGTTAAGCCAGCTACAACTTTGGATCCATACTCAATACACTGCTGAGCATGAAAAGACCCCTGTGCTCCGGTGATGCCATGCACTAGTATTTTAGAATCTTTGTTTAAAATTATAGACATTATCCCTCCCTATTTTGCAAGCTCAACAGCTAATTTTGCCGCTTCCCAAGCGCTTGATGCTTGGCTTATTTTTATCTTAGATTTATCAAGTATTTCTCGACCCTCTTTTACTCTAGTCCCCTCTAGTCTTACGACGAGCGGCACATTTATGTTTACATTTTTACTTGCCTCAACTATACCTGAGGCAATATTGTCGCATTTCATTATTCCGCCAAAAATATTGACAAGCACAGCCTTCACCTTTGGGTCCTTGAGTATTATTCTAAAAGCCTTAGTGATCTGCTCTACCGTTGCGCCTCCTCCAACATCTAAAAAATTGGCTGCACTGCCACCAGCCAGATTTATAGTGTCAAGCGTGGCCATAGCTAAACCAGCGCCATTTACCATACATCCTATACTGCCGTCTAATCCTATATAGTTTACCCCGGCAGCTTTGGCTTCAATCTCTATATCGGATGATTCCCTATCGGGATAATTTTGCCATTCTTTATGCCTGCAAGATGCATTGTCATCGGTAACTATCTTTGAGTCAAGCGCTATAAGTTTGCCATTTTTCAAGACGACAAGAGGATTAATTTCAGCCAGACTGGCATCATTCTCAATAAAAAGTCGGGTCAAATTTTTGGCAAGCTCTTTAAGCGAGCAGAAAATTTCCTTGCCTGCTTTCAGGGCAAAAGCAAGTTCCCTCGCCTGAAAATCCAAGAGTCCCGCCTCTGGATCAATTGGGATTTTTATTATCGCTTCGGGCTTTTCTTTGGCCAATTCCTCTATAGACATACCGCCCTCGCTTGAAGCTATTAAAACAGGCCTTGAGTTTTTCCTGTCCATAGTTACAGCAAGATACATCTCCCTTTCTATTTCAAGACCTTCCTCTATGAGAAGCTCATTGACAACTATTTCTTTCCCTCCGGTTTGATGCGTAATCATCTTCATTTTAAGCATGCGGGAAGCCAACTCAACAGCTTCCTTCATATTCCTGGCAACTTTCACACCGCCAGCTTTGCCTCGTCCGCCAGCCAATACTTGAGCTTTTATCACACATGGGAAAGACTCTATTTTGAGATTTTCAATATCCTTTTTGTCCTTTATAATAGCATAGCGTCGGCTGACAGGTATTGAGTATCTTGAAAAAATTTCTTTTCCTTCATATTCCACAAGTTTCATAGACCCTCCAATAAATTGATAAAAAGGCGAATAAATTGTAATATAATCTCATGGACTCTATATAAATATACTAAATTATAGCTCTTTTATTAAAGAAAGTTCTTCTGAGGAATATATGGAAAAAAAACACAAGAAGATTCAAGTACAAAAAAAGAAAATAGCAGTCATAAAATTTGCAGGAGACTCTGGCGATGGAATACAGGTTGTGGGATCTCAGTTTGCCAATGCCACAGCAGTAGCAGGAAGCAAGCTAAGCACTCTTCCTGACTATCCAGCTGAAATAAGGGCTCCTCTTGGATCTCTAAGCGGAGTAAGCGGATTTCAGATAGCTTTCGGAGATGAATCGGTTATGACTCCTGGTAGCAAAGCTGAGGTTCTTGTAGCGATGAATCCCGCAGCCATGGCCGTAAATCTTAAAACTATAGATAGGGGAGCTATGATAATAGCCAATGGTGATGCCTTCACTTTAGAAGCCTGCCAAAAAGCCGGATACAAAACCAATCCTCTTGAAGACGGCTCTCTTTCAAATTACAGAGTATTGTCCATTCCAGCCAATTCACTGGTCCAAGAAGCTTTAAGCGACTCTGCTCTTGCTCCCGCTCAGATCCTCAAATGCAGAAATTTCTTTATGCTTGGCGTGATATATTGGATATACGATATGCCTATAGAGCCTACCAATAAATGGCTTGAAAAAAAATTTGCCAGACTTCCGCAAGTGCTTTCAGCCAACAGAAACGCTCTTTTTGCTGGATATAACTATGCCGAAAACACAGAGATTTTTGATTTGAGATTCCATGTCGAGAAAAAGAATTCTAAGCCCGGCAAATACAAAAATATCACGGGCAATGAAGCTGCCGCCACCGCTTTGATAGCCGCTTCCAGAAAACTTGGCAGAAAGCTTTTTTATGGTTCTTACCCTATAACGCCCGCTACAGAGATACTTCAAACACTTAGCAAATATGCCAGCGATGATATTGTAGTTTTTCAGGCTGAAGATGAGATAGCGGCCGCCTGTTCATCGATAGGAGCTTCCTTTGCTGGTTGTCTTTCCGCAACGGGGACAAGCGGGCCGGGACTCTCGCTTAAATCAGAGGCCATAGGCCTTGCGGTCATGACAGAACTGCCCATGCTTATAATAGATGTACAGAGGGGAGGACCTTCCACAGGTTTGCCAACCAAAACTGAGCAATCAGATTTGTTTCAAGCTGTCTTCGGCAGGCATGGGGAAAGCCCCATAGTCGTGATGGCAGCCAGAAGCCCGGCAGACTGTTTCAACACCGTATATGAGGCCGCCAGAATATCGGTGAAATATATGACTCCTGTCATAGTTCTTTCTTCCGCCTACATAGCAAATGGATCTGAACCATTTGAAATACCTAAAAAAGAAGAACTAAAAGATTTCGAACTTCCTTTTATGCCAGAACCTGAGAAATTCACTCCTTATATGAGGGATGAAAAAACTCTTTCAAGGCCATGGGCATATGCTGGCCTCAAAGGATATGAACATAGATTGGGAGGCCTTGAAAAAAGCGGAGAAACAGGAAATATAAGTTATGACCCAGAAAATCACCAAAAAATGACTGATATAAGAAGAAAGAAAATAGAGGGCATAGCGAAAGAAATAGAACCAACAAAAATAGACGGAGAGAGTAGAGGCGATTTACTTATTCTCAGCTGGGGCTCAACTTATGGAGCCGTAAACACCGCAGTAAAAGAAGCCAGAGAAAAAGGCATCAAAGTCTCTTCTATAAATTTGAGATTTATAAACCCTCTGCCAGCAGATCTTGGCGAAAAAATGTCAAAATTTAAAAAGGTTCTCATACCTGAGGAAAATGAAGGGCAGCTTGCTTTCTTAATCAGGTCAAAATATCTCATATCCCCAATCCAGTTTAATAAGGTGATGGGTATGCCTATTAACTCAGACGATGTATTAAAAGCGATAAAGGAAAATATTTAAAGCTCTGTTAAGGAGATTTTATGGAAAAAAAACTTATAGCTAAAGATTTTTCATCAGGCCTTCCGGTAAAATGGTGTCCCGGCTGTGGAAATTTCGGAATACTGACAATGGTTCAAAGAGTTCTGGCAGAGTTGAATTTGCCACATGAAAAATATGCCATTATCTCCGGTATAGGCTGCTCCAGTCGTTTTCCATACTATGTAAATACTTATGGATTCCACTCAATTCATGGCAGAGCTCCGGCCATAGCCACAGGTGTAAAGCTGTCAAATCCAGATCTCTTTGTCTGGGTTATAACCGGAGATGGAGATGGTCTTTCAATAGGCGGCAATCATATGATACATGCCATAAGAAAAAACATAGGTCTTAAGATAATTCTATTCAACAATAGAATTTACGCTCTGACAAAAGGACAGGCCTCTCCCACGACTCTACATGGCTCAAAGACAAAAACAACCCCACTAGGTAACCTGGATTATCCATTCAATCCTGCTAATTTTGCCACATCAGTTGGATGCGGCTTTGTGGCAAGAGGTATGGACAATGATTTGAATTTCACATCGCAAATACTCAAAGAAAGCGCTCTTCACAAAGGCACATCATTTGTGGAGATAATGCAGAAATGCATTGTATTCACAGAAAAGGAATTTGACACCTACAAAAGTCCTCAAACCAAGGAAGACTACACGGTAAAAATAGAGCATGGCAAGCCAATGATTTTTGGTAAGGAGAAGAATAAAGCAATTGTGATAAAAGGCTCAAAACCGCAGATATTGGAATTTGATCCAAAATCTCCGCCAAAAGATTTGACAATTTACGACTACACCAATACTGATATGGCTTATATAGTCTCTGGACTTTCTCAGCCAGATTTCCCTATGCCTATAGGTATATTCATCAAAAAGGAAAAGCCTTCAATGGAAGAGCTGTATTATTCAAGGAATTCTGCCAAACAAAAACCTAATTGGCTTGAAGATATTTTTCCGCCAAACGAAACCTATGAGATAAAATAACACTCTTAGAGAGAGAAGCGGAAAAAGCTCCCCTAGCCAATGGAACTATTGTCTGCTTTACATTTTATGATTTGCTGTAAGCTTTGGCCATTATAGATGCGTGTAAACATGCCTCTTTGTAAGGCTGTATCTTTTTCTCTGTGATATATGAAATTCCAGGACAAAATGAGCAATAATCTGACACCTTACATCCCCTACATTTATCCGGATTTTTCAAGATCTTTTTTCTGAAATCTTCCGCTCTTTCACCAGTCCACAATTTTTTTAGTGAGTGCTTTTTCAAATTCCCAAATGACCATGGGAATTGAATACAGGGCAAAAGCTCTCCATAGGGATTTATGCCCAAAGTGTTAAAACCGGCTGAACATATAGGGAATTCCTCATTAGAATTTTGACTTAAAGTTTTATTTATCTTAACATCGCCTTTTGCTATCAGTTCTAAAAAGACTTTTTTAAGTTCTCCTTTTGAAACAATCAACTCTTCAGGCGCCATTTTCCCATCATTTGCAGGAGTGAGCATAGTATCTAGAGAAAAGGCAAAGCCATTTTTAATGGAGAATTTTCTAAGTTTTGAAATATAATTTGAGTTTATAGACATCAATGGAGTTTTTATTTTTACTTTGAATCCAATTTTTTTAGCCAATAATATATTTTTTAAAGTTATGGGAAATGAGCCCTTCATTTTGCTTACGCTTTCATGTATTTTTTTATTGCCGTATAAACTCACTTCTATTTTGCGCAAACCGCTTGAATATAGTTTTTTAAGTATTTCCTCATTAGCCAAAAGCAGTGTGCTATAAAGAATAGGCTCAATACCCTTCAATTTGGCATATTTACAGAAATGAAATATATCTTTTCTTAAAAGGGGCTCCCCACCGGTTAATACCACACTGAAAACTCCAATTTCTGACAATTGACACAATATCTTTTCAATTTGCTCTGTAGTCAATTCTTTTTTTATAGGCCTTCGTTTTGAAGTCTCTGGCAAATAGCAGTGCGCGCAAGAGAGAGGGCATCTATATGTCAATTCAAAAGTCGCTGTCAAAGGTATTTTTTTAACAATAGAAATTTCGTTTAATCTGCCCATCAAGTCATCACTAAATTTTGCTGACATAAAATCAAATTTGGAGAAAGGCCTTTATTTTTCTCATTTTTTTAAGTAATACTGAGAAAAATTTTTCAAAAAAATCAGAAAAAATATTTTTTTTCACCGGCACAGCCTTCACCTGCTCCCACTTCACGAAATGAGCGGGCAAATCATCATCATTGGAAAAAACTATTCCTTCTTTTTGTATTTTTTCTATTCGGTGAAGATAAAGTCCGCCATTCATATCGTATATGACGCAATCCCCTATTTTAAGTTTTTTCTTGTCAAAGCAAGTACTACACAAAATTGTCTCCCCACTTTTGTAAAATGGGAACATACTGGATCCATAAAGTTTTACAGCTTTTATCAAGATCTTTTCCTCAACATTCTGCATGCGAGCTGATTCGTGGGACCTGTTAGGCATTTTCCGCAGGCAAGGGCTGCTTTTTCAAAAATTTTTTCTGTTTTTACAACTGGCTTTTCATATTTTTTCTTTTTCATTCTACTATCCCTTTATTTTTAAGTTCTATAATGAATTCCTCAATATCTTTTATTGCTTCTCTATCATTTATCTCATATATTTTAGAAAGCCTATCTGCTATTTGAGTTTTATTTAATCCTTTCATAAAAAGTTCCCATATTAAATTGCCTGTTTCATTAAAAGCATGGAGTTCATCTCTTGAAGAATCTATCAAAAAATACTCCTCGCCTATCTTTCTGTGAATTATATTTTCCGATTTTTTAAATCTCATATTCAAATTATAGTAATTTAGCAAAAGAATTGTCCCTTTTATTGAAAAAAAGAAATTCGCTTTTAGAAGAGAAACATAATTTAGCAATCAAATCAAGCAAAGAAGCTTTCCTTTTTTTTTGTTCCACAAAATTCATTACAGTTTTAAGTAGCAAAGAAACTGATTGAGATTTAGAGCATGGCTCTCTCTTAAATAAAGGTGATTTTTTCAAGAAGTAAATCTTGCTTAACTTAGCTTTTAGGTATTTCCCTTTGCCCTTCATCTCACCCCAAAACGGAGATGAAAAAACCTCCACATTGTTATTTATGATTTTAACAAAAACAAGTTCATCTGAAAGAATATCAAAATTTGATTTTTGAAGAATTCTCGATATTGTGCTTTTCCCCGTGCCTGAAATTCCGGGGAAGAGAAAGCATTTTCCATTTTTAAAAGCGGCGCAGGCATGCAAAAGAATTATTTGTTTTTCCATAAAAATACAGGATGTAAATACTCTCAAAAAAGAGTCAAGCGAATATACTGAGGGGCGTATATTAAGAACACCTTTTTTATTTCTTATATAAAAAGAGAAGTCGCTCCTTTTTATAGATAAAATTTTATTCACTTTGACTTCAGGCTCGCCCGGAAGGGAATCAAATTCATTAAGCAAAACATTTATATGAATATCTGCGGCATCCTCGCTTAGAAAGCCACCATATCTGTCGAGGCACTTTTTTAAAAATTTTTTATCTTCAATATGTAAATCAAAAACTGTCTCAGCCAATCTTATTTTCATCATGGATAGAAAATATCCAATTCCTGTTCTTTAACTTTATCAGGGGTGGAGGCATTTGCCTCTTTATTTTCTGCAATGGATTCTGTGACAGGTTTAGTTAGAGAAGTGGGCGGTCTTTTTATTTTTTTTATTTTCTTTTTAGCTGAAATTTTATTTTCACTTTTGTCATTGTTTTTATCCACTGCCGGGGGTTCTGGTTTTTTCTTTGGCTTTCTCAATTCATCGAATTTTGCCTTTTGAGCATCGTCGAGGAAAGCTATTACAGTTTCCGGCAATGAATTGTATATTTCAACCATTTTTGATTCAAGAGGCAGTATTTCCTTTTTTATGGCGGCTATCTCTTCATTTTTTTTTAAATATTTGGCATTTACTTTATCAAATTCAGCCGCTTTTTTTTCAATAGCTTTTTTAATCTTTCCCTTTTGCTCAGTGGAAAGATTTATTTTTCCTGAAAGAAAATCTACTATGCCCTGTGGATCTGGCCGATGAAAAGATTTATCTTGAGAAAGACAATAAAGAGGAAAAAGAAATACAATCAATAAAAACGCATACTTTAGCATATAAATGTATTTTATCACATTATTAAATAAAAGGAGCCCTTAGAATTGTCTACTGAGCCTGAATTTTAGAGCATTTCTAATGTAAATGAGGCAAAAAACAAGGTTTGGAAGGCGGAAATCCTGACTACTCATTAAAAATTTTGCGGGGAACCGAATAAAGGTTCCCCGCAACTATTATTTACCACACCCTTTCTCAAAACACAATTTTTATTGAGCTTGATACCACTTTATGAATTCATCCCAATTTGAATATTTAGACCAACCAAGCTCATCATAACCAGCACCCATTCCTGAAGAGGGTAAGTACACAGATACACCATGAGAATTTTCATAAGAGACAGGTCCCCACCATCCACCTTGGCTATCAGTGTGTCTGCTATGGGCAACTAATTTGTCTTTTATAAAAGTCATAAGAGCCTGGCCTTTAGCTTTGACATCCGCATTTTGTGTCTTGCCAACCACAAGCGAAAGAAAATGATAGAAGTCCTTATTTTCAGCTATAGCATAGCTTTGGGCCTGATTTACTGCATCCTTTATAATCTGCTTTTCTCCGCTTTGGCTTGTGGCATAAGCAAAATCATTTACCAGTTTAAGGAATTCATCCACTTTTTCAGCTCTTACATATGACTGAGTTGATCCCTCTCCCTGATTTTTGTAATGATCACTATAGGCATCCACCGTAAGTTTGGCAAGCTCGGCCGCTCCCATTGTAGGCTTGGCTATGAGAGGAGCAAGCAAATCATTGTATGTGTAACCATCGCCGGGCTCAGTCTCTTCCGAACCTACTATATATTTAACATTGTCCTTTATTTCATATATGACTTCAGCCATCTGCATAAGGCAAGCATCAGATCCATACACATCAATTTTACCGACTGATTTAAGGGCTATGCCAAGCTGAGGTGTTGTCAGGTGATTTCCACTAACATCATCATAAGAGATACCCTTAGTGACTATGCCCCTGCTCTTCTCCCAGCCAGAGCCGTGATTCCACACTATGAGCATATATTTTTTGGCCGGATAGGCGCTCTTGGCCCATTTGACAAATTCTATGAGATTCTTGTAATCACCCATATCCACTTCACCTAAATCTTGAACGACTGGCGAATTTACAATATTGGTATCAGCATCTTTTTCAACCAGAAATCTCCTTACACCTTTCCAGTCGCCATTGGATGAGTCATAACCAGCCAGTCTCCCCATTTCTACGACTATGTTCACTTTATCAGAAGATCCCACCATTTCCATCTCATTCATATCCTTAATTCCAAATCGTTCCAAGTTATTTTTGGAATTGAGGAAAACCATTACAGTCCATTCCTTTTGATCCTTAGACATAGGATTATCAATTGAAGAAGGGACCGGAATACCGTCAACATTTTTCATCTCACTAGCTATGTTGACACCTTTGCCGCTGTCAAAGTTCACTTCCGCCATAGAAAGCGAAGCTAAGAAAAGCAAGCTTACTGCTGCTTTTATTTTATCCATTATATACGCCTCCTTTTATACAAGTTAGTTAAATTCTATCATTTATCTGATTTTGGTCAACAGTATTTAGACCTAAAATGATTTAGGCCCTTTAGTCTATTGATTTATGGGACTGAGACACTTGACAAGTCAATAAACTCTGCTAAACTAATCTATGAAGTTAATGGAGGTTTTATGAAAATAGCAAATGCCTTCCTCTCCTCACTTTTCTTTATAACTTTGACTTATGCCGAAGAATTCAATCCATCCTTTTCTATAGATTCTTTGGATCAAATAAGCTTGCCGGTGCCACAGAAAACAATTGATATAGAAACTCCCGATAGAGCTGTCACAAAGAAATGGACAATAATGGTTTTCATGAACGGCAAAAACAATCTTGAAGCGGCTGGACTTCTAAACATGAACCAAATGGAATCGGTGGGTTCAAATAAGGACATAAACATAGTGACTGAAATGGGCAGGATGAATGGTCAGGCTGAGGGAGACACAGACCTTGACGGAAATTGGACCGGGGTGAGAAGATATCTGGTCAAAAAGGACACTGACACAGAACATATCAATTCCCAAATAGTATATCAACAGGCAGCTTATGATATGGGCGACTACAAGCAGGTTGTCAATTTTGTCAAATGGACTAAAAGAGCCTATCCAGCACAGAAATATGCCCTGATTCTTTGGGATCATGGAACGGGGTGGATGGATCCTCAACAAACAAAGAAGAGCACTAATAAGGGAATTTCATTTGACGATGAGACTGGCAATTACATAAGGACAAAACAGATAGGAGACATACTTAGAGAAGCTGGCAAAGTAAATGTCCTTGCTTTTGATGCCTGTCTCATGCAGATGAGCGAAGTGGTTTCTGAACTAAAGGACAATACAGATGTCATAGTTGGCTCTGAAGAGACCATACCCGGCACAGGATATCCGTATAATCTCTGGCTGGGCGCGCTGTCTAAAAAGCCTTCGATGTCTTCAGAAGAACTTGGCGCTGTAATGGTAGAGTCCTATAAGCAATTCTACACATACATAAAGAGGGCTGCGATGTTAAGCGCCATACGAAGCTCAAAGATAAACACGCTCAATGCTATGGTATCAGATTTTGCTAAACTATCAATGAAGGTAAACGACTTAGAAGCTATAAAAAAAGCCAGAACAGAAGTCTTGAGATTTGACATACTCGGCCCGGATGATGGAAATAAAACAATATCTTTCTTTGCGGATTTGTATCAGTTTGCAGATATAATGGGCAGAAATCTCACCAAGACTGGTCCAGATGCAGATGCTCTAAAGTCAAAGATAGAAGAATTGAAGAGATTTATCTCAAGCCAGCTTGTCATATACAAGGGGGCCTATGGCTCAGATAGAACAGGAAAATCTCTATCAGATGCTGGTGGAATATCTATATATGTGCCACCGGCTGAAACAAGAGTAGCACAGGCAAAATTGGAAGCTATATTTGAAACACCCTATTCCACATTTGAATTTGAAAAAGCCACACAGTGGCATGATTTTGTGAACTTTATATATGCAAACGCAAAGTAAGCCAACTTGGCTTTTAAATCTATGACTTTATTTTTGCCAGCAACTTTTTGTTCCTCAATTGTATCATCTATTTCTTCATCTTCATCAGGCTTAAAGTAGCGGTATGAGTGTAGCTCAATATAAATGAGCAAAGCGATTACCCCAAACACTACAAAAGCAATGGCAAAAAGATTCCAGAAAATATCATCCGAATAAGACGCAAAGAGTATAAGCAAAACCGATATGACAGAAAAAATTATCCATTCAGTAATTCTTTATTTGCCATAAGCAATCTTCTCAGCTATCTGAACAGAATTTAGCGAAGCTCCCTTGTATAGATTGTCCCCAGCAAGCCACACACAAAATTCATTTTTTATACCAGTTTCCCTCAGCCTAGAAATTGAAACTTCATAACTTTTTGCCATGCTTATCGGTGTTGGATATTTTGGAGATCTTACATATCTGGCGCCTGGAGTCTTTAAAAATTCTTTCTCCAAATCTTTTTTAGTCCACGCTTTTTTAGTCTTCACCCATGCAGACAAACAGTGTACGCGTATTGTGGGCACACGCACAGCAGTTACACTTATCTCAATATCCTCATCATTCCATATTTTCCTGAGCTCATTGGCCACCTTATTCTCTTCTGAACTAAAGCCATCTTTATCAAAATCACCGACTTGAGGTATAACATTAAAAGCTATTTGTTGAGGCAGAACTTTTTCATAAGAAGTATTTCTCTTGCCTTCTTTATTGGCTATCTCATTGAAAAGTTGCTCAAGCGCCCTTCGCCCCGCACCAGAAACTGCCTGGTAAGTGGAAAGCCTTATCTCCTCAATGCCGTACTTTTTGTGTATTCTGGCGCACCCCACAGCAAGAGGCGTCAATGTGCAATTTGGCCCGGCTATGACCTTATTGCTGGCATTTATCAAATGAGCATTTATCTCTGGGATTACAAGAGGAACTTTTGGATCCATTCTAAATCTTGAAGAATCATCTATACACCATATGCCCTTTTCTGCCAGTTTGAAAGCGTATTTTTCTGAAACCTCTTCATTGCTTACAAAAAAAACAATTTCATAAGCGAATAGTTTTTCTAAATCAGCTTTTTCACACTTATATTTTTTCCCTTTGAAAAAGACAAATGAATCTTTTCTGCCAGAAGAAAACATTCCTATAGAGGAAATTGGAAATTTTCTTTTTTCAAGCAAGTGCAGTAATTCTCCCCCCACCATTCCAGATGCGCCGACCACAGCCACTTTCCATTTTCTTTTCATTTGCTCTCCGATGTATTCTCTTCTGATTTATTCTGCACTTCAGGTTTTACTTCAGATTGTTTCTCTACAGCCGGGATTATTAACTCGCTACTGTATCCATTGTTTTCGTAAGAATCTCTTGCCGCCGCTCGCAAATAAAACATCTCATCTGGCAAATCACTCCTCTTAAGCGTTATGGAATACGGGGGATTGTACATGAAGCTAGAAATTTTCTGCCATTCAAACTTATCATAGGACAGTTCCAGCCAGGCCTTCTGTATATCCACCCCAACAACTGAAAAAGTTGCCACAACTTCCTCATTGCTTATCTCAGCTGAAAAATTTTTTATTATTACCCTGTATTCATTTTTTGGCACAAGCTTAATAGCCACAGCCGGTTTTATCCCTGAAATAGACATTTCAAGGGCATTGGCGCCCACAGGCGCAGAGCCCTTTATAGAACGATTAAGCCAGACATTTTCCTCTTCACTCTGGCCATACCCAGCCGCTATTATCGGAGCATTTTTACTTGAAGTGAAAGTGTCTGAAGGCGACCATATGGCTATGTAATTATCCTTCTCAGGATTTATCTGGTTCATGGGGACAAGAAACCAAAACCATTTTGCGCTATCAACACCACTCACACTTTCATTTTCTGGCGATTCTTTCGGTATTTCAAATGAATCTGCCAAAAAATACCCTAAATTACCACCAAAGGAAGGTCTATCCGAAATAGCTACATATATTTTGCCCTCTATTGGAGAAAAATCTTTATCCAACTTTGCTCGTCCCAATTTAGCCCCTATATATGCCCTTTCAAAACCATCCTTTTTAACCGGCGGCAATTTAACTATCCAACAATTATTATATCCAACATACCAATCTGCATTAAATCCAGAATTAGCATACAGATAATACTTCCCGATATCGCTTAGCTGCATTATATATTTTAGTGGAGGATATTTGTTTGAGTGTTGAGCATAGAGGGGATTCAAAAAAAAGAGGGATAAAAATAAGTTAACATAATATTTTTTCATTTATTGCCCTTTTTATCTTCTCAATTTCCCGCTTATTCTATCAAAATCTTCCAGAGAATAATAGTGTATCACAATTTTACCCACTCTGGGATCAGCCCCACACATTATCTCTACCTTAGTGCCAAGAGTTCTTTCGAGCTCTTTTTCCATTTCCTGAATTTCAGGGCTTTTCTTAGAAGAATTTTTTGCCTTCCTCTGTGTGGGAGTGTGATATGATTTTGAAATATCCTCTATATCTCTCACCGAAAGCTTTTCAGAAATTATTCTATCAAATATTCTCTTTCTTTCCTCTTTGTCTGGCACCCCCAATAAAGCTCTTGCATGGCCTTCGGTAAATTTAGTTGTGGATGTATTTCTCAAAGCGTTCAGAATATCTTCCTCCAACTCAAGTATTCTTATAGAATTAGATACAGCATATTTGGACTTGCCACAAAACTCAGCTATTTCGCTTTGATTCATCTTATACTCATCCATCAATTTTTTGTACGCCATAGCCTGTTCAACAGGATTCAAATTTTCCCTTTGAATATTTTCTATCAGAGCAATAGCCAATTTTTTTTCATCCTCAATATTTTTCTTTACTATAGCATCTATTTTAGACATTTCCAAATACTTACAAGCTCTATATCGCCTTTCTCCAGCTATTATCTCATACTTGCCATATCCAATTTCTTGAACAATTATAGGCTGGGCCAGACCATGCTTTTTTATAGAGGCGGCAAGTTCTTTTATTGACTCCTCATCAAAATCCTGACGAGGCTGAAGTCTATTAGGCACTATATCACTGACAGAAATTTGTTTTATATTTTGGAGCGCAATATCATTTTCTTGAACTCTCGATATAAGCGCGTCTATACCTTTACCTAAAGCTTTTCTCATATTTCCTCCAATTAGATATAATCATTCTCCGTAGTCATACTCTATTTCTGCTTCTTCACTGACGTATATTTCAGATTTCTTATATGATTCCACATTGATTCCTCTTCTTGAGAGAAATTCCAGAGCTAAATTCTTATATGCTTGAGCTCCGCGAGAGCTGGGATCATAGATAAAAATTGGTTGACCAAAACTGGGAGCTTCCGCAAGGCGAACATTGCGCGGTACAACAGTTTTATAAAGTTTCTCTCCATAGTATTTTGAAATTTCATTGAGAACCTGATTTGCCAAATTTATCCTTGAATCAAACATCGTTATTATACCACCATCTATTTTTAATCCCGGATTCAGCGCTTGCTTTATCTTATCCACTGTATTAGTGAAATATGTAAGTCCTTCCATAGAGTAATACTCACATTGCACGGGAGTTATAACAGAATCTGCCGCTGTCAAGGCGTTCACAGTCAACAATCCAAGAGAAGGCGGGCAGTCTATGATGATGAACTTATACATATCCTTACACGGTGCCAGGCACCTTTTTAGCACAGATTCTCTGGAAAACTCACTCACAAGCTCTATTTCAGCTCCGGCTAGATTGTGATTGGTCGGCAATATATCCAACCATTCTATGGATGTTTGTTTTATAGCTTGCTCTAAAGAGGCATTTTCAGATAAAACATCATAAATGCCCGGCATATCCTTGCTCATTTCAATACCAAGTCCTGAAGTAGCATTACCCTGAGGATCAAGGTCCAATATCAAAGTCTCAAAATCCAGAGCGGCAAGAGCCACTGCAAGATTTATAGCAGTGGTAGTTTTGCCAACTCCACCTTTTTGATTAGCTATTACCACTGTTTCAGCCATATTTTCTCCAAAAGTGCCAGACAGGAACAATCAAAGTTTGGCACAAATCAGTTTTCACGTGAAAACTTCCACACGCTTTATGCTACAAAAAAATGATTTTTAAGTCAAATTTTCAGTTTTTCCCTTCAAAATATACCAAATCTACAAAAAACAATGCCCCTAAAAGCAAAACTTTCTCTTCAAGACTTGTCCCTGAGGGGAATTTTAGGGTAAAATTATCCGCATCAGTAAACATTTCCTTTCCTATACCAGACCATTTCTTAACAATCTCCCCAACCTCTTGTCCATTTCTATATACTTTCAATGTCCATGGATGCATAATACTGCTTTTAATTCTATAATATTCCACACCATCCGGAGTCTCTACCGATATATCCTTAATGGCAAAAGAGAATATCCTTTTAACCTTCCCATAACACTTTCCAGTAAAATCTTCAATCCTCGCCTCATAAAAAAAGAATCTAAATGGCTTAATTATTTTAAGTACTCCAATCCCTTCCGGATTTATGATATGCAGTTCAAGCGACCTCAAGAATTGCAAAAAAATTCTAGCCCAAAAAGAACTCTTTTCTCCAACGAGATAAATATCATTGCCATAGGAATCTTTCACTACATATCTATTTTTCCCCTCGAATCCACTGAGGATTTCAAGCCACTCCTTTTTTTGCCTTACTTCAACTATATCCATTGAAAAAAGTTTTTGCATTTTTCCTCCAAAAGATATTTTTAATCGATGTATAAACTGATCATGCCCTGTTCTTTTTCTAATTTCATCTTCCTTCCAGACATAATCTTATCTTTCACTAATTTCAAATCATCAGTTGACAAGTTTATTCCATTATATTTCAGCTCCGTATTTATCCTATTCATGACAGCAGACACGAAAATCTCATTGACATCAATAACAATATCTCTTTTTTTATCGTCAGAAATTATTTCTATCTTTAGTTTTTTCCCCTTTCTTCTCACCCTGGAGATATTCAAATTAACACCGTCATTATCTTCAGATAAAACTGAAAGCAATTCCATAGCTTCATAAGAGTTAATCCTTCCATTTTCAATCATTTGTAGTATTTTAAGTTTTTCCTGATCCATAAAATCTCCCAAAAACACATAAATAAAGTTTTCACGTGAAAACTATTTTTTCAAATCTTTTATCATTTTAACAGCATCTTGAGCCGTTATTTCACTTCTTTCCAATTTTTCTAGAATTTCCATTTTTTTATTTTTAGCTTCAAAATCATAATCACCTATGCCCATTTTATTTACTATTCTCTCAAGTCTCGATTTAACGGTTGGATAGGAAATGGCGAGACTTTTCTCTACTTCTTTTATATTTCCACCGCTGGCAAGGAAAATTTTAACGAATTCAATTTCATTTTCATCCAAACAATCGAAAGGGCCTAATTGAAATTTGCCTTTTATTAAAGTTGAACATTTTTCGCAACAAAATTCAGTTATATATATTTTCGAATTGCACGAGGGACATTTATTAGGTTTATTCATTTTTTTAATCTCCAAATTGATTTTATAAATAAAAAAATTCAATAAATCAATAATAGCATAAATTTTATTGATATTTCAAGTAAGAGAATAGTCTAATACGCTATGAGCCTGAAATTTAGCGCATTTCTAATGTAAATGAGCCAAAAAATAAGTGGCAAAAAGAATAAGGGATTTGTTCGCAAATATATTATGCTTATGACAAACTTTTCAAAGGCTCAAGTACAAGACTTATAAAAAAGAAACTTATGAAGGGAATTATAAAAACCAATTATGACAATAAGAATGGATTTCAAGTTATATACAAAGAATTTGACAAGATAATGCGAGAAGCAAAAGACAAGTTGTTTAGAAGCATATTAGAAAAAGACTGGATAAAAATA
>DYLH01000038.1:6929-16564 GCA_020722185.1 Candidatus Avelusimicrobium gallicola | reverse complement strand
AATATAGGTGAAGATTATTTGATATAATGAAATTCTTATGGAGGACGAGGCCTATGGAAAATAAGCCTAAAAAACCAACTCCCACATTAAAAAGGAATGAAGGCCGACATCAGCCAGCTTCGGAAAGAGTAAATAATTTTGAAGAGGTGGCTTTAGGTTTTAGTTATGAAGAAGCGCTAGTTGAGGCATCCAGATGCTTAAACTGTAAAACAAGACCCTGTGAAAAAGCATGTCCTGTAAATGTGAAAATACCCGATTTTATAGATATGCTCTACAAAGAGGATCTCAAAGGAGCTATATCAAAGATATATGAGACGAGTCTTTTCCCGGCGATATGTGGAAGGGTGTGCCCACAGGAAACTTATTGTGAATATGCCTGTGTTCTAAAAGATAAATTTAAATCTGTTTCCATAGGCAGATTGGAGAGATTTGTCGCAGATTATGCCAGAAAAAACTCGCTTATGAGCTTGCCGAAATGCGATTCCCATACAGGAAAAAAGGTTGCCTGTATAGGAGCTGGACCTAGTTCACTTGCCGTGGCGGCGGAATTAGTTAAAAAGGGCTATGAAATAACTGTTTTTGAAGCGCTACACAAGTATGGAGGGGTTTTAAGATATGGCATACCCAGTTTCAGACTTCCAAGGGAAGTGGTTGATTTTGAAGTCGAAAATCTAAAAAAACTGGGAGTTAAATTCATAAAAAATGTGCTTATAGGAAAATCCATATCTTTTGAAGAACTTAAAAAAGATTTTGATGCCATATATATAGGCTCTGGCGCGGGGCTTCCAACCCCTCTGAATTTGCCCGGCGAAAATCTCATAGGCGTATATAGCTCTAATGAATTCTTAACGAGAGTAAATTTGATGAGCGCCTATAAATTTCCAGAATATGACACTCCGCTTTATGTCGGCAAGAAGGTAATCATTGTCGGAGGTGGCAACACTGCCATGGACTCAGCTCGCTGCGCTAAAAGGCTTGGGCCAGAGGCTGTAACGGTTATTTATAGAAGGACAAGAGCGGAGATGCCCGCCAGAGCTGAAGAAGTGGAAAATGCTATGGAGGAAGGAGTTAAATTTGAATTTCTAACAGCGCCTATATCTCTTGAAGGGGATGAAAAAGGCAAACTTAAAGCTGTCAAATGCATTAGAATGCAGCTTGGCAGGCCCGATGAGTCTGGAAGAAGAAAACCTATAGAAATAAAAGGCTCAGAATTTATATTGGAAGCAGACAGCTTGATAGTGGCCATAGGGCAAAGTCCAAACCCATTAATACAGCAAACAGTCTCAGGGCTTAAAACCAATAAATGGAATTGCCTTGTGGTTGATGAAAATCAAAAAACATCTTTCGAGAATGTCTATGCCGGCGGAGATGTGGTCAGAGGCGGAGCGACAGTGCTTCTTGCTATGAAAGATGGGAAAGCTGCCGCAAAAGCGATAGATGAAGCCCTCAGAAAAAAATAGGAGTTTTTATGGAATATAAATCTCAAGAAAAATATGAGATAATAGAAAAAAAAGACATATCCCCCTCCATAAGTGAACACACAATAATGGCTCCCCTCATAGCTGACAGAGCCAGAGCGGGTAATTTTGTGATTCTGATGGCCAGAGAAAACGGAGAGAGGATCCCGGTTACACTTGTAGATTGGTCAGCCGGAGAGGGCTGGATAAAGGTCATAATTCAGGGCATAGGCAAATCTACAGTTATGATGAATCAGATGAAAAAGGGCGATTTTTTTGCCGAGGCGGCAGGTCCGCTTGGCACTCCGGTAGAAATAAAAAAATACGGCACCATTGTCGGGATTGGCGGAGGCGTGGGGATAGCTGAATTGTACCCCATAGCGAAAGCTTTCAAAGAAGCGGGAAATAAGGTCATATCGATACTTGGAGCAAGGACAAAAGAACTGCTCATTCTTGAAAAAGAAACAGCTTTAATATCGGATGAAATCATTGTCACAACAGATGACGGTTCATATGGCCAGAAAGGGCTTGTGACAGATGCCCTTAAAAGTCTTTCTTCAAGGGAGAAAATAGACGCCATTTTCACAATAGGGCCGCTGCCAATGATGAAATTTGTGACTTTAACCGCTAAAGAAAAAAATATTCCAACTTTTGCAAGCTTAAACCCAATAATGCTTGACGGGACTGGGATGTGCGGAGGATGCCGCGTTGAAATTGATGGCAAACCAAAATTTGCTTGTGTTGACGGCCCTATGTTTGACGCGCATAAGGTAGATTTTGATGTTCTGATAAGGAGAACATCGGCTTACATAAATCAAGAGAAAGAGAGTCTTGATAAATTTACAAAAGATCACAAATGCAGAATAGGACTTCACTAAAAGGAGAGTTTTATGGATGAAAAAAATGAAATAAAAGAAAAGCTTTATCTAAGGCTTGAGAGATATTGCAAAACCTACACTACATCAGATCCGGATTCTTCTCTGTATCCTTCCAGTTCAAATCAGAAAATTCTGGCAAAAATGCTTTTTAATGAGCTCAAAAAGATCGGGATGAAAAATGTTTCAATTGACAAAAACTGCTATGTCACAGCGGAACTCCCCTCAAATAAAAAAGGCCCCACAATAGCTTTCCTTGCTCATATGGACACAGCGCCAGCGGCTGAAGGTAAAAATGTTGCGCCGAAACTACACAAAAATTATTCTGGTGGAAATATTGAGATAAATCCAAAAATGGGCCTTTTTTTGAATGCTAGAAATTGTCCACAATTAAAAGAACACATAGGAGACGATATAGTCACAGCTTCTGGCGGCACTCTGCTTGGAGCGGATGACAAAGCTGGTATTGCCATAATAATGACAGGCATTGAAACATTGATAAAAAATCCGTCCATTCCAAGACCCAATATAAAGATAGCCTTTACACCGGATGAAGAGGTGGGACAGGGAGTGAAGTTTTTTGATGTGAAAAAATTTGGCGCCAATTATGCCTACACTTTTGACGGAGATTTAAAGGGAACAATCGAAGTGGAAAACTTCAATGCCGACGCTGTTGAAATAAAAATTTCAGGCAAGAGCGTTCATCCAGGCACTGCTAAAGGCGCCATGGCAAATGCCGCACGCATAGCGGCTGAAATAGTGACTGCTTGGCCAGAAAGCATGACTCCAGAAAACACGGAAGGATATGACGGTTTTATAATGTTTGATGAGATCAAAGGCAGTGTAGAAAGGGCTTCTGTAAACGGAATAATAAGGGAACACAGCATAAACAAGATGAAAAAAATGGAAAAACTTCTCAATAGGATAATAGAGGAAAAAAGAGAAAAATACCCCCTTGCTAAAATAGAAATTTCAATAAAAGAGCAGTACAGAAATATGAAATCTGTAATAGATAAAAATCCTCTTGTATTAAGCAAATTGGTAGAAGCTGTAAGGCAAAGCGGTATAGAGCCGAAGTTAAAGCCTATAAGAGGCGGTACTGACGGCGCCAGACTCTCATTTATGGGTTTGCCAACCCCCAATGTTTTTACGGGCGGATATAACTATCATGGTCCATATGAGTGGATTTCTCTCGATTCCATGTACCTCTCATATAAAACTCTAATCAATCTTGCTAAAGAGTGGGCTAATTACTGAGCCTTTTTTATTATTTTTTCTAGTCTTCATTTCCGAATTTACACAACTTATTTTACATTACCTCATTTAGACAATTCTTCAATTTGATTATTCATTCCAAATTTGTACAATATAGTAAAACAAATTTAAGGAGAACTATATGGGGCTAATACCTAAAGAAACAAAGTTTTTCGAACTATTCAATAATCAAATGGAAAACATACTCAAAGCTGTGTCATTCTTCAAAAAATCATTGAAAGAGAATTCATTTAATGATGAAGCGGTTAAAAGAGTAAAAGAATACGAGCATGAAGGAGACACCATAACACATGAGATAGTCGATATGCTAAACCGCACATTTATAACTCCAATAGATAGAGAAGATATATATATGCTCGTAAACAATATAGATGAGATAATGGACTTAATAAATGTTGTTTCAAATAGGCTTAATTTATATAAAGTCGACAGCAAAGATGAATATCTCTATGAATTTTTCGTCAATATAGAAGAATCTGTAGCGGCCCTAAGCAATGCCATTAAAAATTTGCCAGAAAGCTCCAAAAAAGCCACAAGAATAATGGATTATTGCATAGAGATAAATCGCCTTGAGAATGCTGGCGACTCATTGAGAGAGAAGGCTATTTCAGATCTTTTTGAAAAAGAGAAAGACCCCATAAAAGTGATAAAGTGGAAAGAGATATATGAAGTATCAGAAGCCGCTTTAGACTCCTGCGAGCATGTGGCAAAAACAATAGAAGGGATACTGGTAAAACATGGATAATTCAATATTTTTTGTAGGGTTTATAATACTTTTGGCCTTATTTTTTGATTTCCTGAATGGATTTCACGATGCGGCCAATTCTATAGCAACGATAGTTTCGACAAGAGTTTTAACCCCCAGACAGGCTGTGACATGGGCAGCTTTTTTTAATTTCATAGCTTTTCTGTTTTTTGGCCTTCACGTGGCCTCCACCATAGGAAAGGGAATCGTAGACATAAATATAGTTGACTCAAGGGTAATTGTGGGGGCTTTGGTGGGCGCATCTGCGTGGAACCTGATAACATGGTATCTTGGTCTACCATCAAGTTCTTCTCACGCTTTGATGGGCGGACTTATTGGTTCTGCCCTTGTCAAATCGGGACCGAATGCGCTTGTATACTCAGGCATAAATAAAACACTTGCATTTATGGTTATTTCCCCAATGCTTGGCATGATTATGGCAATATTCATAGCAGTATTGGTTTACAATATATTCGCTAAAAAAACACCTTCAAAAATAGATTTTATATTCAGGAAGGGGCAAATTCTATCAGCCGCGCTTTATTCTTTGGGACATGGAGGGAATGACGCGCAAAAAACAATGGGCATAATAGCAAGTCTTCTTTTTACTTCTGGATACCTTAGAGGAGAGTTTCATATTCCTTTATGGGTAGTATTATCCTGTCATTTTGCCATAGCTTTGGGAACTTTTTTAGGAGGATGGAGAATAGTTAAAACTTTGGGACACAAAATTTCAAAGTTAAAGCCAGTAGATGGATTCTGCGCTGAAACTGCCGCTTCCTCATCACTTTATCTTGCCACTTATATGGGCGTTCCGGTCAGCACAACTCACACTATTACCGGAGCTATACTAGGTGTTGGATCTATAAAAAGGATTAGCGCAGTAAAGTGGGGGATAGCCACACAAATAGTGTGGGCATGGATACTAACAATACCAGCTTCAGCGGCGATTTCTGCTATAACTTACTCAATAACTAATATCATCTTTTAAGTTTTGGCGGCTTTTTTACCTGCCAATATTCCGCTTATCCACGCAAAATGCAGATTATATCCCCCGCTTCTGCCGCCACAGTCAATCATTTCCCCAGTTAAAAAAAGATTTTTTTTCTTAAGTGACATAAAATTATTGTCTAGTTCAGATAGCGGGACTCCCCCGGTTTTAGCCATAGCCGCATCAAAACCGCATGGAGATAAGCCTTTAAATTTCAGGTTTTTAAGTTTTTCTACAAACTTATGTATGCCTTCATCTTTTTTCTCTGATTGCGGATTTATTCCAGTTAAATCTAGAATAAATTTTGAAAGTTTTTTATCCAGAGATGCGGAAAGAACATCAAAATAAGATCCATGTTTGTTTTTGAAAAAATTAATAATTTTTTCTTTTTCAATCTCTGGGATTAAATCTATTGAAATTTCATCTATATATTCTCCAGCGCAAAAAAAAGATAAATCTAAAGCGAGCGGTCCTGAAATCGTAGAAGATGAAAACAAAATCTCACCTTCAATTTTTTTCTGCTTGTAGAAAGCGGAAGCAGTCAATCTTAAACCATCAAGAAGGGAAAGATTCGGCATTTTAACATTGAAAGGAGTAAGGATTGGCTTTATATTTCTTATAGAATGTCCAAAACTTTTGGCAAGGGCAAAACCATCCTGACTACCGCCTATTCTTGGATAGGATGGACCGCCACAGGCAAGTATGACTTTTCTAGCCAGTATAGTGAAAGTTTTTTGCAACTTTGTTTCTTTTTCTCCGGGGGCAAGACATTGGTTTAATTCAATTTCAAAAAGATCATTTTTATTTATTATCGAACTGACTTTTAGAAGGGTGAATATCTCAACTGAATGTTTTTTAAGGTATTTCTCGAAAGCGAAAATAGGTGTTTCGGATTTTTTGGAAAAAGGATAAATTTTGCCGTCATTTTCCCTTAAAAGCATCATTCCCAAATCTTCTGAAAAAAAATTAAGGATATCATCTTTTTTTACAATAGAGAGCAATTCTCTCAATCTGTCTTTTTCAGCGCATAGATAATCATCAACTGAAATATTCTCATTAGAGAGATTACATTTCCCAGCTCCGGTGGAAAGAATTTTCCTGCCTACTTTGTGATTTTTATCTATTAAGACAGTTTTAAGGCCGCCCTCGCAGGCAAAACAAGCGGCCATCAGTCCTGAAGCTCCCGCTCCGACAATGGCCGTGTCATAAATCCTATAGATCATAAACCATTTTTATAAATTCCCCACGCAGTCTGAAAAATAGATACTGCTTTTTTTTCTTTATCATATTCTTTTTTTGCGGGATCTATTCTAATAAGTTTGCTTTTTTCAGTAACCTTATAATAAGCATTATTTCGGTTTAATCCGAGAACTATCATGGAATCTCCGTCATAATAACCAACAGATCTATTGTGGTTAAGAGGAACCCACCTATTTTTTGATGTATTTAACAGAGATTTTCCAAAAAAAGGATTTTTGTAAGATTGATTTAATAAAGACATTATGGTGCCAGGCACATCGGCGCTAGATCCAAGCACATGGTTTCGTCCAGGTTTCAATGTGGGCGATATTATAAGCAAAGGGATTTCATAAGATTTTATAGGTATTTCCTGACTGCCATATACCCTTGCGCCATGATCGGCTATCACAATAAATATGGTATTTCGATAGAAGGGCTCTTTCTCGGCTTTGGAAAAAAATTCACCTAGAGCCCAATCAGTGTACTTGACAGCGTATTGTCTTTTCTTTTTGGAAGGGTCTTCTGGTATGCGACCAGTTGGATATGTGTAAGGCTTGTGATTAGAGACTGAAAGGGTGAGAAAAAAGAAAGGCTTGCCAGATGAATATGCTTCTTTAGCTTTTTCAAGAGACATATTAAAAATATCTTCATCCGCAACTCCCCATATAGTCTTGAAAGAAGGCGATTTAAAGTCTTTCTGTTCTATAAAATAGTCAAAACCATATCGCATAGCAAAAGGTTTCATATTGTCAAAGATCCCCCTGCCTCCATAAACAAAGTAATTCTGATAGCCTTTTTCTTTTAATATTTGAGGAAGAGTTTTTATATTAGATGAAAATTTCATTTTAACCAAAGACTCTGTGGGCAAGGGAGGAAATCCCGCCAATACACCTTCCAGACCCCTGACTGTTCTATTGCCTATGGCATATATATTATCAAACAAAAGCCCTTTTTTGGAAAAGGAATCGAATCTTGGCGTATAAGAAGGATTGGCGCCCAATGCGCCAATAAATTCAGAGCCAAAGCTTTCCATAAGAAAAATCATTACATTTAACCGAGCTGATTTCCCATTCACAGAAACCGTCCTCTCTATAGGATAAAGAGGATTATCAGTAAAAGTTTCTCCTTTAGATAGCACCGCCTCTCTAACCAATTTTATCGCTTCATCTTTTGGTATAGTAGTGTAAAAAACATCATAATCTAAATTATGGGAATAAGCTGAATAGAAGAAAGAGACTATCCCATTTTTGGATATTTCTCGCGCTATTCTATCATGAGTAAAGGAAAATCCTTCAAAAGGCAAAATGAGAAGAAGTATTAATCCAGCTATAAATGAAAACAGAGGAAACCCTTTGACAGGATAGGAGGCAAATTTATTATAAAAAAATTTCAAAGACAGTAAAGCAAAAGGTATAGCCAAGAATAAACAGACAAAGACTATAGCAAGGACATTATAACTTTCCCATATATTCACAAAAACCTCTGTCGGATATATAAGATAGTCCACAGCCACTGAATTAAATCTGGAATTGAATTCCTCAAAGAAAAAATATTCCGTAAAGAAAAGAAAAATCAAAGAGAAAAAAACAATGAATGAAAACATAAGAAATGATTTCCTGCGTAAAAATCGGGAAAAAAATAATCTCTGGCTAAAAAAAACAGCCAAAGAGGAAAATATCATAGCCGGACAAAGATCGCTTAAAATCCCTAATAACACAGATGGAGCCCACAATAAAGGTGGACGCGAAGAAAAGATTAAAAGATAAATTCTAAAAATCAGGGAGAGAGAAATGTATGTCAAAGCAAAAAAGAACACACCGGCCTTGTTAAATTCTCTTAATTTTTTTATTTTAAACATAGGAAAAACCTCCAAATAGAAAGAAAACTACGAGTTACACCAGTAAGTCTGCAAAATCTATTAGAAAAGCATGTAAAAGCCAAGTAGATCCAATAGCGAGAAAGAGATTTTGAACCTCTATAATTTTCTCAGTTAGGCATTACTACCCTTGAAATCAGTATCTCCCAGCAGAGCCAAGAACATTTTCATTCTTGGAAATATACATTTTTATCAATTCTTCTCTGGCTGGACCAAGATATTTTCTGGGATCAAATTCAGATGGTTTTTCAGTGAAAATTTTCCTTATGATTGCTGTCATAACAAGCCTGCCATCGGAATCTATGTTTATTTTACATACAGCAGATTTTGCCGCTTTTCTAAGCTGTTCTTCGGGTATGCCGACAGCATTATCCATTTTCCCGCCATACTGATTTATCATCTTTATGTAATCCTGAAGAACTGAAGAAGCTCCGTGAAGAACTATAGGAAAGCCGGGAATTCTTTTTTCAACCTGTTCTAGAATGTCAAAGCGCAATGGAGGGATAGATTCTCCGGGTTTAACTTTGAATTTATATGCCCCATGACTGGTCCCTATAGAAATAGCCAAAGAGTCAACCCCAGTCTTTTTAACAAAATCTTCCACCTGAGCCGGATCTGTGTAATGAGAATGCTCAGCCTGAACTTCATCTTCTATACCAGCCAAAACGCCAAGTTCCCCTTCGACTGTTACATCATATTTATGAGCGTAATCAACAACTTTTTTTGTAAGGGAAACATTCTCATCATAAGACAAAGACGAACCATCTATCATAACACTTGAAAATCCAGAATCTATACAAGATTTGCATAATTCGAAAGAATCGCCATGGTCTAAATGAAGAGCGACTGGCACCGGGCCTTCCTTCATTTCTTTCATCATCTCAATAGCGCCTTTCCCCATCCATCTTAAGAGAGTGGAATTGGCATAATCTCTTGCTCCTTTTGAGACCTGAAGTATAACCGGAGATCTTGATCTTACGCAGGCTGTTATTATAGCCTGAAGCTGTTCCATATTATTGAAATTGTAGGCCGGGACAGCATATCCATCCTTCATAGCTTTTTTAAACATCTCTCTCGTATTTACAAAACCAAGATCTTTGTAAGAAACAGTCATTCTTCCTCCTCAGAATAGGACAACTCTTTAAAATATTATACTTTATTCTATGCTGTTTTAAGC
>DYLH01000038.1:0-6829 GCA_020722185.1 Candidatus Avelusimicrobium gallicola | reverse complement strand
AAAATACACAACAATGCCTAAAAATTTGATAGAATATGATAATAACGAAATTCAATTTAGGGAGGAGTGATGCAGGAAAACAGTGAAAAACCTTATCTTTTAGGAAGAGCTTTTTTATTTAGCATAGCCAAAGGTGAAGATCTTATTCAAGCTCTTCAGTATTTCTGTCATCACAATGAGATAAAGTGCGGCACCATAAGCGCCATAGGCGCCGTAAGCAAAGCGACTTTCGGCATTTATGATCAGAAAAATAAAAAGTACAATAAAATAACCATTGAAAAAGAAATGGAAATACTCTCCCTCAGTGGCAATGTAAGCCTTTTTGATGAAAAACCCATGCTTCACAGTCACATAATATTTTCCGATTTAGAAGGAAAAGCTTATGGCGGACATTTGATGTCTGGCACCATAGTCTATAGCTGTGAAGTTTTCATACAAGAGCTTACAGGAACTCCTAAAAACAGAAAAACGGACAAAGCTACCCAGCTTCCGCTATGGACCAATCCACTGACCTCAAAATAAAAAATTTCAAAGCGGGATTTGTATGTATAGCTGGCCTGCCGTCAAGTGGAAAGTCAACTTTTGTAAATTATATTCTTGGATTTAAATTGAGCATAGTCTCACCTAAACCGCAGACGACGCGAGAACATGTAAAAGCAATATTGAATGGCAGAGACTATCAGGCCATATTTGTCGATACGCCAGGGCTTTTGAATGCGAGAAATTTGCTTGAAAAAAAAATGTCTTTTGAAATAAAGAGGGCTTCAGAGCAGGACGCTGATGTATTTTGCTTACTGGCAGAACCTCAAATAGAGAAACTCAAAGAAAAAAGGAACTTTTTTGAAAGTTTTAGGACCTCAGCTAGAGCTCTGCTTTTTATAAACAAATCAGATATATATCCATCAAAATTATGCGAAGAGGCATCCAATTTCTTAAATTCAATTTTGAAATTTGAGAAAACGATTTTTATTTCGGCAAAGACAGGACTGAATATGTCTCAGGCGAGAGAAGAAATAATATCTAGGCTGCCAATATCCTCGCCGTATTATCCATTGAACACGACCACTGATAGATGGGAAAGATTTTTTGCAGCTGAGTTTGTCAGGGAGACAATATTTGAGCTTTACAAGGATGAAGTTCCCTATTCATGCGCAGTTGAGATAGAGTATTTTAAAGAAAACTCAAATCCAGTAGAGATTTACGCCACTATACATGTTTCCAGAGATAGTCATAAGCCTATAATTATAGGTGAAAAGGGAAAAGCGATAAAGAGATTGAGGGAAGTCTCTGTAAAAAAAATATCTAAAATGCTTGCTTGTCAGGTCAATCTCTTTCTCACTGTCAAAGTAAGCAAAGACTGGCAAAATAATCCAGAATTTATTAAAAAATTCTATGAACATTAAAGACTGGTTTAATCCAAAGGGAATAGTTGTTTTTCTTTTCTGCTGCTGGGCTGAGGTATTGATATTTTCTATTTCTCTTTTTATGTCAGCTTTTTTATGGAATATGGTAAAAATGGTGATAAAACTATGGAAGTCTTCTTTTTATTACAGTCTATCCGGACAAGATACGATGAAAGTTAAAATTTTTCTTCTTTTTGTCACACTTGGAATTATTCAATATTTTTTTTCAGGTTTAATTTCAAAATTGGGCAAAAGAAGAATTTATCTTTTTCTCTATATATTAGACGCCTGCGCTATAGCATCTTTGTTTATAAATTCAATGATAATGAGAACCGATTTAAGAGATTATCGTTTTCTATGGCTTGGAGTATTCATAGTGATGATTGTTTCTTCGCTAAGTATTCTTGAAAAAAGAGGATCTAAAGTTCCCATACGCCCTTCACCATAGTTTTACAAAAAGGGCATCTGCCCTTAATAAGCAAATTTTTTTTTAGACCCATATATCCCCTCTCTATAACTTCTTTGCCGCATAAAGGACAAAAAGTGGAAGACAGTCTTGTATTAACAATATTTCCGCCATAGACATTTTTTAGACCAACTTTTTTAGCTATAGATACGGCTATATCTATGTCTTGTATCTGGGCTCCTCTGTTATTCATAAGGAAGTCAGGGTGATAAGCAGTGATATGCCATGGGATCTCTGGATCTATTGAAGCAATAAATGAGGCAGCAGATTTTATTTCATCTTGAGAGTCGTTAAAATCTGGAACCAAAGGAGTAACTATTTCAACCCAAAATCCTTTACTTACAGAAAGTTTTATAGATTCCAGAACCCCATCAAGATTGGCAGATGTAAGTTTGTAAAACTTTTCATGGTCAAAGCTTTTTAAGTCTATTTTTATAAAATCTAATTCTTTCATAAGAGACAGCGCTTGAGGAGAAAAATATCCATTTGAGACTATTCCTTTTTTTATTTCAGGATTTTTTTTCTGAGCTTCCTTAAAAACTTCAATACCCCACTCTATGCTTATTGTTGGCTCATTATATGTGGACACAATTGTACTCGTTTTTTCAGTTGTGGCGATATCCGCTATTTGCTCAGCAGTAAAAGGTTTGAGGGGAATATCCTCTGCGCCAAATGAAATTTCATGATTTTGACAGTAAAGACATTTAAAATTACATCCTCTCATTCCAAAAGACAATGTGAGAGAGCCGGGTAAAAAATGGTAAAGAGGTTTTTTTTCTATTGGATCCAATCCCATTGAAGATATCCCCCCATATGGAGACATAAGCTTTCCATTCTTATTGAACCTCGCCTTACAAAAACCATATGAATCTTCTTTGATGTGACAAAATCTCCTACATGCCAAACAGATGAGGATATCCCCCTTTTTTTCAAATAAAGGACTTTCTTTTAAAAAAGAATCTTTCATTAACAAATCACTCTGAGCTTGCGATGCATAACAGAAATTTTGAGCAATCCATCCGTGGAAATAAAATCTTCACCATCTAAATGATACACTGAATTTTTTTCAATGATTATTTCAGTGTTTTTTATTGAGATTAAAGAAGCAAGTTTTTTTTCTATTATTTTGCCATTGAAAATATGTCTAATCTTATAAAGCGCCTGCCAAAAATTCATTTTAGGCACAATGACAAGTTCCAGAAATCCATCATCTATCATTCCATTAGGATTAACTATAGCTCCACCCCCAAATTGCCTGCCATTCATCACAGCCGCCATAAGAGGAAAGTATTGTAGACTTTCTCCTTGATCTTGCTTTATTCTTATCATCTTGGGGTTAAATTCAATAAAAGATTTAATTCCAGACACAAAGTAAGGAAGAATGCCCCTAGCATGTTTCCCAGAATTAAATTTTTGAGCTATCAAGGCATCTATTCCAAAACCACAGGAACACAAAAAAATATCGCCATTACACAAACCTACATCTATCTCCCTTTCATTTCCATTAAACACTACTTCAACAGCCTTTTTCCAATCAAGCGGGAGAGATAAATTCCTGGCTAGGCCATTCCCGGAACCAAGAGGGATTATTCCAAGAGTGGAGTCTATCTTGCCGACAAGAGATGATGCTGTTTCCCTTATAGTGCCATCCCCGCCAACAGCCACAATACAAGTAAAGCCTTTTGCTCTGGCTTCAAAGGCAAGCGAAGAGGCATGCCCTTTTTCTCTGGTATAAGTTATCTCAACTGAAAGTTTACGCTTTTGCGACTCTTCTCTTATAAAATTCTCTATAAACTTTTTCTCTTTTTTTTTACCTGAATTTGGATTGATTATAAAGAAAAATGACATACTATTCAATTGCGCTTACGCCCGTAGACCATGGAGCTTTTTCACCTGAAAAACTTATAGATATTAACTTATTATTATTTCTCAACTCTCCACTATTACATAAGAAAGAAACATTATAAAAATAACCTATCCTATAATCTGGATTTTCTCCAGAAATATTGTCTAAATCATCCACATAGAGGTAACTGGGATTTTTATCTTTTGAAGAGTAAACGAAGTTAAGACATAATCCCTTTTCAGTTTTTTTAGTTGTGAGCATCTGGGCTTTAATATAAACTTCTTTTCCCTTGAAGTCAATTGGAGATGAAAAGAAATCTTGTGAATCATCCTTTTTAACAGAAGGCGAATTTTTCTCTTTTTTATCAGAATTATTCTCCTCATCCAAATTTGTGTAAGGACCGATGTTTTCTTCCACAAGTGAAAGTTGATAATCTTCATCATCATCCATAGGATTTGGAGAATTTTGTTCAAGAGATGCTTCAACTATTTTGTCTTTTTTCCCTAAACTGGAAACGGGAATATTTGATGTTGGATAGGCAGATGAAACTGCTGGGACAGGATAAGAGGAACTTTTTCCTTTTTGGGCATTTGCAAATAAAAAGCCTAAAGCAATTCCTATGACAAAAAGAAAGAAAACATTTAAAAATCTGAGTTTTAAAAAATCCACTTTACCTCCGATACCATATTTTACAAAATACAAGCATATTATATACAATAGGTAGAATTGACTAATACGCTATGAGTCTGGAATTTAGCGTGTTTCTAATGTAAATGAGCCAAAAAATAAGTGGCAAAAAGGATAAGGGAGGATAAATGTTTAATCTTGTTTTGTCATTGTTTTTATTTATTCTGACGCCTCTTTTTAGTCAGGATGCCTATATAAACAAAATGAAAGGCCAATTGGAAATTTTTGATTCTCAAGGCAAGGATATAAAGCCTGCAATTCACTCCCCGCTTTATGTAGGTTACACCATAAGAACAGCCAAAAATGGGAAATGTGAAATAATTTTCAAAGACAAGAGCGTAATATTCATCTCGGAAAATAGTGAAATAAAAATTGATAAAACTCTTATACAAGATGAGAATAGAGATTTTTCCCTAAATTTTTTAAGCGGGAAAATACTTTTTTTTGTGCAGAGAATATTAAACAGCAATTATAAGATAAAAACGCCAACTGCCGTATGCGCAGTGCGCGGCACTGATTTCTCAATAATCGTTTCTTCAAGTTCCTCTCTTGTAGGACTTTTTGACGGCAAAATGGATATAGAAAAAGACAATCAGATAAAAGAGTTAAATCCCGGATCTGAAGCAGAAATATCTAATGAGATATTCATAAATAACAGACTTTCTTCTATTATGGAAAAGGAAAAGAAAAGAGCAGATAAACTTAAAAAATATGTGGAAAAACTGAGAAGAAAAATGGAAATTAGAGAAAAAAAGATAAAGGAAAAACAAGAGAAAAGCAGAGAGAAAATAGAAAATTTCAAAAACAGAAAATAGATAAGAACGAAACAGCTATTAATTTTACGCCCTTTCCAATTAAACGCTTATATCTTACTTTTCTAAACCAATAGCGGCATTTATCTCAAAAGGCTGAGTTTTGACTATTCTAAATTTGTCTGTCTTTGAGAATATTGGCAATAAATCAGAAGAATTTCCCTTTCTTACCAATATGTCTATGGATGCAAAACCATTGGAATAATTTTTTAGCCTTGAATCTTTTATAGCCGGTATATTCCTAAAATATTTTATAACTTCATTTACATCATTGAGGCTTTTTACACCGCTTATCTTGAAGGATATTATCCTCTTTTGATTGTAGTAATCCAAAATAGAGTTCTTTAATTTATCATAAGATTTTCTGGCCGCATTAAGTATAGCCTCTTTTCCAGCCACATCCTCATTAAGCCCAAGCCCGCCTGCTGAAGTTGATATGGCGCCTATTATTTCACCAGACTGAGCCTTTATCTCAGCTGAGAGAGAAGAAGAATAAGATATAAACCCACCCAGATTTTCCTTGCTATTATACTGCGATGCCGCTTGTCCTATAACTTTGACATCAGCCTCTTTCTCATCAGAAGATATCCTGAATCCATCCCCCCTTAGTTTTGAGATATACTCACCAGCCGCATAATCTCCTGAAATTTGATTGCCAGATAAACTTTCTGAAATCTTAACATAAACTATGGGGCTTCCTATTTTTTCCACATCTGTTTCCAGAGTTTTAAGTTTAGCTGCCACATCTTCTTTGCGGACATGGGCTTCTATTTTTACCTTATAAAAATCTCCATCTCTGTATTCTTTAATAACCTTATATCTCTCTATATACCCTTCAGTTCTAGAAGTGATGTCGTCATTTATGAGAATTGATTTAGACACAAGGGTGTCTCCACTTACATAAATTCCTACCACTAGAGCTAAAGCATTTTTCATTGAATCGCTTAAAGCCGATTTTTTAGCTCCCTCTATGTCTCCATTTACTATTGGAGATACTCCCTCAGCCTCAACTATCTCAACCTCATATGCCTTGTTCAAAGCAGACTTTTTGACATTGCCGCCGGCGCAAGAGAGGATGAAAAATAGAGAAGTTAAAATACAAAAATTTCTCATAAAGACTCCTTGAAAAAACGGCGAAAGCATTTGCCTTCGCCGTTTTAAATCAATACAATGCTTATTCCTTTATTTTAAGACCCATTTCTTTTAGAGCGGATTTAGAAAGTCTCAAAACTACAACACAGCCATCATCAGAAGTCCATTCTGTTCTTACGACCTGAGCTCCCTTTATAACAGCATCTATCTTTGTGGCCAAAAGAGAATCTGTCTCTATGGCTTTCTCAACTGTGATTCCGCCTTCGAGTTGAATGCCTTTTATGAATGAAAGCATATTATACTGGGCATTGACTATGGCAGCATTTCTGGATGTGGCCATTCTCTGGGTTTTATTTTCCAGTGTTTGGTCCGCGGCTCCTATACCTCTGGCGAAAACGAAATTCTTCGTTATGCCTTCTTCAACCCACTCCTTCTCTATCTCGCCCTTATCTGATACAGTGCCTTTGGCGGCCTTGTTTCCGCAAGCGGCCAAAGGGATAAGGAAAACAGCTAAAATTGCAAT
>DYLH01000005.1 GCA_020722185.1 Candidatus Avelusimicrobium gallicola | reverse complement strand
CTTTTGGATATTGTTTGTTTTTGAGATAGTTTACTCCATATTTGTAGTAGTAATCAGCTCAGGGTCTTGTTTTAATTTGTTTTCATGGCTTATATTACTTTGAGAAAGTTTATCACAGGATAGAAATGATATAGAAAGAGCAATGATAAAAAATTCTTTTTTCATAAAAATCCTCCTCAATAGACTTGGCTAATTTGATCATATATGAAATCTACTTTCAAGTGCGCTTATTTTCTTGAATTGAGCGGATAAAAGGCGTAAATCAGAATGAATAAAGACAGAAAAAGACATGTTTTAGGAAAAAGCCAGCCATACCTATTGTAAAATGTTTGTCCATTTTCAAGAAAAGCGCTTGCCGTCAATGTGGCGCTTGTAGCGGATGGTATTTCAGCATGAGTAAATCCATATTTATCTATAACCTGCGAAATGCCAGATGTCGCTGGACGAAGTATCCACAGACCATTTTCAATGGCTCTAGCAGATGACATATCCGCATGCTGTCTTTGCTGTTTAGCTGTCCACTCTATTGGATCATTTGTCGGAGCAAGGATAATTTGAGCGCCTTTCCGAGCAAGTATTCTAGACCCATTCTCAAAATTTAGGTCATAGCATATTTGGACGCCAAGTTTTTTTGAATGGTATTCAATAGGTTCTGGCTCTGGCCCTCTGTCAAGCCCGGATTCAATAAAGGGAACAGGATGCATTTTTTTGTATATCTGCTTTTTTGAATATTTAGTATCCATGAAAATAGCAAAATTTTCCCTTTTTATTCTGCCATCTTTTTCTTTTTTTATCCCTACTGGCACAAGTATTCCAATTTTTTTATTTTTAAATGTTTCAGATATTTTATCCAGATATTGAAATATACTTTCTCCTTCTTTAAGAAAAAAAGAATTTTCAGGCCATATAATTATGTCTTCATCTTTTATGATCTTTGACATATTGAAAAGTCTCTCAAAGGAATAACTTTCATCTTGCACAAGCATAGATTTGATTGATTCTTTGCCAAAAGGCTTTTTAATTTTGTTCTCTCCGTAAAATGTAAGAATTAACATTAGAAAGACCGAAAAAATAAGTGGCGAAATCTTTCTGGCGCAGATTAAAGCAAGTATGGAAAAGTTAAAGAATATTATAAAGAATGTAATTGAAAATACTCCCAATATGTCTATCCCTTGATATAGAGCGTGATTGCTGCTTTGGCCATACCCAAGAGCAAGCCATGGACAATTGAGAAACCATACCTCGCATCTAAAATATTCAAGTCCTGTGTACAATGCTGAGACTAAAAAGCCAGATATCCATATCGATGTGGAAGAAAAAGATTTAGCTTTTGTCCAAATCTTTCTAAGCGCAAGAGAGTGAATGGTGGGCCAAAAGGAAAAAATGGCGTAGAATATCCATGTTTTCCATGAAAAGATATCTCGCATCCAATCAAGCGCAAAGAAATAAAGAATGTAAAAAGAAAAAAAGGAGATAGTGAAAGCCTCCTTTCCATTTTTGGCTTTAATCGCTGCAAACCACACAGGCAAAAAAGCAGACCAAGCAAGCCAATGTTGATTGTTTGGAGAGAAATAGAAATAAAGCTCTATAGAGCTCAAAATGGATAAAAGAAAAAGAAGAATGCCTTCTTTCCTCACAATTTTCTCCTTATAACATTTAGCATCTGATTATGCAAAAGCCCGTTTGAACATAGCGTTTCCTTGCCCCAAGATAAAATATCGGTTAACAAAAGAGATTTGCCTCTAAAATCGCTTACCTTCCCGCCTGCCTCTGATAAAATCAATATGCCAGCCGCCACATCCCATGGCTTCAGATTGAATTCCCAATATCCATCTAGTCTGCCACAGGCCGTCCATGCCATATCCAGAGAGGCGGCTCCAGCCCTCCTTATATCATGTGAAATTTTCATAAAGTCAGAATAAAATGAGCAGTAAAAATCTGCTTTTTCAGCTCGGTCATAGGCAAATCCTGTAGCTAGAAGTGAATCTTTTATGGACTTTACCTTTGAGACATATATCCTCTTGCCATTTAAAAATGCGCCTTTGCCTTTGATTGAGTAGAAAAACTCATCCTCAATTGGATTGTATATAAGTCCCAAAATTATCTCATCTTTCACGATATAAGCCAGAGATATGGCGCAGTGTGGATATCCATGTGTATAATTCACCGTGCCATCCAGAGGGTCAAGTATCCAGAGCTTTTCTGCGCTAATTTTTTTAAATCCGCTTTCTTCAGCTATAAATTTGTGATCTGGAAAAACTCTGCTTATCTCCTTTATGATAGTTTTCTGTGATTCTATATCGGCAATGGTCACAGGATTAGCTCTGCTTTTAAGTGTATAGTTTGTTTTACAAAAATACTTCTTTATTATGCTTCCAGCTTTTGTTATAGCTTTGACAGCGATTTCTTTTTCCTTCATGCATATATGTTATTAAATAAGGAGCCTATAAAAAATATCTTTCTTGATTAAAAAGGCTAAATAATTGATAGAATTATAAGAACTTAGGAGGTCTTATGAATCAGATGCCTGCTTTTAATATTTCTGTGGAACATATCAATTCAGTTGCAGATACAGCTATAAAAACTCTTGAAGGAAGACTTGCCTTGATTGCTTCAATGCCAAAAGAAAAGAGAAATTTTCACAATACAGTTGCAGCTTTTGAAAATGCCCTGAGCGACTTTAGCGATTACGTTAATATTCCAATATTTATGGCATATGTCTCAGACAATGAGCAGATGAGAAATGCTGCTCAGGAGTTAGAGCTTAAAATAAACCAGTACTCTATAGATATTTACACGAGAGAAGATGTCTACAAAGCCATAAGCGAATATGCCTCCTTGGGCGAGAATATAGGAGAAGTGGAAAAAAGGATTTTGGATAAAACACTTTTTGAGTTTAAGCAAAATGGTCTTGGTCTAGAAAATAAGAAAAGAGAAAAGCTTAAAAATATGCTAAAGGAATTGGTTAATCTAGAGCTTGAGTTCTCAAAAAATTTAAGGGAATCTTCTGATTTCGCCCAGTTTAGCGAAGCCGAACTTGAAGGTATGGGAGAGGACTATAAAAGCAGATTGAAAAAAAGCGAAGATGGCAAATACATAGTTACAACTAATTATCCCGACTATATGCCTCTTATGGATAATTGTAGTGTGTCAGAAACAAGAAAAAAGATGGAATTCCTTTTCAATAATAGATGCCATGAAAAAAATGTTCCTCTTATGGAGAAGGCTATAAAACTTCGATCGCAAATAGCTAGAATGTTGGGATATAAAACTTTTGCGGATTATGCTATGGCCGATAGAATGGCTAAGAATGCTGAAAATGTTTTAGCTTTAATTGAAAATTTGAAGAAAGCAGTTCTCAAAAAAGGAAAGAAAGAGTTGAAGGAAAGACTTAAGTTGAAAAAGAAAATTTCCCAATCTCAAGAAAAGACAATGAATAACTGGGAATGGAGATTCTACAACAATCTTCTAAAAAAGGAGAAATATTCAATTGATCACGAAAAGATAAAGGAATATTTTCCTCTTGAAACAGTTATAAGTGGAATGTTTGACATATTTGGATCAGTCTTTAGTGTTAAGTTTGAGCCTTCTGCTCTGGATAAATGGCATAGTGATGTAAGAACATATGAAGTAAAAGATAGTTCTGGCAAAACATTTGCCTACTTCTATTTCGACCTCTTTCCTCGCGAGGGGAAATATAAACATGCCGCATGTTTTGGCATAAGAAAAGGGAGAAGATTGGAGGGTAATGTATATCAAATTCCAGCCGCTGCTATTGTATCAAACTTTACACCTCCCACTAAAGATACCCCTTCACTTTTAAAATTTGACGAGGTGGTCACACTCTTTCATGAGTTTGGACATGTGACACACAATATATTCACGAAATCAGAGTATGGCCGTTTTTCTGGGACAAGTACTGCTATGGACTTTGTTGAAGTCCCTTCAAAGATGCTTGAGAACTGGGCTTACTATCCAGAGGTTTTGAATAAGATCTCATCTCATTACAGATCTGGTGAAAAATTGCCAGAGGATATAATAAAAAGGTTGATAGACAGCAAAAATATGGATAGCGGCCTTTTTTATCTAAGGCAGATTTTTTTTAGCATACTGGATATAAAGTATCACACCAAAAATGGCAAATTAGATACCACGGCGCTTTATGAAAAGCTAATGAAAAAAACATTCTTTATTCCAATGACGCCAGGCACTCACCCTCAAGCCAGTTTTGGCCATTTGATGGGTGGATATCAGGCGGGATATTACAGTTATTTGTATAGTGAAGTCATAGCTGCGGATATATTCTCAGTTTTTGAAAGAGAGGGAATATTGAATCCCCAAATAGGCAAGAGATATATTGACTGTGTGCTTTCAAAAGGCGGAAGTGTGGATGAGAACGAGCAAGTAAAGCAATTTCTTGGGCGAGAAGTGCAGATGGATGCTTTCCTCAAAAGTATAGGTGCCAATGCACAGGCAGAAAAAACTGAGACAAAGCAATAAAGTATGCTTGAACAAAAGGTAAAAGAAAAGTGTTATAAGGATCTTTCAGCTCTCTTTTCAGAAACCTTTTCAAAGAAGCCTTCTGAGATACTGGATTTAAGAGCGGATGGCTCGAATCGCAAGTTGTTTCGCATTAAGTCAGGCGATTTTTCCATTGTCGGAGTCTATGGCCCCGATAGATTGGAAAACAATGCCTTTGTCGGATTTTCTCGCCACTTCAAATCCATAGGGATGCCAGTACCTGAGATATATGCCTATGAGGAGAATAATAAGATATATCTCGAAACAGATCTTGGAGATACCACACTTTTTGATGCCATAAGTTCATCAAGAAAAGAGAATATCATCACATCAGAAGTAGTTGAACTCTATAAAAAATCTCTTTTTCATCTGGCTAAATTTCAAGTTTATGGCATTAAAAACTTTAATTTCAAACTTTGCTATCCTCGCGCTTCTTTTGACAGACAGTCAATGTTGTGGGATTTGAATTATTTCAAGTACTACTTTGTAAAGCTTGGCGGCATATCATTCAATGAACAAAAATTGGAGGATGATTACATATTCTTGTGTGATTTGCTTGTTCAAGCTAAAAGCGATTTTTTTCTCTACCGCGATTTTCAGTCAAGAAATATAATGGTAAAAGATGGAGAAGTCTTTTTCTTAGATTATCAAGGGGGGCGGCGCGGAGCTTTGCAATATGATGTGGCTTCTTTGCTTTTTGACGCAAAAGCTGATCTAAGCCCTGAGCTAAGGTTGGAATTGCTTGACTACTATTTGAATTTGCCTGAGATAAAAAATGTTGTGGATAAAGAAGAGTTTTTAAAATTCTATTATCCTTTCGTGTATATAAGATTAATGCAGGCAATGGGAGCTTATGGCCTGAGAGGTTTCTATGAAAAGAAAACTCATTTCCTTCAAAGTGTTCCATATGTAATAAAGAATATGGAGTGGCTGCTTTCGCATGCTCAAATGCCTTTGACACTTCCAGAACTAAATAGAGTTTTCAAAAGAATAGTCGCCTCAACATATCTTAGAAATTTTGGCTCTAAAAAACTTGGACTCACTGTTAAAATATCCAGTTTTTCGTATAGGAATGGTATCCCTCAGGATTTTAGTGGTCACAATGGCGGATTTGTTTTCGATTGTAGGTGCTTGCCAAATCCAGGTAGGGAAGAAAAATACAAAAATCTTACAGGAAAAGACAGAGATGTGGCTAAGTATTTAGCTTCAAGCCCTGAAGTGGAAAAATTTTCCCATGGCGCCTTTTCTCTTGTTTCTCAGGCGATTGACAATTATCTATCAAGAAATTTTACAGATTTATCTGTGTGTTTTGGATGTACTGGAGGCCAGCATAGATCGGTGTATATGGCCGAAAAATTGGCTTCAGCCTTGAAAGGATTAAAAGGATTAAAAGTTGAGATTTCTCATCGCGAGTTGGGGAAGTAATATGAAAGCTATGATACTTGCTGCTGGAAGAGGAGAGAGGCTTAGGCCTATAACAGATTCAATCCCAAAGCCTCTGATAGAAATAGATGGGATTACAATGCTTGAGAGGTCAATCTTGACTCTTAAAAAGGCTGGTGTTTTTCAGTTTATAATAAACACCTGGCATCTGGCTGAAAAGGTGGAATCATTCTTGCGCAAGAACAATAATTTTGGCGTTGATATGGAAATTTCAAGAGAAAAATATTTGCTCGATACTGGCGGTGGATTGAAAAAAGCTTCATGGTTTTTTAAGGGGGATGAGAGTTTTTTTGTCTACAATTGCGACATTTTATGCGATTTTGATCTAAATTTTCTCAAAAAGAAATTTGCGCAAGACAAGTACAAAGGAGTTTTAGCAGTGAAAAAACGTCCATCTTCCAGAAAATTTATTTTCGACGAAAAAGGTTTGCTTTGTGGATGGAGCAATTTGAAAACTCAAGAAAGAATAATTTCCAGACCAACAGAAAAGGAAACTGAGATGCCATTTTGCGGAATACAGTTGCTTTCCACAGAAATCTTCGACTTTTTTCCTGAAAAAGAAAAATTTTCTCTGACAGAACTTTATTTGGAAATATCTAAGAAAGGGGAGCCAATATCCTTTTTTGAATATGAAAGCGGACTCTGGCATGATATAGGCGATCCTGAAAAACTTTCGGCTGCCAGACGCTCCTTGCAAAAAATGCGCTGAAAATATGGTATAATTAATACACTATGAAAAATTATGAATTGATACTTGTATTGAGTCCTCAGCTTTCAGAAACTCAGGTAAAAGAAACGCTGGAAAAATCAAAGAAAATTATCTCCTCTAATCAGGGCGAAATTCTGACAGAGGATTTGCTTGGCAGGAAGAGATTTTATCACGATATAAAGAAGAACAGAGATGGATACTACGCCTATATAAAATTCAAAGCGCCCTCATCTTCTATAAAAGAGATAAATTTCAATCTAAAAGTGCAGGAAAATGTGTTGAGGGTCTCAATCATAAATGCCGTGATGGAAACTGTGAATAAATAATGAATATTAAACTCCCAGAGCAAAACATTGTCATGATAGCTGGTAGGCTTACTCGTGATCCTAATTCATCTTATACACAAAAAGGCACAGCAGTGTGTTCCTTTGATGTGGCTGTTAATAGAAGATATCTGGATAAAGTGTCAAATGAGTGGAAAGACGATGTTACCTATATTCCTGTTGTGGCATGGGGATCTATAGCTGAAAGGTGTAAAGATAAGCTTAAAAAAGGCAGTCCTGTTCATGTAGAAGGTCGCCTTGCTTCGGAAGAGTATACAGATAAGAGCGGAGTGAAGAGAAAAACTTTGAAAATTGTGGCTAATAGAGTTCAATTTTTGGCGACAGTATCCAGAGAAGAAAAGCAATCAATTGATGAGTCCCTTGAAGAAACTTCGGCTGAGCCGGGGTCTGTCAGCGGAATAAATGAAGAGGAAACCCCCTTCTAAAAAATAGGAGAAGTTTATGGAAAACAATGATAATATGAAAACAGAAAATCAGGCTGCGGCATCAAATACAGCTTCGGCGTCTCAGAACACTGCGCCCAAAAGGCCTTTCAGAAGACATTTTTCAAACAAGAAAAAGAGTTGCAGGTTGTGCGCCGAGAAAATAAAACATGTGGATTATAAACAGTTTCACCTGATTAAGCCTTATTGCACTGAAACTGGCAGAATATTGCCCAGAAAAGTGACAGGAACCTGCGCCAAACATCAAAGACAGTTGGCGCGCGCCATAAAGATAAACAGAAATCTGGCAATGCTGCCATATAATGATTGAGAAAAGGAGATTTTATGAAAGTTATACTTAAAAAAGATTTTAGGACATTGGGTAGATCCGGGGATATTAAACAGGTAAAAGATGGTTATGCCAGAAACTATCTGATTCCCAGAGGTATTGCGGAAGTCGCCACTGATGGCGCTATAAAATCATGGAAATCTGCCGAAGATAAAAGAAAAAAGAAAAGAGAACAAGAAAATAAAGCTCTTTCAGCTATAGCTGAAAAAATATCTCAGATTACATTGTCTTTTACTAGAAAAGTGAATGAAGATGGTATTATGTTTGGCTCTGTGGCTAAGGGCGACATAGTTAAGTCTTTGAAAGCCGCTGATGTGGAAATAAAAAGAGAAATGATAGATTTGCCTTCATCAATAAAGGCAGTTGGCAATTTTGAAGTTTCTGTTTATTTGAATGCCGATGTTTCGGCAAAAATAAAAGTGACAGTGGTTGCGCAAAACTGATATTTTTTTCTTCTAATCCTACCCGCGTCTTTTTTTGTTTTTTGCGAGGGGCTGATGAGTTCCGTCAATAAAATTTATCCCAATTCCATTGAAGCTGAAATGGCTGTCTTGGGATCTATGATAATAAGCAAAGACAGTATAGACGCTGTTGGCGAAATACTTAAGCCAGAACATTTCTATTCAGACAAACATAAGATCATATTTGAAACTATTATTTCGATGAGAGATAAAAAAAAGGATGTGGACCTTATTACACTCTCTGAAGAACTTAAGAGACAGGGATTGCTTGAACAGATAGGCGGCGGAAAGTATATAACAGATCTGATAGAGGCTGTCAGTACTCCCGCACACAATCAGAATTATGCCAGAATAGTCAGAGAAAAATACATATTGAGGGAGCTTATAAAATCCTCTACGACTGTTGTAGAGAAAGCTTATGATCAGGCTGAGGAACTTGATTCAATACTTGATTATGCTCAGAAATCCGCTTTTGAAATATCCCAAAAAAATACTGAACATGGTTTTTCTGATGCGGCTGATCTTTCAGACAGCTATACAAAGAGACTTTCTGAACTTTATTCCAATAGGCACGGAATAACTGGCATCCCAAGCGGTTTCACTGAGTTTGATGAAGCTATAGGCGGTTTTCAAAGATCTGAATTCATAATTCTCGCGGCCAGACCATCTCAGGGAAAGACTGCTTTAGCACTCAACATGGCTTACCATGCCGCTGTTGAGTTAAATCACAAGATACCTGTCGTATTCTTTTCTCTTGAAATGGATAAAATGTCTCTTGTAAATAGGATGATATGTTCTGCTGCAGGAATAAATGTAGGTAGGGTCAGGCATGGTAGATTTTCAAATGAAGATTTTCATTCTCTTACAAATGTTATAAATGTTTTTAGTAAAGGAAAGATATGGATAGATGACACCCCCGGTTTAAGCATAATGGAGATACGTTCCAGAACCAGAAAGCTGATGATGGAGCTTAAGGCTAAAGATCCAAATTTTGACAAGATGCTTGTCATAATAGATTATTTACAACTCATACGTGGCAGAGGAAGGATTGAAAGCAGACAACAGGAAGTTTCTGAAATATCTCGTTTACTAAAGGATATGGCTAGGACGCTAAATATTCCGGTTGTGGCTCTTTCTCAGCTAAACAGAAGAAGCGAGGATAAATCAAGAGAGGGGAATAAACCTCAGCTTTCAGATCTGAGGGAGTCGGGATCTCTTGAGCAAGATGCAGATGTGGTCGCCATGATACACAGGGAGCATTATTATACAAGAAAAGATGAAGACAAAAACAAGGCCTCTTTAATTATAGCCAAAAACCGCAATGGCGCAGTTAAGGAAATTGAGCTCACCTTTCTTCCTGAATATACCAGATTTACCAATAAAGCTCCGGAAAATGTGGAGAAAATAGTAGTAGAGGAAACGCCTCTTTGATATGGGCGACATATACAGACCCACTCATGCTGAAATAAATTTGTCACACTTGTCTTACAATCTCAAAAAGCTTAAAAAAATTCTGGGAAGTATAAGAAGACTGATGTTTGTCGTAAAAGCTAATGCGTATGGACATGGCATAGTTGAAGTGGCCTCATTTGCGCAAGATAAAAAACTTTGTGACTGCTTTGGCGTATCTTCAATAGAAGAGGGTATCATACTGAGGGAAAAAGGCATAAAGATGCCTATTCTGGTTTTTGGAAGCGTTTATCCAATGAAAAATTTTCTGGCTTTTCCGGGATATGATCTCACTCCCACAGTTTCAAGCTTATGGGGGGCAAAAGAACTTCAAATGGCAGCCCGGAAATCAGGCAAAGAAGTCCCATGCCATATCAAAATTGAAACCGGTATGAATAGAATTGGCGTCAGTCATAAAGCCTTTATAGACATAATGGATACGATTGAAAAATCAGAAAATATATATGTCGAGGGTTTATATAGTCATTTTTCCAGCGCCGATACTGATAAAGGATATTCCCTTAAACAAATAGAATTATTCAAACTCATAACTGATAGTTATAGCAAGGATAGAAATATTTTAAGACATATAGCCAATTCCGCTGGTTTAATAAATTTTCCTCAGGCGCGTTTTGATATGGCGCGATGTGGCTGGGCGGCATATGGAGGAGTAGATGGCTTTAAGCCGGTGCTCAGTCTTAAAAGCAAGATAGTATTTATCAAAACAGTAAAGAAAGACTCCTTCATAAGCTATAACAAAACATTCAAAGCCCAAAAAAACATCAGGGTTGCCACTCTGCCAATAGGATATGGAGATGGTTATCTAAGAGCTTTTTCAAACAAGGCTTATGTTCTTATATCTGGAAAGAGATGTCCAGTGATAGGCAATGTCACTATGGATATGACAATGGTGGACATAAGCGCCGTAAAAAAAGCAAAAGTGGGAGATGAGGTTATACTTCTTGGAGAAAGCGAAAATGAGAGAATAAGCGTAAATCAGCTTGCAAAGTGGGCTGGAACCATAGGTTATGAAATAGCTACTCTTGTTATGCAAAGGGTGCCGCGGTTTTATGTCAAAGATTAGAAACTAATGTTTTACTTTATAGGAAGAAATTTAATTGAGCTTTCAAGAAAACTTGGCCAAACTTATTATATGGCTAAGTTCGCTTTTTTATGGATGTTTTATTCCCCACTGGAAAAAAAGGAAATAATAAAACAGACAGTTAGAATAGGCGTGCAGTCTTTGAGCGTAACCTCTTTAACCAGTCTATTTGCCGGGATGGTGCTTGCTCTTCAAAGTGGCTACACCTCAAAATCTCTTTTTAACGAGCCCCTTTATGTTGGCAGTGTGGTAGGGTTTGCCCTTGTTAAAGAGTTAGGTCCTGTTTTGACAGCCATAGTTGTTGCAGGCAGGGCTGGCGCAGCTGTCACTGCTGAAATAGGGACTATGCGTGTGACTGAACAAATAGATGCCTTATATACGCTTGGTACAAATCCATCCTCATACCTCATAATTCCAAGATATTTCGCTTTTTTTATAGCTCTTCCAGTGCTTACAGTATTTAGCGACTTTATTGGAATAGCTGGCGGTTTCATAGTCAGTTCAGTAAAGCTTTCAGTTGCATCAAGCATTTATTTCGACGATATCTTGAACTACATGGAAATAAAGAATTTTATGCATGGTTTTATAAAAAGCTTTTTCTTCGCTTTGACAATAGCCACAGTGTCATGCTATAAGGGTCTTTACGCTGAGGGGGGAGCTCAGGGGGTGGGAAAAGCCACTACCGAGTCAGTGGTTTCTTCAATGGTTCTTATACTTACCATAGACTACTTCGTAAGCGCTCTTCTGGTGGCCATAGGAATATCATAAAGAAAAAGTGTCAAAAAATCTTAAAGAGGAAATTGCGAAGTTTAAGCGCTAAAGAGCCAAAGTGAGAAAAGATTAAAATTTTGTAAAATCTAATTATGTCCAATAATAAACTTTCTGTAATAGTGCTTGCCGCCGGTCTTGGCACCAGGATGAAATCAGATTATCCAAAAGTGCTTCACAAATTTGATGGGGTTCCTTTGATAATACGGGTTTTAAAGACAGCTTTATCTCTAAATCCAGATAAAGCGATAGTAGTTGTTGGTCACAAAGCGGATGATGTGGAGTCTTTTGTTTTAAAATGGCTCCAAAACATTAATACAGCTACTGAGGTTGTTTTTGTCAGACAGAAACTTTTGAAAGGTAGTGGAAGGGCTGTTCTTGAATCTCTGGAAAGTGTTTCAGTTTCAGATTCTGTTATGATACTCTCAGGGGATGTGCCACTTATAAAAGAATCAACTCTTAATAAAATGTCAGATAAGTTTTTCCGAACAAGATGCGATTGTATTGTCCTCAGCTGTCATGTGGAAGATGCCAAAACTTATGGCCGTATAATAAGGGACGACAAGAGTAATTTTAAGGCGATAGTTGAGGCTTCGGACGCAGATTCTGATCAGCTTTTGATAAAGGAAATAAACTCTGGCATTTATATTTTTAGAACAAAAATTCTTAAAAAAGCTCTTTCTTCTCTTAAACCACAAGGGCCAAAAAAAGAATATTATCTGACAGATTGTATCTCTTACATATACTCAAACAGAGGTAAAACAGAGCTTTATAGGATAAAGGATGAAATTCAGATAACTGGAGTAAATTCAAAAAAAGAGCTTTCCGATTTATATATGCGTTCTGTTAAGAGAAAGATTGAACAACTCTATGAAGAAGGCGTCAATATAGTGGATCCAGAAAATATTTATATTTCCATGGAGTCAAAGATAGGCAAGGATACCACAATATATCCTGGCGTTGTCATAAGAGGTGAAACCAAAATTGGCAAATCTTGCGTAATAGGACCGTATTGTGTCATAGAAGATTGCGAAATAGATTCAGGAAGCGAGATAAAACCTTTTTCCTGTCTTTATTCAAGCAAGGCGGGCGAAAATGTGAATATTGGGCCATTTTCTCATTTGAGACCGGAGACAGTTTTAAGTCAAAGGGCAAAAGTTGGCAATTTTTCAGAAGTGAAAAAGTCTTTCATAGGCAAAGGTTCAAAAGTGCCTCATTTAAGCTATATTGGAGACACCTATATGGGTGAAAAAGTCAATATAGGTGCCGGCACTATAACATGCAATTATGACGGAGTAAAAAAGAATAAAACTTACATTGATGATGAAGCTTTTATTGGTTCAAACACAAATCTGGTTGCTCCAGTTAAGGTTGGTAAAAGGGCTCTTATAGGCGCAGGTTCCACCATAACTGAGGATGTGCCTGAAGGTTCTCTAGCGCTTGCCAGGGCAAGACAGGTTATAAAGTATAGGAGGAAAAAGTGAAAGAATACTGGAAAAGCGGTTCTATGAGAGTTTTTTGTGGTAATTCAAATCCACAGTTGGCGACTAGGATATGCGAGCATCTTGGCATACCGCTTAGCAGTTCTAAGGTTTCGCGCTTTGCAGATGGGGAAATAGATGTTCATATACTTGAAAATGTAAGGGGCGAGGATTGTTATATAGTACAATCCACATGCAATCCAGTAAATGAAAATTTGATGGAACTATTGATAATGATGGATGCTCTTAGACGGGCATCGGCGGGTAGAATAACTGCGGTTATCCCTTATTACGGCTATGCCAGAGCTGATAGAAAACCTGCGCCAAGAGTGGCCATAACAGCAAAACTTGTGGCCAATCTAATAACTGAAGCTGGGGCTGACAGAGTGATAACGATAGATCTTCATGCGCCTCAGATACAGGGATTTTTTGATATACCTCTCGACCATCTTTATGCAAGGCCGGTGATACTTGATTACATAAGAAATAAAAATCTGGAAAATATGGTTGTTGTATCCCCAGATGTGGGGAGTGTGGAAAGATCAAGGTCTTTTGCCAAGAGGCTTGATTTGGGATTGGTGATAATAGACAAAAGAAGACCAAAGCCAAATCAAGCGGAAGTATTCAATGTCATAGGTAGCGTAGAGGGGATGAATTGCATTATATTTGATGATCTTGTGGATACTGCCGGCACATTAACTGAGGTCGCCAAGACTATAAAGGAGCGGGGAGCGTCCAAGATAATAGCTTGCTGCACTCATGGTGTTCTCTCTTTAAATGCCATTGAAAAAATAGATAAATCGCCTATAGAAGAGTTGGTTTTGACAGATACCATTGGAATTGATGCCTCAAAAAGTGCTAAAATAAGGAGTGTATCGGTTTCCGGTATTTTAGCAGAAGCTATTAGAAGAAACCATTTGAGAGAATCTATAAGCGAGCTTTTCAACTAATACTCGTTTTACAAGGAGGAAGTATGGAACAACTTTTGCTTAATGCTTCTTTGAGAGAAAAGACTGGAGTTAGGGGAGTAAACAGTTCCCTTCGAACTCAAGGTATTGTCCCGGCTGTTGTGTATGGCACAGAAAAAAAATCCCTTTCGCTTTCTATAAATGAGAAAGAGTTTGTGTCAATAATGAAAAAAGGACATAATGCGATAATAAAGCTGAAATATGATAAGGTTGAAGATAGCGTTATTGTCAAAGAAATACAGAGGCATGTAGTCAGTGGAAAAATAATACATGTGGACTTTTATAGAGTCTCTTTGAAAGATAAAATAGAAGTTAAAGTTCCTCTTAAATTTGTGGGCGAAGCATATGGAGTAAAAACTCAAGGTGGAATAATAGAGCATGATATGAGAGAGTTTACTGTAAGATGTTTGCCTTCAGACATACCTCAAGAAATTGTGGTTGATGTTACAAATCTCAAAATAGGCGACTCCATAAGAGTGAAAGACATAAAGGTTGAAAAAGTTGAAATAAAAGAAGATGGCGAAAGGATAGTGGCCAGCGTAATAACTCCTAAAGAAGAAGTTATAGAGAAAGTGGCTGCCACCCCAGAGGGCGCTCAGGAACCAGAAGTTATAGCTAAGGGTAAGAAAGAAGAGGAAGGCGCCGAGGCTGGAAAAGAAGCTGCAAAACCAGCGGCTGAAAAGAAACCTGAAGCCAAAAAATAAATTGTTTGACAATGGGGCTGAGTTAAGACTCGGCCCCATTTTTTTGAATATGGATAATTTTGCCATAGCAGGTTTGGGGAATCCTGGAAAAGAATACGAAAGAACAAGACACAATATCGGTTTTTTAGCAGTAGAACATCTTTCAAATGTTTTAGGTTTTGGAAATTTTTCTTTGTGGAAAAAAGAAATAGAATTTTCATGCGGGATCTTTGCTGGGAAAAAGATATGGTTATTAAAGCCGCTTTCATATATGAATAATTCAGGAGCGCCTCTTAAAAAGTTTTTAGACTTTTATAAAATAGATTATCCAAATTTGCTCATTATATTTGACGATATTTCAATTGATCTCGGAAATATCCGTATTAGGAAATGCGGTTCCGCTGGCGGACATAATGGAGTAAAATCGATTATAGAGCATTTTTCAACTGATTGTATAAAGAGGATTAAAATAGGCGTTGGGCCTGTCCCAGCCAAATTTGATTTGAAAAATTTTGTTCTCGGCAATTTTGATAGACAACAGTGTGAATATATTAATGGTGTGCTTGAAAAATCTTCAATGGCTTGCAAGAAAATATTGGAAGAAGATATAGAAAAGGCGATGAATCTGTTTAATTAGGGAACACTGAGCTAAACTATGATTTTTTTAAAACTTATTCTCGGATTGTTTTTCTGTTTTATCGGATATTGTTTCCTTTATAAACCTCAAAAAATTTACAATATAAGCGACTTAATCAAGGATACAATTTTAAACAACTCATACCTTTCTATGATAAGGCAGAAAGCCGCTCTTTTCTTTTGGCTTTCTGGACTTTTGCTTTTGTATATGGCTCTTTCAAAAATATAGTGTTTAGTTTTCTTTGTTTGTTGTTCTTTTTTGTAGCTCATTAGAAATCATAAAAAGCCACAAAAGTTTGTCAGTTGAGTCCATGAGCTTTTTCCAGTTTTTGCCCACACGAGTCATCTCTTCTTTTTTTAAAGAAGCAACTCCGCCATTTTTTTCATAGTTTGTATTTATTTCTTTCCAGGTCATACCCCCTCCCCTATAAAAACATTTTTGCACAATTGCCTTAAAATCACAAGTTTCAAAGGTAATAATATCAATTAGGTCTAAAGGCCTATTTGCGGGCACTTTTTTCAGTGTCCCCTACTCGAGAGAGTCTAGCTGAATAGTTTTGTTGGTTGAAATTATGAAAGTCTTTTCATTTTTAGAGGAAAAAAAATCGCCTTTTTTTCTCTCTCCAGCCAAACCGTGAGAATTCATTTCAGCAGATAGTTCAAGTTTGGGAGTTATTAGATCCTTTAAGAGTATGTCTTCGCTTGTTATCCTTGTTCTGAGGGGGTATATCGGATCTATTATTTTTTTTACTCCAAGTGGAGCTCCTTTGGAGTTTTTTATCATAATGAGCAGCATATTGTTTTGAGAAAAATACTTAGAAGCTATTTCTGGGGAAATGCTTACTTCCAGATTAATCGAAACTATTCTTGACATAAGGAAAGACATATTATAGAAACAAACTGTAATTATTATAATCGCAAGAAATACAAGTATTTTCTTCTTCATATTGCCAGTTTTTACTAAAACCGTTCTACCTAAATATAAATTTTACAAAAATGTAACATAAATAAAACTACCGGCCTGTTATAATAAGATTGTGAAAATAAAAGCGGAAATATTTTCAAGCGGAGAAAATTATGAAAGAAAAGAATGAAATAGAGAATCTCATAAGCGAGGTTTCAAGTCTCGATACAGCAAAAATGACCTTGCGTTGGGCTTTGGAAAAGATTTCAGGAATGGAAAAAGAAGGCTCTGAATTGAGAAAAAATCTTGAAATAGCTGAAAATTCAAATAAAGAGTTATCCGCAAAACTTGAAAATATCCGCGATTCATTTTCCGCAAGGATAAAAACTGTTGAAGATAAGGAAGAATTTTACAGGAAACTTGAAGCCACAATGCAGTTGCTTGGAGAGGGCAAACTGGATGTGAGACAACTTATTGAAAAAGAGGCCAGAATAGATATACTCAGACGCGAGCTTGAGAATGACTATCAGAAAAAATTTGAAGAGCTGGATAAATCTCAAAAAAATATGGTTGAAAACTGGAATAGGCGTCTGCTTGAAACTGAAAGCCAGTACTCACAAAAACTTGCAGAAGCTCAGAAAAAATATGATGAGCTGAATATTGAGCTTCAGAGATCCTATGATAAGAGAATTTCATCTCTTCAGGCTTCATACTCAGATAGAGAAAAAGAGCTTATGGAGAGAGTAAATTTTCTGGAAAATTCTGCAAAAGAGAAAGAAGAATGGATAAAAAATAGACAGGCGGCTTTGGAAGCTGAGTACATAGCAAAAAAAGAAGAAGTCTCTCAGGCTTATGAGAAGTATAAAGAGAGTCTTGCTTTTAATATGAACAATAGGCTTATGTCTATAGAGGAAGAGAGAAAAAAAGAAATAAAGTCTTTGCATATGGCATGGGATAAAGAGAGAGCAAGACTTGAAGAAAGCGCAAAAGAAATGGCTGAAAAATACTGGCAGGCTCAAGAACAGATAAAAAATCTTGAAAATAAGATAATAGAAATCAAAAAAAGATTTGACGAGGAGCTGATATTAAAAATCAGTGAAACAGAGCAAAAATTTATAAGCGACAAAAGTGCCTTTGAGGCAGAAAGAAGCAGACTCAATCAAGAAAATGAAAAACTCAGAGAGACTCTTCATGAAATAGAAATGAAGTATGCTCAGGAAAAAGAAAGATTGCTTAAGGAATATCAGAAAAGCATTGAATCTTCTCAAAAAGCTATGGAAGATATGCGTGTAGAGAGCGAAAAGTCATATCAGCAAAGGATTGAAAATCTTTCAAAAAAATTTGAGGAAGAGATTTTAGCTAAACAAAATGAGATATTTGAGTTAAATGAAAGACTGCGCATAAAAGAGTCAGAATTTGAGCAGAAGATGTCCCAGGCGCTTGAGGAAAAAGAGAAGAATTTTGAGATAAAGTTAAAAAAGATAGAGGAAAATAAAGAGAAGATAGAAACAGAGAAAAATTCTCTTATTGAGAAGATAGGTTTATTAAATAAAGAATATGAAGACAAGATAGAGGAATTAAAGAATGAGCTGATCAAAGAGAAGAATGAGTTATCGCAGAAGTATCGAGAAGATATGGAGTCAGCGCTTAAAGCCAAAGAGGATTATTATCTTGAACAGCTGTCCGCGGTGAGAAGTGAAAACGAAGAAGAAAAAGCTTCAATAGCCGCGACATATATTGCAAGGATAGAGAATGCGCAAAAAAGGATTGGAGAGATGCAAGAACTTCTTTCTAGGACAGAGAGCCGCTTTATAGCCGAGCGTGAAAAAGCCTTAGGGGATTTAAGGAAAGAGTTTTCACATAGGGAGAGTGAGCTTTTGTCAGCGAATGAAGAGCTTAAGAATTCTTTTTCATTGATTAAGGCGGATTATGAGAATGCTATTTTAGGCAAAGAGGTTGAAGTAAGAAAGCTGTCTGAAGATATAGCTAAGAAAGAGAAGGAATATTCGCTAGAACTAGAGAAGGCCAGAAGCGAATTTGCGAGTCAGATACAAGATATAAAAGCTGAATATGAGAAGAGGGAAAAGCAATTAATTTTAGAACTTGAGCAAAAAGAGGCGGTAAATAGCGATAAGATAAAAGAGATAAAATCTCGCTTTGAAGCTGAGAAGAAAGAGATGGAAGAGAGGTTTATAGGTGAGAATCTAAGCCTTAGAAGTGAATACGAAAAGAAATATTCCGGGGAGCTGGTGGCAAGAAGTGAAAAGATAAAAGAGCTTGAAGAATTGCTTAATAAAAAAGAAAAAGAGCTTAGAGAAAAGATTGAAAAGACAAATAGTCAATGGCAGGAGACTTTATCCATAAAAGAGTCAGAATTTGAGCAGAAGATGTCCCAGGCGCTTGAGGAAAAAGAGAAGAATTTTGAGATAAAGTTAAAAAAGATAGAGGAAAATAAAGAGAAGATAGAAACAGAGAAAAATTCTCTTATTGAGAAGATAGGTTTATTAAATAAAGAATATGAAGACAAGATAGAGGAATTAAAGAATGAGCTGATCAAAGAGAAGAATGAGTTATCGCAGAAGTATCGAGAAGATATGGAGTCAGCGCTTAAAGCCAAAGAGGATTATTATCTTGAACAGCTGTCCGCGGTGAGAAGTGAAAACGAAGAAGAAAAAGCTTCAATAGCCGCGACATATATTGCAAGGATAGAGAATGCGCAAAAAAGGATTGGAGAGATGCAAGAACTTCTTTCTAGGACAGAGAGCCGCTTTATAGCCGAGCGTGAAAAAGCCTTAGGGGATTTAAGGAAAGAGTTTTCACATAGGGAGAGTGAGCTTTTGTCAGCGAATGAAGAGCTTAAGAATTCTTTTTCATTGATTAAGGCGGATTATGAGAATGCTATTTTAGGCAAAGAGGTTGAAGTAAGAAAGCTGTCTGAAGATATAGCTAAGAAAGAGAAGGAATATTCGCTAGAACTAGAGAAGGCCAGAAGCGAATTTGCGAGTCAGATACAAGATATAAAAGCTGAATATGAGAAGAGGGAAAAGCAATTAATTTTAGAACTTGAGCAAAAAGAGGCGGTAAATAGCGATAAGATAAAAGAGATAAAATCTCGCTTTGAAGCTGAGAAGAAAGAGATGGAAGAGAGGTTTATAGGTGAGAATCTAAGCCTTAGAAGTGAATACGAAAAGAAATATTCCGGGGAGCTGGTGGCAAGAAGTGAAAAGATAAAAGAGCTTGAAGAATTGCTTAATAAAAAAGAAAAAGAGCTTAGAGAAAAGATTGAAAAGACAAATAGTCAATGGCAGGAGACTTTATCCATAAAAGAGTCAGAATTTGACAAAGAGAGAACCGATTTGAAAAATTCCATTGAGAACTTAAAAAATCAAATGGAAATAGAGAAAAAATCTTTAGAAGATAAAATCAGCGAGAGGATATCTTTTTATGAGTCTAAGATATCAAGTATTAGTAAAGAAAAAGATGAAGCCATCATAAACCTTAGAAAAGAAAATCAGGAAAGCGCTCTTAAATGGGAAAAAGAAATTGAAAAAATTTCTCAACAAAAAGAAGAAATGAGACAATCTTTTTGGCAAGCTATGGGAGATGTTTTGCTAAAAGCTTCTGCTGAGAAAGACGATATTTTGATGAAATATGAAGAAGAGAAAACTGCTATTGAGGCAGATTACGAGGAAAAGTTAAACAAAATAAATGAAAAGCTTAAATTAGTCTCAGCGGAAAAAGAAGAATTAAAAAATCAACTAATGGCAAATTTTAATGAGCGTGAAAAAGAAATAGAAGAAAGGCACAATAAAGAAATGGAGAATTTGAGAAAACGTTTTGAGGAAAAGGTAGCTAATTTAAAAGCCACTTATGAAGAAGCAAAGTCAAAGTATGAAAATGAAATGATGATTTTGCTTGAAAATGAAAGAACTAAAAGAAAAGAAATTTCAAAATCTTTTGATAATGAGATAGCGCAAAAAGATGCTACTCTATCAGCTCTCTTAAAAGATAAAGAGGAAATAATCCTTTCTCTTACGAAAGATTTTGAGAAGAATTCCGAGAAACTCAAATCTGAATATGAAAAATTGATTTCTGAACTTAAACAAAAAGATGAAGTGGCTCTCAAAGAAGAAAAAGATAAGTATGAAAAAATGGTTTCTGAATATGAGAGCAAGATATCAGATTTGTTTGTGAAATTTTCACAAGAAAAAGCCGCAATATCGGATCATCTCAGACAACAAATTTCTCAAAGGGAGCAGGAATATCAGGCCAGAGCTTTATCTCTTGAAGAGGAAAAAGCTCAAATAGAAAAAAAATATGAGGATATTATAAAAGACTATGAGAAAAAACTTACAGATAAAGATATTGAGTTCCGTGAGGCTATTGAATCTCTTGAAGTAAAACATAGAGAGAGTGAAAATTCTTTAAGAAATTCATTGTCTCAAGATTATGCTGAAAAAATAAGGCTAATATCTCTTGAATTTGAAAATAGAAAAAAAGAAATTCAGGAAGAAAAGAATCTTTTTTATTCTCAGATGAAAAAAGAGATGGATGAGCTTAAATCTGAAAAGGAAAAAGAGAGAGTTCTCAGGGTTAAAGAAACAAATAGCCTAAATGAAGAAATAGAAAGGCTTCGCAGTGAAATTTTGTCAAGGGAAAAAGATTTTGATTTCAGATTAAGGAAAATTTCTGAAAAATACAAACAGGAAAATGAAGTTTCTATAAGAGAGATTAGAGAAGAATCGAAGTCTAAAATTGAAGATATAAAAAAACAATATGAGCAGGAATATCAGCAAAATCTTGAAATGCATAAGGAAGTGTATGATAAGGAAAGAATTAATTGGGGTAAAGAAAAAGAGCATCTTGAAAAAATAGCAGATGCGGCTGTTTTTGAATTAGGTCAAGTAAAAGAAAAACTAGCCAGCGCTATTGAAGAGAACAAAGATTTATCCAGCAAACTTGCGGATCTGGAAATAAATTCAAGAAGACTTCTTGCTCAGCAGAAAGCTGAAATGGAGTCGGAATTTTCTCAAAGGATAGAAAAACAGGTCAAAGCAGAAACTGAATCTCTTAATAATAAGATCCTAGCCTATGAGGAGGAATTGAGCCAGAGTTTCAGAATACTTAATTCAAAAGATGAAGAAATAAAATCTCTTTCTGAGAGACTTTCTGCTTTTCAAAGGGAAATGGATGAAAAAATGGAATCTTTCCAAAATGAAGTTTCTCGAAAACAAGCTGAGATATATGCAGAAAAGTATAAAAAAGCCAAAGCTGATTTGGAAAATTCTATGAAGTCTCAGATAGAAGATATAAAATCAGAATTTAGTATGAAAGAAGATTCTTTAAGAAAGGAATCGTCTTCTCTAAAAGAGAGAATATCGGCTTTAAGCGCCGAATTGATACAATCAAAAGAAAGAGAATCTCAACTGACACAGGAAGCTGTTGAAATGGCGAAAGAATTCTCTCAGGAAAAAGCTCAAATTGTAGATTCAATGTCAAAGGATTTTAATAAAAGATTGGCAGAAGCCGTTTCAAGAGCGACTGCTATGCTTGAAGAAAAGTTGGATATCACCCAAAGAGAATTAGTAGAGCTTAATGAAAGAAGCGTGTATGAAATAGAAAAGATGAGAGAAAGTTACAAAGCAGATAAGGAAAGAATGCTTAGTGTTTTAGCTGAAAAGGATGCTGCTATGAAAGAAGCTGAAGAGAAAATGGAAAAACTTAAAGAGGAAATATCTAAATACAGAGACAACTATTCTTCTATGCTTGCGCAACATTTGGCGCAAGAGGAAAAGAGATTTTCAGAAACTCTCGCCTCTTACAGAGCAGAGCAGGCTGCTATGGAAGAAAAGTTTATCCAGGAAAATAACTCCCTTAAAGAATTGTACAATAAGAGGGTAGCACAGATGCAGCAGACCATTGAAGAAATGGAAAAGAATATGTCGGCAAAAGACTCTATGCTTTCATTGAAGCAGTCTCGCTTGAATGAAATGGAAGTAAAACTTCAAGAAAAATTAACTGAGATTGATAAGGAAAACGCAAGGAAAGCTGAAGAGTTTGAAAAGAGAGAAAGAGAGCTTGAGACCAGAAGATTGGATCTTGAAAGAGAATATGCCAAGCGTCAGTCTGAAATAGAGAATTTGCGTCTTGAACTTACAAGGACTATTGCTGAATATAAAAATAAGGCCAGGTAAATATGAAAAAAGAACTTAAATGCGTCCCCTCATCCTTTTTAGCAAGACTTAAAGAATTTGCTGAAAAACTCTGGCAGTATAAAAATCCTTCTTCTGTGGAGTTGTCTACCATACTTGAAGAATTTGAAGATGAAATTATTTCCTATGAGGATCTTGCTGGAAAAACTACAGAGGATTTCAAAAAAAGATTGGAAGCCCTTAAAGAAGAAAAAAAGGAAATAGAATCCGAGTTTGAATTGAAACTATTAAAACTTAAAGAAATAAACAACAAACTATCTGAGGAAAATGTAAAAACTTATGATGAATTGAGGGATTTAAAAGAGGCTGTAAAAAAGCTTGAGGCAGAAAAGGCAGAAATAAAGGCTGAAGTGGCTCTGGAGAAGACCAAATTGACAATGGAATATTCTTCTAGGGCGCAGTCACTCTACGAGGAAATCAGGATTAAAGAAGATGCTATGTTGAAAAAATGGGAAGAGAAAAACAGAGAGTTGGAAAACAGGCATTTGGCTATGGAAAAAGATTATTCAAGAAAGATGGCAGAATTAAAAACAAAAGAGAAAATTCTTAGTGAAGATTTTATAAATAAGAAAAAGGACTTGATAAGAACTTTTGAAAAGGTAAGGTTAGATTTAGAAAATAGAGAAAAAGAAATCATAAGAAAACAAGAAAAGATAGCCGACTGGGAGAGAAAATACTCATTTTCAAAAATGTCGGAGAATAAAGATGAAAAAAAATGAAGATCTAAGATCAATGCTTGAAAAGTTAAAGGTTGAAACGTCTTTTTATCACACAGAGGAAGATATAGAAAAACCATCTCAGCCACATTCTCTTGCGGTTAGAGGGAATATTCAAATGCCGCAAAATATTCCGCTGCCTTCTCATCAGCGACCATTATCTGATCGTCCAATAAATCCTAAATTCAATATTCTTTGGAGTGAAAATAAAGAAGCCCTGCTTTTTGGAATGCTTGCATCGATAATAGTTCTTTTGATAGGAATTTTTTCGGATAGAGAGTATATAAGCATGGTTGGTGGAGTTTCTTTTATGCTTTTTTCTCTAGTGTCATTTATGGCATTTTTTCGTTATATAGTATTTGCTTCTTATGCTCAGCGCAGAAATGATGATTTGATATACAAGATTTCTGAGCTTGAAAGGAAGGTTTCAACATTTTCTAATTCTTCAGTTTCTTTTGATGATAGAAAAATAAAAGAGCTTGAAGATAAGGTTGCGGAGCTTAAAGCAATAGTAAAAACTCTTTCCAGAGCCGCTGGTAAAAGTATATAATTTATATTCGAAAGCCATTAGGGAGATCTTTTATGAGAAAAATGTTTGCTTTTTTGATATCTTTTGCCATCAATTTGTCAGGTTTTCCAGTTTACTCATTTGAAATCCCCTCTTTAGGTGAAAAAGATTATTTCATCTCAGCTGGAGATATTGTGGATATAAATGTGTATCCCGCTGATGAATTTTCCAAGGAGGTTACTGTTCAACCAGATGGCAGTATAGAATTGCCATTACTTGGCGCTATAAAGGTCTCTGGAATTAGGGCTTCTGAACTTGAAAAAATTCTTACATCTAAATTTTCAAAATATGTTTCAGAACCAAAAGTAACTGTCAGTGTGAGAAAATTTTCCACTTATAAAGTAGGTGTTATAGGTCAAGTTCAATGGGGAGGATATTATGACTACTACGAAGGAATGCGAATTCTTGATCTGATATCTAGCGCCAGAGGATTTTCTGATTATCCCGATACTGAGAATATTAGAATTTTTAGAAATAAGAAGAATGAAAAGGGAGAAACAATTAAATCTTCTTTTGAGATTGATCTAAGTGAATTGTTTAAGGGTAATACTGAGAAAAACATAGAACTTTCGCCTGGAGATATAGTTTACATCCCAAGAAAGAAATTCACCTCAGCTGGGAAATGGATAACGGATAACCTTATGCCATGGACTATGCTTTTTACATTCGGAATTGTGTTGATTAGAAGGTAGTATGAATACCGAACTTACACTTCATGATTACTGGCGAATAATAAACAGGAGAAAGTGGACTGCGCTTTTAGTTTTTGTATCTACAATAGTTTCAACGCTTATATACACCAGATTTCAGCCTACTATATACAGCTCTTCTGCCATTATAAACACTCAACCGCCCAATATCTATTCAAAACTTCCTGGATCAGATATATCTTCAATTGATCCTTGGGGAGCTGTTTCAACTGAGATAAGAGTTATAGGCTCAATGGAAATAGCTTCTCGAGCGGCTGGAATAATAAATCTCAAGATGCAAGAAAGTAATTCTTCAATAAGATTGTCGGCCAGTGAGGTTCTTGGGTCTTATTATGCTGAAAGGGTGCAGGATTCAAACTTGATAAAAATAACATCAAAAACTGACAATCCTTACAAAGCCAATGATATAATCAACGCTGTTATTAATGCGTATAGAGAATATGATTTAGAGCAGAAAAGCGCTCAGGCAAGAAAGACCCTTGAAGATATTGTTTCTAGAAAAAATGATATAGAGGAAAAACTTAAGGAACTGGAAAAACGAAAGAAAAATTTTATAGAGAAAAATCCAAAAACTGGCATAGGTGGTTATTATGCAGATCAGCTTGCCGAACTTGAAATAAAAAGAAAAGAACTTCTGGAAAAATATACCCCAAACCATCCCGAAATAAACTCTATAGAAAAAAGAATAGAGAATATGCAGAATAGATTATCTCAGATTCCGGCTCAGGAATTAGACCTAGCCAGAATAACAAGGGATCTAAGACTTCAGGAAGACCTTTATGCCACGATAAGCAAGCAGTACGAGGAGGCTAAGCTTGGGCTTTCTTCTATTGTATCCTTTGTAAGCGTGGTAAACCCGTCTTTTCCCAATACAGTCCCTGTCTCTCCAAATAAAAGGCTCAATTTAACCGTAGGAATTTTGCTTGGCGCTTTCTTATCTGTGGTTTTTGTTTTCTTGCTTGAAAATTTAGATGTTTCCATCAGCACTATAGAGGAAATAGAGAACTTTATAAATCTGCCGGTGCTAGGAATAATACCAAACATAGCTAGTGAACACAGAATAGACAATATGCTCACTGAAATATTCAGGAAAGAACGTTTTGGCCTAGACGCATTTAGAAGTGTTTTGCTGTTCAATAGAAAATATTCAAGTAGCATCATAGAGTCTTATCATACCTTGCGCGCCAATATTATATCCAATATATCACAAAAAGGCTCTGTTTCGGTTGTTATTAGTTCTTCTGGAGCTGCGGAAGGAAAGACTTTAACGGCGATAAATTTCGCTCTGGCCAGCGCTCATTCTGGACTTAAAACTTTGCTTATAGACGCTGATATGCGAAGGCCTGTGATACATCAGGTATTCGGTTTGCCAAAACAGCCCGGATTAAGCGATCTCCTAGTGGGGAAAGTGGATTATAGAGAAACTTTAAGAGAAAGCGCAGATTTTATTACCGGAGGGCTTGACTCCTCTCAGGTGATAAGATTTCAGGGTATAGAAAATCTTAAGATAATTTCCTGTGGAACAACGCCAGCAAATGTGGTTGATCTCTTAGACAATGCTGACTGGGAGAAATTTATATCTTTTGCAAAATCTGAATTTGATATAGTGGTTTTTGATGCGCCTCCTGTTCTTCTCTTTATAGATTCCGTTATACTTGCTAAAAAAAATGATGGAGCGGTTCTCGTTTATAAAGCTGGTAAAATAGCTCGCGGAGCTCTGAAGAGAGCAAAAGATCAGATAAACGGTGTTGAAGCAAAAATGATAGGAGTTGTGCTAAATGGCGTGAGGGCTTCTGAAATGGGCCCAAAATATGGATATTACAGTTACGACTATTCCAGATATTCAGGGCGATAAATGCCTATAATCATTATCATTGCTTTAGTACTTATAGCTGTTTTTTCTGGATGGATTGTAGTCAACTTTTCTTTGCATTTGCTTTTAGCGGGATTGATAGGTGTCATATCAGCTTTTTTCGCTTTTTTCTCCATAAAATCAAGCCTTATATTATTGGTTTTTTCAATGCTTCTCTCTCCTGAGATCGCTGTGGGTGGAGTTCCTGGAAGAAATGTGGTTATAAGGTACGATGATGTATTTTTAATAATGATATTTTTTGCCTGGCTTGCAAGGATGGCTATCTTTAAAAAAGAAGGGTCACTGGCATATAGCCCAATAACGAAGCCTCTTTTGTTTTATACTTTAGTGTATATCATATCCACATCCTTTGGCGTTTTTAGAGGAAATATAGAGTATAAGAAGGCATTTTTTTATCTGCTTAAATACATAGAGTACTATATTCTTTATTTTATGACTTTGAATGTGTTGAAGGATGAAAAAGATTTTTCCAGATATTTGAAATACGCATGGATAGTCTTGATAGCAGTCATAGTGTACTCATACTACTATTACTATAATGCAGTTGGCCAGGATATAAGGGCAAGCGCTCCATTTGAGGCTCCCCTTGATTCGCCAGAAGAATCGGAACCAGCCTCTCTGGGTGGTTATTACATAATTGCTTACTCCATTCTTTTAGCTTTGTCATCGCAATACTTTGGATGGATGTTTTTGTTGTCTATTATCACTATGATTTTAATGTATAACTCTTTCCTTTTGACATTCTCCAGAGCTTCTTATCTAGGTTTGATTGTCTCTTTTACTGTATTCATTTTTTTATCGAGTAAAAAAAGAATTTTTTTTATTTTAGCCGCACTATTAGGCTTTATTCTTGCTTTAACTTTGCCTGGCACCAGTGAAAAAGTGGAAAATAGGATAAAAAGCACTTTCTCAGGGGATGAAGCTATAAAATCTGTAAATACGCCCTTTGGCGAGATAAAACTTGAGGAATCTGCATGGCTTAGATATCAATCCTTGATAAATGTAATAAACAATGTTTTACCTAAACACCCAGCTCTTGGTATGGGTGTTACAGGAATAGGGCTTGGGGATAATCAGTATGCCTTAGTTATGGGAGAAATAGGATTGATAGGTCTTGCTGGCTTTATATGGTTAATGTACTCTCTTTTAAAAGTTTTTTATTTTATCTATAAAAATTCTGCTAATGAAATTGAGAAAGTGATAGGTTTGGGGCTTTTATGCGCTTTGCCGGGGCTATTGGTTCAGGGATTGGGTGTAAATACTTTCATAATAGTCAGGATAATGGAGCCTTTTTGGTTTCTTACAGCTCTTGCCAGCCTTGCCTATTCACGCATAGAGGGAGTAAATAAAGATGGGAGAAATTGAATATACAAGGCCATCCATATTTAGAAATACAATGTGGAATGCTGGCGGAAAATTATTCTCTTCTCTAGTCGGACTTTTTTTGACTTACTACATAATAAAGAAAATTGGCATTGAAAAATATGGAATTTATGCTCTAATAACTGCTGCTGGAGGATATTTTTCTCTTTTAGACCTTGGAGTCGGGACTTCTTTTGTTAAATATATTTCTGAATATAAAGCTTTAAACCAAAATGAAAAGATAAACAAGATTATTGGATGTGGAATCTCATTTTATTTTCTCTTTGGTGTTTTAATATTTTCTCTTTTTTTCTTTGGAGGAGAGCATATTATCGATTTTTTGAAATTACCTGACAATTTCAAAAAAGAAGCTTTTTTAATTCTTATGATTTATGGATCTATACTTTCTTTTTCTGGTTTGTTTTCTCCCTTTCAAGCTATTATTCCAGCTATAGAGCGTTTTGATTTAGTGTCATCATTGTCCATTCTTTTCTCTATTCTTAATTTGTTTGGATCTATTTTTTTTCTAGATAGAGGCTTTGGTTTATATGGCCTTATGCTAAACAGTCTTTTGATTGTGATTTTGAGTGGATTAATTTATCTCTATATATCTTTTAAACTTTTGCCGTATCTTAAAATAAGAATTTTCTATTTTGATAGAGAGATTTTTTATTTGATATTTAGTTATGGGGGGAAATTGCAGATTACAAGGCTTTCTTCAATTATCGCCTCTCATCTTGAAAAAATAATAATAACGCGTCTTGTCGGACTTTCATATGTGGGTTTTTATCAAATAGGAAATTCTCTATGTGAACAGACAAGAAATATCCCAACTTTAATAGTGGGAGCTCTTTTCCCGGTGTTTTCAAGACTTAAAGCGGTGGAAAAGCACACCGAATTAAGCGAAATCTATTTCAGATCTGTTAAATATCTTGCTTTTATAACAGTTTTATTACTTGGTTTTGTCTCAGCCTCTCCATCTCTGATTATAAAATTTTGGCTTGGTTCAAACTATCCTGAATCTGTTAGGATTGTTACTATAATGGGATGGGGATATATGTTTAATACTGTATTCGGCGCTGTCAGCGGGGCAGTTTCACAGGGCATAGGCAGGCCTGATTTGCAAATGAAAGGCGCTGTTTTGAATATGATTTTGAATATTTTTTTGAGCTTTTTCTTTATATATCTTTTTGGTTTTTCTGGCGCGGCCGTCGGCACAGCTATCCCAATGACTGTAGCAGTTTTATATTTTATGAACATGCTTCATCCTTTGATTAAATTGGACAATAAATTGTTTTTCAAAAAGATATTATCTTTTTTTCTGTCGGGATTTATAGCTTTTATCTTTACATATCTGGCGGCTTCTCATTTTAAATATTCGTATACTAAGTTTGAATTAGTATTAATATTGTCAGAATTGTTTGCTCTTTATCTGTTCGTGTATCTGTCTATTATTTATTTGCTAAAACCATTTGATTTGATTGATAAGAGATTTTTTGAAAAAAATAAAATACTTGTCATTAGACTGATGAGAGTTTTTTGCTATGATAAAAAATATACTTGAAAAATTTTTTCTCCTTTTTACCAATCCCAAAATTTTCCTATACAAAACTATTATTAGGCTTAATAAACTCTTTTTAAATCAAATAACTATAAATGGGAGATTATATTATACATACAAAGGGTATTTCTATCCAGAATACTTAAATAAAGGAAATGCGGTTTCATTTATAAAAATAGAGGCCTTGAAATATTGCCATGGGCGAGGCATAGATGTCGGCGCGGGACAATGGCCACTTAAATCAGCTTTTCCAGTAAGGGATGAAAAAGATGTGAATGCTTATAAACTTAATATCTTTAAAGATAATTCTCTTGATTATGTGTTTAGTTCACACTGTATAGAACATCTAGAAAGGTGGCGGGATGCCTTGTCTCTATGGATAAGAAAGTTGAGGCAAGGTGGGATTCTTTTTATATATGCTCCGCACAAATCTATGCTATTGTGGAGACCTCTTGCTCCATGGGTGGGGATGCAGCATAAATGGATTCCTGAATCTGAAATTCTTGAAAGTTTTATTTCTTCCTGCGGCTGTAAGATTATATTTTCATCAAAAGAGGCAGATATATATTGGAGCTTTCATATAATAGCTGAAAAAGTAAAATAAAAACTATGAAATCTATATTGATGAAATTTGTAAATTTTTATGAAAAGATAGTTCTTTCCATGTCTTACAGGGATAAATACGATAATTTCAAAAATGTACTAATATTTATGATGGCTATTAAGAAACTTTTTTCGCCGGGAAAAAAATTTTTATTTTGGCTTTATCCATCTTTGGGATTAAGATTTAATGTCGGGCAGGATTCCAAATACTATGAAAGAATACATAATGAAAATTATTCAGTTTATCTTGAGTCTTGCTTAAAAGCTGTAATGTATGCGGTTCCTGACCATAAAACTAAGATATGTGACTTGGGCTGTGGAACTGGAGATCTGGTTAAAAAATTAAGAGAAATGGGATATGATGCTGAAGGTTATGAGAGCTCGCCAAACGCCCTGAATAAAAAGGTTTCAAACCATGTGTTCAAGTTGGACGAATCTCTTTTTTCAAAAAAATTTGATATAGTTTGTCTTTTCAGTGTAGTTGAGCATATAGAAAAAGAGGAAATCAGTAATTTTCTATCTAAAATTTACAATATATCTTCAGACTGGGTTATTTGCAGTATTCCTGTTTATCCAAATAGTATTAGGGATTTTTATGATGACCCAACTCATAGGATTTTTGAGCGCCCATCATTTTGGGATGAAGTTTTTGAAAAAGCTGGATTTTACAAAGCATATGTGCCTGCTGAGATATTGCCATTCATAAATACAATGATATACAGAAAAAAGAAGAAAACTGTAAATAAAATATTCAATATAAGTGGTCCTAATTTAGTTAGAATGAGAATGTCTATAGGGGACAACCTTTGTGTATTGCCATCCCTCGAACTTATAAAACAAAAATTTAAGGACATATCTCTCTATTTAAGTGAAGATTCAACTTACAAAGATATATTGTCACTCAGCCCAGTTTTTTCTGGAATTTCAGACAGGGCAATGTCAGGGGTAAATATTGTTGAGTTTCATTTCGCCAGAGATCTTTCAGTACACCTTAACAGAGAATTTGCAAATCAGGCTGGATTAGACGAAGTGGATCTTCCTATGGCTGAGCTTCGACTTTCAAAAGAAGATGAGATAGATTTTGATTTAAGCTTACCGTGTTTAGCTGTGGATACCAGAAGTGGATGGGCCTCCAGACTTTGGCCTTTTGAAAATTTTGAAAAGACATGCCGCATACTTAAAGAAAGTTTTAAAATTAAAATAATTGAAATTGGCAGATATTCTAAATACTGGATGGTCAATGGGACTTGTGGATTTGACAAAAGAAGATCAAGAGAATTGAGATTGTCTTATGCAGATATAGATTTTACTAATCGTCTTACGCTTAGACAAACTGCATGGATTATTTCTAAATGTGGTTTTTTCCTTGGCAATGACAGTGGTTTGGCTCATATCGCAGCTTTAGTGAAAGCCAAAAGTTTTGTTTTATACGGTCCGGCTGAGTCAAAACTAAGGGCATACAATGGTTTTACTTTTCCATTTTTTGACACTGAATGTTATGGTTGCTATACTAAGGGCATTTACAGAGAACCGGAGTTAAAAAAAGGTTGTCCTCTCAGACATCACAAATGTATGAGGAAAATAAAACCAGATACTGTTGCTATGAAAATTGCCGAAGTTATGAATTTAGAGAGAATAGCTTTTTGATAGTATGCCAGAAATATGTATTTGAGAGAGTAATTAAATGAATACAAAAATATCTGTCATAATAGTTAGCTGGAATTGTTGGGATATGCTTTATCCATGCCTTAAGTCATTTCGCGAAAGTAACTGTAAAGATTTTGAAGTTATAGTGGTTGACAATGCCTCCTCAGATGATACTGTTAAGAATACAAAAGCTCTTTATCCAGAGGTCAAAGTCATAGAGGCGGGTGCAAATATTGGCTTCGGCGCCGCATGTAATTTGGGTGCGCAAAAAGCTATTGGGAATTGGCTTTTTTTCTTAAATCCAGATACTGAAGTGAAAAAAAACTCTATTTCAAATATGATCAAATTTCTAAACATGCATCCAGATATTACAGCTGTCGGAGCTAAACTTCTATGGCCTGACGGGTCTTATCAAGATTCTTATAAAAGATTTTTTTCTCCATTTTTTTCGGTTATGGAGCTTTTTGAGATACACTATTATTTTCCAAATAATCCTCTTAATAGAAGGGTGAATTATGATTTTGAGATTTTTAATTTTTATCAAAAAGTAGATTGGGTTATAGGTGCCGCTTTTGTAGTTAAAAAGGAGACTTTTGAGTATATCGGTGGTTTTGATGAAGATTTTTTTATGTATTTTGAAGAGATTGACTTATGCAAGAGATTGTCTAAAAGAAATTTAGATGTGTTTTTTCTGCCTGAATGTGAAATAATTCATAAAAAAGGAAAGGTTAGTGAAAAAACTAATGTCAGGAGCGTTGAATATTATAAGAGCATGTATAGATATCATCTTAAACACGGCTTTATGGGGGCAGGTATCTTTATAAGAATTTCAATAGCTCTCATGTGTTTGATTTATCTTTCCGTGCTCGTTTTTAAATTTATCATAAAAAATGACAGAGATTATACAATTAAAAAGATTAAAAACAGAAAAGAATTGCTTTTATGGAGTCTAGGGTTATGAGAGTAGTTTTCGCTCCAGATTTTGGAGATAATGATTATCAATATTTGCTTAAATTTAGTTTGAATAAGCTAAATATTGAAACTTTTTCTGCTTTACGCAAATCCTTATTTCCATTGATGAGATCATGCGCAAAATATCAAGCTAAAGCCCTTCATCTTCACTGGACTGGAACTTATGTTTTTTCCTCCTCTATATTTTTAAGTTTTCTTAAATCCATTCATTTTATTTTTGAGCTTGTTTTATTGAGACTTACAGGTATAAAAATAGTGTGGACAGTTCACAATCTCATCAATCATGAAAGATACCAGGAAAAATTTGAATTTTTTGTAAATAAAATAGTCATTCGCCTTTCAAATTCTCTTATAGTTCATTCACACGCCCAAAAGGAAAAACTTATTGAATTTTACGGTGAAAAAGTTAAAGGAAAAACTTTTATTGCGCCACAAGGCGGATACGCAAGTCTTTATGAAAAAAAAATTTCATATGATCAGGCAAAAAAAACAATTGGCATAGCCGAGAAAGAAAAGGTTTTTCTATTCTATGGCAATATAAGGCCATATAAAGGAGTGGATATATTGATAGATGCTTTTTTGTTAAATCCTTTTGGCAAATTTCTCATAATAGCAGGGAGATGTGATGATGAGACTGAAAAGAGTATAAAAAACAAATTAAATGGTCTTAAAAACTTTTTATTTCACTGTGAGTATGTTTCAAGGGAGGAAACATCCATTTACTGGGCCGCTTCAGATTTTCTTGTTCTTCCATATAGAGAAATATTCAATTCTGGACTTGTGTCATTTGCTATTTCTATGGGAAAACCTGTGATTTATTCCAGTTTGCCAACATTGGAGGCTGAATTATCGGGCTGTGGTATATCATTTAATCCTCAAGATATTTATTCTCTATCTAAGGCCATGGACATGGCTTGCATGGTTGAAGAAAGAAAATTTAAGGATGAAATATCTAGGAAGGCAGAACATTATTCCTGGGACAGTCATGCCAGGGTTTTATCGTCTATTTATGAAAGAAATAAGTGAAGATAAAAAAATTTTTATTATTATTTTTTTGGGTCTTGCTTTAAGATTTGCTTTTTCCTATTTTTATCCATTAACTTTGGATGAAGCATGGAGCTTTACTCTCTCAAAAAAAAGTTTTGCTGAAATATTTGCCGAAGTTAAATTAGATAGCACAGCTCCTGCTATGGTGCATATTATTCATAAATTTTTTGATATAGGCGCAAGTGAATTTGGAGTGAGATGGATTTTTGCTATAGCCGGATTTTTATCTCTGTTTTTTATAAAAAAAATATCTAAAATCTCAATTATCCCTGTCGCTATATCTGCTTTTTCTTATTTTGTCATAAAAGAGGGATCAATATCTAGGATGCATGCTTTTACTCTTTTTTTCTCTTCCGCAGAAATTTATTTTTTTCTTAATACATTTGAAAATAAACGTATTCAAAATTTTATTTTTTTCTGCCTTTTTTCCATTTTAAATTCACATAATTTCTATCCATCGCTTTCTCTGACTTTTGGACTTTTTGTGGCTTTTCTGCTATTTTTCAAAAAAAGCGATTCTCCTGTAAAATATTATCTTTATTCATTTGCTCTGATATTTATTTTTTCTATAACTGCATTTTATTTTTTCTCTCCTTCATCGCTTAAATCCAGATTTATTACATCCCTTAAATTTTCATCTGGAGCTTTTCTGCCGTATCTATTTTATTCTTTTGCTTTTTCGCAGGAATTTTTTCCATACAATTCAATAAGAGGATGGAAATTAATAATCTTTGCTTTGACAGCTTTTTTCCCTATATTCCTTTTTCTTAAAGGGCTTTTATCAAAAAGTGAATACAGGGAAAAAATACTGTTTACAACCTTTTTATTTGCTTTCCTCTGTTCTTTTTTAGTTTCACTTAAGATTCCAAAAGTTCTCTATTCACCTAAATATCTTATATGCGTATACCCAATATTTGTGGCAGGATTTGCTCGAGGGATCTATTTAAGCGCTAAAAAAATTCCCAGAATTTTAATTTTTATTCTTATATTATTTAATATGGCCGCTTTCCTTTTTGATATAGCATACAATAAGGAGAATTGGAAGGAAGCGTCCATTTATGCAAAAGAGGCTTCTGATAGCGGTTTTAAAATTGTTGTTTTTAAAGAGGCAATGAAATACCCTTTCTCATTTTACTATAAGGGTGATTTTCTCGCTATAAAAAGTGATTTAAATCCAGAAGATCTAGATATAAAGTCTGATAAACTTCTCTATATATGTTCCCACGACTATGATAAAAAATCTTTTTTATACCAAAGGGAAATAGAAAAAAAGTTAAAATTAGATCATTACTTTAGGTCTGGAGAAATAGAATTTTTTTATTACAATAGAAAATGAAAATACTTTATATAGATTCTCCAATAGATCCTCCTGGGGGAGGGCAAATAAGCCTTCTCAATATCCTTCTCTTCCCAGAATTTGAAAAAAAAGTCTTTTTGGATTCACATGGAACTTTTAGCAATACATTGAGTAAAAAGAATATTCCTTTTGAAATAGTTGATTCTAAATCCCTTTATAAAAAAATAAGTGAATACTCCCCAGACATAATACATTGTAATAGCGCCACTACATACTATTCTTTTAAGGCCGCTTTAGCCGCTTTTAGATTGAAAATTCCATTCATATGGCATGTCAGGGTTACTGAGAAAGCATTTTTAAAAGACGATATAATTGCCTTTTTAAGTAGTAGGATAATAGCCATTTCCAAAGTTGTGAGAGATAAATTAAACCCTATGTGGAGAAAAAAGACTGAAATTGTCTACAATTCCATATCACCAGACTTTCTAGCTAAAATTCCTCCTGAGGAAATAAAAAAGGAACTTAATTTAAAAGAAAATGACAAGTTAATTGGTGTTTTTTCAAGATTTATTTTTGGAAAAGGCCATGACTTATTCATATCATCTGCCATTGATTTGCTTGAATATAATTCAAATTTGAAATTTTTACTTGTTGGAGATGGCGAGCTTAAAGATGAAATTGAAAGAAGAATTATCTCATCGAGGTGGGGTATGAATTTTATTTTCACCGGACATAAGGAAAATATTGCGGATTATATGAATGCCTGTGACGTGGTTGTAAGTCCCTCAACATTGATTGAAGGTTTTGGCCGGGTGCTTATAGAGGCAATGAGTCTTGGTAAGCCTGTGGTCGCTACATCTTTGGGCGGACATTTAGAAATAATAAAAAATGGTTTTGATGGTTTTTTATGTATTCCTGTGGTTAAAAGCATGTCAGAATCAATTCAAAAGGCGCTTTCTGCAGATGAAAATTTAAAAAAGAGGGCATTTGAGAAATCAAGGGCTGAGTTTTCATTTATGAGCCAATTTGTTAAACTTAAAAAGATATATATGGATGTATATGAAAATAGCAATTGATGTCAGAGAATTTTCTGCGGGGAGGAAAACAGGGATAGGTAGTATGCTTTCCTGTTTATTGAGAAAAATTAATAAGTATGAAAAAAATTTTTATTTTATCTTGATTGGCGACAAAAATACTAAATTGCCATTTCCTCTTGCAGATAACTGTGATTTTTATGTTTACAACTTCTATCCAACAATACTCTGGGACCAAATGGCTCCAATTATTACTTTCCAAAAAAAAAGATTTGACCTTTATTATTCTCCATACTATAAGAGAAGTTTGTTTCTTCCTGTCCCTTCGATTGTAACTGTCTGCGATCTTATAGATATTGCAATGCCAAAAAGGTCTTTACATAAGTATATTTCCTTACCTTTGATCCGATTTTATTCAAATAAAACAAAAGTTTTGACGATTTCAAAATACTCAAGAGATGAGCTTGAAAAAGTTGGCATTAAGAATATTTCCTGTGTATATCCATGCGTTAGAGAAATAGGCGCGAAAAATAAGTATGATTTTTATCCTCCTCTTAATTCCAAGGGAAAATATATATTTTCACTGGGGGATGATAGACCGCACAAAAACATGGACTTTCTCATTTTGGCTTATAAAAGAATGAGGGCTTTATTTAGAAACTCTTTTTCTCTTGTTATTGCCGGTGGGAAAGAGAAGTATAGGGAAAAGATTGACGGTGGAGGAGAGATAATTTCTCTTGGTGTTTTAGATGATTTAGATATAGACAGACTTTACAATGGAGCAAGTATATTTGTTTTCCCTTCCCTTATAGAAGGATTTGGTTTACCTCCTCTTGAAGCAATGAAAGCTGGGTGCCCGGTTTTAAGCTCAGGTATGCCTCCAATGCCAGAAATTTTGGGAGATGGCGCGATTTATTTTAATCCACTTGATTTAAACGATTTTGCACAAAAAGTTGAGAGGATTCTCTCAAGTCCAGAAGAATTGTCTACGCTTTCGATAAAAGGCAGAGAGAGAGCTTCTATATTCAATGAGGAAAAATTTTGCTTAGAAATGGCTAAAGTTTTTAAGGAGGCCGCTGGATGTGCGGGATAACCGGTTTTTATGGATTAAAAGATGAAGGCACATTGAAAAAAATGAATGCCTCTTTAATACATCGCGGCCCTGATGAAGAAGGTTTTTTCCAGAGTAATAACTGTTCTCTTGCAATGAGAAGACTTTCGATAATAGATCTAGAAAGTGGTTCACAGCCTTATTTTAATGAAGATAGAACAATAGTTGTGGTTTTTAATGGAGAGATATATAATTTTCAGGAAATTAGAGCTGAACTTGAAAAAAAAGGTCATAATTTTATGGGGAGATCTGATGGGGAAGTGATACCTCATCTATATGAAGAGTATGGAAAGAACCTTTGTATAAAAATGAGGGGGATGTTTGCCTTAGCTGTTTATGACATAAAGAGCGACATTCTGTTTGCGGCAAGGGACCATTTCGGTATAAAACCACTTTATTATTTCACTGAAAAAAATTTTCTCTTTTTTGCCTCAGAATTGAAGGCTCTCAAAAAAATCCCTTTTTTTGAGAGTAAAATTGATGAAAATTATATAGCAGATTATTTTACTTTTCTTTACGGGCGCAAAGATAAAACAATATACAAGAAAGCTAAAAAACTCCCAGCATCTCATTTTTTGGTAATGGATAAAAATGGTTTAAAAATTGAGAGATACTGGAAATTCCCGGCTTTATCTAAAGAAAAAATAGATAAACATTTCTTAGAAGAAATAGATTATATGCTTTCTGAATCAGTAAAGGAACAACTTGTTTCCGATGTCCCTTTAGGCATATTTTTATCTGGGGGGATGGATTCTTCTTCCTTACTTTACTATGCCTCTAGATACAGAACTATTGACACTTTTACTGTTTCTTATTCAAAAGAGAATGGCTATGATGAGGGAGATATAGCCGCAAAAACTGCAGCTATGTTTAACTCTCGAAATACCAGACTTGATATTTCTATATCAGCGGATGAAATGGAAAAAATTATTTCCATATTGCTTGATCAGCCTTTTGCTGATTCATCCATAATACCTAATTATCTCATAAGCAAAGAAGCAAGAAAATATATAAAGACAGCTATAAGCGGACTTGGAGGGGATGAGGTTTTTGCTGGATATCCGAGATATACAGCTTTAAGACTTTCAAATTTTTATAGACCATTACACTCTTATATAGGAAAAATTAGCCTTTTATTATCTCAAAAGATGAGTGAGAGATATAATTCATCAAACACAAAAGGAAGAATAAAGAGGTTTTTTGCCGGTTTTGAGACAGATAATCCTTACAAACACTGGATATCTTATATAAAAGATTATGAGAGAAATAAGTTCTTGAAAATAGACACTGCTACTTGTAAAATAGACAATTTTGATGAGCTTTGCGTCAATCCATCCCGTTTTGAGTTTGAAAATTATTTGGAAGGAGATTTGTTATATCTCAGTGATTTATCTTCTATGGCCGCTTCACTTGAAGTAAGAGTGCCTTTCTTGGATATAAGGCTGGTTGAAAAAGTCGCTTCTCTGCCACTTCCCCTTAGGATGAGATTTTTCAAGCTTAAATATTTGCTTAAGAAGATAATGATTGGCAGATTGCCTGATGAGGTTTTCAAAGGAAAAAGGGGATTTCAACTTCCAATTGCTATGTGGTTTTCAAAAGAGCTCAAAGATTTCGCGATAGATCTAATTTCATCCTCAGATGGAGTTTTCTACGATAGGGATTATGCAATGAAACTTTTAAAGGAGCATATAGAAAATAAACAGGATAATTCAGACATAATTTATGCTATATGCGCACTGGAACTCTGGCTTAAAAATGAAAAAAAATGAGATTATAATCATTTCAGATTATTTGCTTAATGAGTCCCCTGGCGGTCAAGCTAGAGTGTCTGGTGGCTTGTCTGATTATTTATCAAAAAACTTTTCCGTTAACTTAATTTTGCGGGGATTAAAGACTTCTGCCCATACAGAAAAACTTGGAGAGGTAAAGGTCTTCAGGTATTATGGCAATGTGTTTTCACTTTTTAAAATACTTTCAAATATTTTTCAAAAACAGATAAAAGCCATTAATTTTCACGATCCTTATGGCTCTTTTTTTTGCGCCCTTTATATGAGTATTTTCAAGATCAAAATCCCATGTGTTTACACTTTCCACTCTCCGTGGAGTGAAGAATATGAGATAAGAGCTTTGAAAAAAGGATATAGTCATTGGAGAATAAAAATTTGCTCCTTTATAAGAAAAAAAATGGAATTTTTTGCGCTTTCAAAAAGTTCCGTGATAATAACTGAAAGCTTTTATATGAATGATAGACTGGGGCAAGTGCATGGACTTAGTGGAAAAATTTTAATTCTGGGTGTTGACACTGAAAAGTTTATTCCGATAAATATAGAGCAAAAAGAAATTTTTAGAAAAAAATTTAATTTGCCAATTGGAAAAATTGTTTTTTTTACACTTAGAAATCTTGAGCCAAGAATGGGTATTGAAAATCTCATTAAAGCTATCTCTATGCTTGATAAAAAAATTCTGGATAAATGTTTTTTTGTCATAGGCGGAGAAGGCTATATGAAAGAAGAACTGGAAAGACTTATTTATTCGCTGGATTTAATGAATGTTTGTCGGTTGGAGGGTCGAATAAAGGAGGAGAATTTACCTTCATTTTATGCATCTTGCGATGCTTTTATCCTGCCCACTTATAAACTTGAAGGCTTTGGGCTTGTAAGCGCCGAAGCTATGTCTTGTGGCTTGCCAGTACTGGCCACTCCCATCGGAGCTAATGAAAGTGTGGTGGGGGTATTGGATAAATCTCTTATTTTTAAAGGAGTAAATCCACAGGATATAGCTGATGGGATAGAAAAATTTATACTAAGAGGGGATATAGCGTCTCTCTCAGCGCGGGCAAGAGAATGTGCCCAAAAAAATTATTCTTTTGACTCTTACGCTTTAAAAACTAAAAACATAATAACTGAAAATATTGTTTGATATATATTCTTTTACTTTTGCTAGAATGTCTATTTATGGCCGCATGAAAAACTATATTAGTTCGTAAGTTCTAAGATTTTTTAGTGGTTTGTTTTTAGCGCTTAAGCGCTGAATTAGAAAATAGAGAATAGACAATAGATATTAAAAAATAGAGAACATAAAATAGAGATTAAAATATTAAGTTTAAGAGCTTTAAAATTATATTTTTTGAACCTTAATCTCTATTCTCTTACTTATATCTTAAATTTTTGAGGTGTTAAATTGATTTGCGCTATACATCAGATACAGTTCATGCCGGGACTTAGATTTTTTTCAAAGATGAAATCATCTGATATATTCATTTATCTTGATGATGTTCAGTATGAAAAAAGAGAATTTCAAAATAGAAATAAAATAAAGACATCGGATGGACCCCAATACATAACAGTTCCCGTCATCACCAAAAGTAAATTTAATCAAAAAATTTTAGAAGTTGAAATTTCGCAATATAAACAAATGGCATTGGAACACTTAAAAAAAATAAGATTTAACTATTCTCGCGCCCCATACTTTAACGTATTATTTCCAGAGATAGAAAAAATTTATTTTGAAGATCACAAAAAATTGTCTGAATTGTCTATGTCTTTTATAAACTTATTTAGAAAACAGCTTGGTATAAATTCTCTATATCGATTTTCAAGTGAATTTAATCTTTCTAGCTATTCAAGTCTCAGGCTTGCTGAATTGTGCATTAAGGTTGGCGCAGATAGATATCTTTCAGGAATTGGGGGAAAAAATTATCTTGAAATGAATCCCTTTGAAGAAAGAGGTATAAAGGTTATGTGGCAGGACTTTAAGATAAAACCTTATCCCCAACTTTATGGCGATTTTTTGCCCGATTTATCGATACTGGATTTAATTATGAATTGTGGTAAAAAGGCGGTGGATTATCTGTAAAAAGTGCTTATGAGTTTTCTATTTTTATTATCATTTCTATGGTCTCTATAGTAAAAATTCTTCTTCCCTTTATTTTTCTTCTGGATCTGGCGCATGGGGGCATCCCATGCGTCTTTTGGCTCAAGCAGAAGTTCTTATCATAGAATTTAACTGACCTCATTTCCCTTAGGTCCTATTATGTATTGGGAATAAATTTTTTTTAATCCTTCCCGTATTGCCCTTACTTTTTTGTATTCAAGATATTAAAATTTAATAAAGGAGGAGTTAATGAGAAAAATAAGTATTTTCCTAACAGCAGTATTTGTTTTTAGCGCCAGCCTTTTTGCGGTCGAAATAGAAGAAAAACTTTCTGCTTTAAAAATTAATCCTTCAAATGATGTTTTAAAACAACAAATAGCAGAAATTATCAAAAAAAATCCTTCAATGATTGAGATAGCATTAAAAGATCTTCATAATAGCAGTGACCCTTCATATATCTGTTCTTTATCAGCAGCTATTTCTATTAGTGGTCTTGAAAAAGCTCAGAAAGAGATGGCTAAGATGATTTTAGAATCTGGCAGCGATATTAAGTCGTGCCTTACAAGAGCGTCAGGCGAGTCTAAGAATACTTATGCTCAGGATGCTTTGGCTTCAATTGTGGAAGATTTTCTTTTTAATCCGGATAGATCAGGTGAAAGAGATATAAAAAAGAAGATAGCTGCTATAGATTCAATCTGGGCATTGGGAGAAATAGGTTCTGCTTCCACTATGAAACTTCTTGAAAAATATTACAATGCTTCTGATGAAATTATAAGAATAAACATAATATTTTCTATGTACAAGATAAAGAGTGATAAAGTCTTGCCGTATCTTAATAAAATAGCTTCAAATGAGCTTGAAAACGAGGCGGTGAGATCTGCGGCTTATGAAATGATAGATGAATTGGAGGGGAAATAATGAAAGATATAAAGAATATTGTCCTTTCATTGATTCTAATGTGTTCAGTTCAGGCATTTTCTCTTGAAAAAGCTGATATTATATACACAGGTGGAGTTTTTGGCATTCCTTATGACTTGATTGGGGAGCTACCGCTTGGACATGTGGGAATATTTGCTGGCACTGAAAAAAAGAATGGCAAAATAAAGGCTGTCATTATAGATTGTGTGCCAGATTATTTTAGACCAGGAGGCATAAGAAAAGTTTCATGGAAAAACTTTACTCATAATCTCAGATATCCTTATTATGGGAATAGAACAACGCGTAAAAAACCTTCAACTGAACAGAGAAATTATGTAGTAAAGATTGCCTCAAAAATGTTGAAACCAAAAGCCTATAATCTTATGCATGATTCTCAGAAAGGCCCCAAGGAATTTGATTGTGTTGGTTTTGTGGAATATGTATATGAGAAAGTTGGGTTAAATCCAACTCCAGACGATCAAGAAAAAGGCATGGGCTGGCCTCTTACTCCAAGCGAGCAGTTCTATAACACTGTTGCCAATTCACCATCTCCATCTCACTCATACATAAGCTTTGTTAAAAAGAAAGATTTGAGTGAAATAAGCAGTTTTAAATCAATTGGCATATCTGCGCCAAATGATATCCCTATTCCAGACTCATTTACAAATGAATAAAAATGCTTTACACAAAAACTAAATTAGCTAGTAGGTGTGTAAATTCTAAAATTAGAAATTCGAAAAGTTAGTAAAGCGCGACGGTTCTTAATTGTGCAAGTTCTTTTGTAGTTTTGCCTTTTTAAGCTTTTGCTTTCGCGCTAAATCAGTTCGAAAGTTAGTAAGTTTTAAAATTTCAATTCTCAAACTTAATTTTTTAACATCTATTTTCTATTATCTCTTTAGTATGAACTCCAGATATGACCATTCATATCAGAATGAGAGCAGTTAATAGCCAGATTCCCCCATTGAGAAGAGCTGGACATGTTCACATAAGCCCATCCGCCGGTATCATTTACAGCGGAAGATAGGTCTGCTCCGGTGTTTACTGCATTTGTATTGGGATGAATATTTCCAGGAAAATCGAGAGATTCTATTTTAGATATATACTTTGGTGTAAGAGATGAGAGATTGTCTTGAGGATAGCTCCCGATATTGTCTGAGTAGTATATGTTCAATGCAGAACGAAGTGTGCCAAGATGCCCCTTTAATGAGGCTTCTCTTGATTTGGCAAGTAGATTTGAAACCCTGACTGCACTGACAGTTGCAAGTATGCCGATTACAGTCACAACTATCATTAACTCTATAAGCGTAAACCCTTTTTTCATTTTTAGAATTTATATTCAGCGCTGTATTTAAGCGTAGCTGATGAGTTTTTTTCCACATTTATCACAAATTCCAGTGTGTTTTTATCTTTCTTTACATATTCATGTGTGGTTTCAATTATTTTCCAGTCGCCCCATTGCCTTTCTTTTATTATGACTTTCACTGGCTCATCTTTGTGATTTTTGATTTTTATTTCATATGAGTCTCTGTAAATATTTGTCGCTACAACTTGATGATTCATTATTTTTCTGCTGGCGCTTATGTCAAAAGCTTGCCCCACAGTTAATTCAATATATTCATCTTTCGGGGTGTGATCTATCTCATCTTCGCCCACAAATTCAACACTATTTTCATCCTTTTTATAAATTCTTATTTTGCCCTTTGGAAAAGGCATTCCGAGATTATTGTCTTTTGAATTTTTGAATTTAATTGAAACATCCACTTTTTTGTTGCTGCCCTGATTTCTCCAATTGTCGTAGAAATACCATTTGTATAGCGCTCCGTCATAGGAGTAAACTTTTTCCGCTTTTATTGAAGAAGCATTAAATAGCGAGATCTGTTTCGTTTGATTGTTTTTGAGATCCGCTTTTCTGGAAAGGTTATAAATGTGGTATTCAAAGAAGTTTTTTTCTTCAAATTGCGCAGCTGAGTCTTCCATAAGCAAGGATTTATTTGCTCTGCCAGCTAAGCTGGCATACATAGGCGGCGCGGAGACGATATTTACATCCCCAGCCATAAGCTTAAGCTTTGCGTTTTCATAAGATGCTCCGCTATTATTTGTTATGCTTACCCAAGCGTTTATATCGAGATTTTTGTCTTTAGAATCTAGTGTTACAACATAATCTGCCTGCCATGAAAAATTGTTGGCCATATAGCTTACTTCAATATCCTCTTTTGAACTTTTAGCTGAATTTAAAAGCCACACCAAAGTTGGCTTTGTCTTGAAATCTGATGGCATTTTGACAAATTCGAGTGTTTTTATGTTTTCCCTTGAGAGCATATTGACTTTGCCATCATCAGCTTTTATTAGTATGTATGAGGCATCAAAGCTCAATAAGGAACCGGAATACATATTGTTGTCTTTTGTTATAACCTTTATCTGATTGTCAATAAACTTTGAAAGCATTTTATCGGAATTTATCAGGTCATATTCGAAGTTTTGTTCAAGAATGTTTACATCCGCCTTTGGAAATTTCACCCTTACGCTTTCACTTATAATTGAAGTAGGGGTTTCATCAAAATCTATTTTGTTTAACCCTTTTTTAATATCAGCTGTTCTAACATCTTTAATTACCGCAAAATTTTGATTATAAACTGTTAAGGATACTTCCTTTCTATCAAGAGCAAACAGAGAAGTTGAGATAAGAATAAAAGAGATGAACATTTTCATAATCCCTCCATGGTACAAGAACATAATAGCAAATTTTATCTGTAAAAATTATTGTGTCTTTTTTTTAATATTTTCAAAAAAGTCTTCGCCTTTGTCGTTTATTAGCAAGAATACAGGAAAATTTTCAACTTCTATTTCCCACACAGCTTCCATCCCAAGTTCTGGGTAGTCTATGGCCTTTGCGCTTTTTATATTGTACTTGGCTAAAAAAGCCGCTGGGCCTCCTGGAGAACCGAGATAAAATCCACCATGCTTTTTGCAGGATTTCGCCACAATTGAGCTTCTATTTCCCTTGGCTATCATCACCATCGAAGCGCCTCTTTCTTGCAGCTCATTTACATATGCGTCCATTCTACCAGCAGTAGTAGGTCCAAAGGATCCACTTGGCATACCCTTTGGCGTTTTGGCTGGGCCGGCATAATAAATTGGGTGAGCCAAAAGATATTCCGGCAATTTCCCGCCTGAATCTATTATGCTTTTGAATTTTGCATGCGCGGCATCTCTGGCAACTATGATTTTTCCATTCAAGTAAATTCTGTTGCCAATCTTCAGATATGAAAGATCATGCAAAATCTCTTTCATAGGCCTGTTTAAGTCTATTGAGACACAATTGTTACATGATGAATATTTGGCTCTTATCTTTTTAGACAATAATTTCTCAGGATTTCTTTCAAGTTTTTCAAGCCATATCCCGGAGGAATTTATCTTAGCTTTTGCCTGCCTATCTGCAGAGCAGGAAACTCCAAGTCCCACAGGACAGCTTGCCGCATGACGAGACAGCCTTATAACCTTTATGTCATGGGCGAAGCTTTTTCCGCCAAATTGTGCGCCAAAGCCCAATTTTTCTGTTTCTTTCAATAACCACGCCTCCAATTCTTTATCCCTGAATGCTCTGCCATTTTTCCCTTTTATTGGCAAGCCATCAAGATAGCCAGTTGACGCTAATTTCACAGTTTTAAGGCAAAATTCAGCTGAAGTGCCTCCGACAACCACAGCTATATGATATGGGGGACAGGCTGATGTGCCAAGTGTGCTTATTTTCTCAATTATAAATTTTTTAAGCGAATCTGGATTTAGCAGAGCCTTTGTTTCCTGATATAGAAAAGTTTTATTTGCAGAACCTCCGCCTTTAGCTATGAATAGAAACTCATATTCCATCCCCTGAGTGGCATAAATTTCTATTTGCGCTGGCAAGTTATTGCCAGAGTTTTTTTCTTGATACATTGATATTGGAATTACTTGAGAATATCTGAGATTTTCTTTTGTGTAGGTCTCAAAAATTCCCTTAGATATAAATTCTTCATCATTGCAATCAGTTATTACATATTGCCCTTTCTTCCCCAACACTATGGCCGTGCCAGTGTCTTGGCAGAAAGGGAGGGAAAAATTAGAGGATATTATGGAATTCTCAAGCAGGCAATATGCCATAAAACGATCATTTTCAGAAGCTTCTTTATCATCAAGTATAGAAGCTACCTGTTTTTGATGTTTTTTTCTCAGCAAAAAAGAAATATCTCTAAATGCCTCTTTTGCCAACAGAGTTAAAGCTTTTGGAGAGACTAAAAGAAATTTTTTCCCGTCTGGACCCTTTATAACCTTTATTCCATCCTTGCTTATCAATCTATACTCTGTCTTATCTTTGGAAAGCTGAAAAATTTTTTCATATTCAAATTTCATATCAATCCCCCTGAACAGGTATTCCTAAAAAAGTCTATCGGAAAGTCTTTTTATCTATGTAAAAATAAAAGAGAAAAAAAATTCTAACTTTCCTTTAATCTTCAAATTGCCGCTTTTGGTCTGCAACTTCTTTGCTCTTCGCTTACAGACTAGCGTATGCTCTCTCCTCGCCCCTTGTCTCGCCTCAAAATCAGCTAATTTTAACTGTGAATATACTCTAGATAAATAACCTCATTGTTCAGACGCAAAATTAGCTTTTATAAATTCTCTGTTCATTTTTGCTATGGCTGAGATCCTTATTTCCTTAGGACATACTGCCTCGCACTCATACTCATTAGAGCAATTGCCAAAACCAAGCGAGTCCATAGCTTTAACCATGTTAAGAACTCTAATATTCCTTTCTGGATTGCCCTGAGGCAAAAGGGATAGTTGCGCTATTTTTGCTCCTGTAAAAAGCATAGCCGCGCTGTTTGGACAGGCAGCTACGCATGCGCCACATCCTATACAGGCCGCGAAATCCATAGCTTTTTCCGCTTGAGCTTTTTCAATTGGTATGGAATTTGCGTCTGGAGCAGATCCGGTATTTACTGAAATATATCCTCCGGCTTTTATTATTGAGTCCATGGCTGATCTATCTATAACTAAATCTTTTATCGGTGGAAATGGCGCCGCTCTAAAAGGTTCAATAGTTATCACATCTTTGTCTTTAAATCTTCTCATGTGAAGCTGGCAGACTGTGGAGTGCTCATCAGGGCCGTGAACATCGCCATTTATCACAAGTCCGCAACAACCGCAAATGCCTTCTCTGCAGTCGCTCTCAACTGCTATGGGCTCGCGTCCTTCTTTGAGAAGTTTTTCATTCAGTATATCAAGCATTTCAAGGAAAGAAATATCCCCTGTCAGTCCATCAATTTTATAAATCTCAAAATGCCCTGTCTGCTCTCCCTGTTCCTGTTTCCAGACTCGCAATGTTATTCCAAAAGTTTTTTTCTCCATTTTATGTCCTCCACCTATTTATAGCTTCTAACTGTTGGTTTAAGATTCTCAAATTTAAGTTCCTCTTTATTGAGAATCGGCTCTTTCCCTTCCCCCGCATATTCCCAAACGCTAACAAATGAGAAATTTTCATCATCTCTCTTAGCTTCACCTTCTTTAGTTGTAGATTCCTCTCTGAAATGCCCTCCGCATGATTCGCGCCTTTCAAGAGCGTCTTTGACCAGCAATTGAGCAAATTCAATAAAATCAGCAACTTTCAAAGCCTTTTCAAGGGTCTGATTGAATTTTTCATTTTGGGGGACATATACATTTTGCCAAAACTCTTCTTTAAGTTTTGGTATTTCTTTCAATGCTTTTTTCAGAGATTCTTCGCTTCTTGACATCCCGCACAAATCCCACATTATATTCCCTAATTCTCTATGAAACTCTGTAGGAGTTTTTGATCCTTTTATGGATAACAATTTCTTTATTTTTGATGAAACTGATTCTCTTGCATGAACAAACTCATCATCTGATTCAGATACAGAATTGAATTTAGCATTAGCAAGATAATTTGGCAGTGTGGCGGATATTACAAAGTACCCATCTGCTAGTCCTTGCATAAGAGCGCTTGCTCCCAGCCTGTTTGCCCCGTGGTCTGAAAAGTTTGCTTCACCTAAAGCAAAAAGCCCTTCAACAGTGGTCATCAGCTCATAATCAACCCACAGTCCACCCATAGTGTAATGTGGAGCGGGATATATTCTCATTGGTGTTTTATATCCGTTTTCGTCAGTTATACGGTAATACATATCAAAGAGATTTCCATATTTTTCTTTTATCTTGTCTTCGCCTTGTTTGGCTATGGCATCAGCAAAGTCCAGATATACTGCTTGACCGGTAGGGCCAACTCCTCTACCTTCATCTATCATTCTTTTCGCCGCTCTGGACGCTATATCTCTTGGCACAAGATTTCCAAAGGCGGGATATATCCTTTCCAGATAATAGTCTCTTTCATCTTCGGGTATTTCGGAAGGGTTTCTCGAATCACCTTTTTTCTTTGGCACCCAAACCCTGCCGTCATTTCTAAGACTTTCACTCATTAATGTCAGCTTTGATTGATGTTCTCCTGATCGAGGAATGCAGGTGGGATGTATTTGAGTAAAACATGGATTTGCAAATCCTGCACCTTTTTTATATGCCGCCCATGCCGCAGAGACATTGCAATTGGCCGCGTTTGTGGAAAGGTAGAAAACATTTGCATATCCTCCAGTACACAATAGTACAGCATGTCCTAAGTAAGTCTCCAATTCACCTGTTACAAGGTTTCTTACTATTATTCCTCTTGCTTTCCCATCCTTAATTACTATGTCTAACATTTCTCTTCTGGGAAAAATTTTTACAGTTCCAGCCGCGGCCTGCCTCATCATTTGAGAATACGCCCCAAGTAAAAGTTGTTGCCCTGTCTGTCCTCTGGCATAAAAAGTTCTTGAGACTTGCGCTCCCCCAAAGGATCTGTTGGCTAAAAGCCCTCCGTATTCTCTGGCAAAAGGGACACCTGTCGCAACACAATGGTCTATTATCTGATTTGATATCTGGGCCAATCTGTACACATTGGCTTCTCTGGCTCTGTAATCTCCGCCTTTTATCGTGTCATAAAAAAGCCTATAAACAGAGTCACCGTCGTACTTGTAATTTTTAGCGGCATTTATTCCACCTTGAGCCGCTATGGAATGCGCCCTTCTCGGTGAATCTGGTATAGTGAAAAGTTTTACATTATACCCCTGTTCTCCGAGTGAGGCAGCGGCGGAAGCGCCGGATAGTCCACTGCCAACTATTATTATGTCAAATTTCTTCCTATTATTAGGATTTACCAGCTTCGCGTTGAATTTATAATTGTCCCATTTTTGTTGAATATTCCCGGAGGGTATTTTAGAATCAAGTTTCATTTTTTTCTCCTTATTCTATAACTGTTTCCAGCACTTTTTCTTGTTCATATTGCAGTTTGGCGTCAAACCCAGCAAAAAAATAGATGGATATAAAAGCGAACAATATCATTAATGCAGACACTATCCATCCCGTAGCCTTTATCACAGGAGTGTATTTTTCATGTTGAATCCCCAGAGTTTGAAAAGCGCTTTGAAAACCATGACTTAAATGAAGAGCTAGCGCCAGAGCTCCAAGCACATAAATGCTCACAAAGAATTTATCTCTGAAAGCTTCTGTAACCATCTGATAAAATCCCATTGAGTGATCAGCAAATCTAAAATGAATCATATGATACACCAGATATAAAAGAAGAGCAAATGCTGTGTAAAGCATTGTGGCAGATCCTATTGTCCTTCCTCCCTGGCTTTTGTTTACTTCATAGTTCCTCTTTCTTGAATTCTTCCAATCCTCGAATCTTACCCATAGGCCAAAAAATATATGGAGCAAAAAGAGGACCAATAAACCAACTTCCATTGCTGGTATAAGCGGATTAGAAAGGAGTAAATCCACCCAGCCATTGTATGCGGATTCTCCTTTTAAGATCAACAGATTTTCGCCAAGATGAACAAGCATGAATAAGGCCAGGAGCAAACCGCTTGAAGCCATAAGAATTTTTCTGCCTATTGAAGAAAATGGCATACGCACAATATATTTGAAGTTCATATACACCTTCCTTAGGATTTCAAAGTAAAGCTATGCTAAAATATTATAATATTGGCTTGCAAAAATCAAACCACGCTAGACAAGGTAATGTCAAGAGTTTTGTGTAATTTCTTACTATTGCCACACTAAGTCAAATATTATAGAATTTGACATATCCTGAGATTTAGGGAGGAATAATGAATTTTTTTGTTTTTGTCATTTCTTTTTTTGTTTCAAATATTTCAGCTTATGAAAAGATAGATTTCATAGGACAGATAAGTGATTCTACAATATCTTCTGCTGTGTCAGTTGCCAAAGAAAATAATCTTTTTTATGTGCTTTCTAAGGATCAAATTTCTGTTTATAACTCATCATTTACTTTTGTTTCTAAAACGACATTGCCCTCGGGATCTTATTGCTCTATCACAGCAAGTAAAGAAAAAATTTATGTGCTTGATTGTCATTCTTCTCTCATAAGTGTTTATTCTCTTAAAGGGGAGTTTCTTTTTTCTTTCGGAGCCAAAGGCAAGGAAAATGGACAACTATCTGATCCTTCGGATATTAAATTTTTCAATGGGAAGGTTTACATAGCAAATAGAGGCGCGTCAAAAATAGAGGTCTTTGATTCAAACGGGATTTATCTTTACGGATTTCCACTTGTCAGCAGAGATGGCTTAAAGAAAATATCTCCTTCTAATATCTACATTGACAGAAGTGGATTCATTTATGTGTCAGATTCAAATTCAAAGTTGATTCAAAAATATGATCTGAATGGCAGATTGGAATCTGAAAAAAATATTGCTTCATCTGCTTTGGCTGTGAATGACTATGGCTTGATATACCTGGCATGGAATAAGGATGGAAAGGTGAAGGAATTAGATAGAGATTTTTCTGATATAAGCTCATTTGGCACAAAAGGCAGAGCTAAATTTGAATTTCTTTCATTTGCAGATCTTGAAGTTGATGAGAATGGCGATCTTATAATTTTGGATCCTAAAAACAAGAAAATAATGGTTCTCAAACTGGAAAACTCTAAACACTTAGATAAATTATCTGAAGCGCAAGAATATAGCCTTTTAAAACTAAACCCTTCAAATTCATACCCGATTTCTGCTCATTCATTTGCCTTTTTGGGCGACTCTCTTTCTTACTATGACAAAAAAGATAAAAAGGTATATTTAATTTCCGGGGAATCTAAAAAAGCGTTTTTAGGATATGGCGAAGCCGAAGGTTCTGTAAAAGATCCAGCTGATATGGTTTTTAACTCAAGTAAGTTGTATGTGTCCGATACTGGAAATGGCAGGGTTCAAATTTTTTCAAAAGATGGCAAATATAACTCTTTCTTTGGAGGGAAAGTCGGATTTTTAGAAAAAAATAAAGAGGGAAAATTTAGCTCTCCTGTGTCAATTGCCTGCGATTTGAATGGAAAAATTTATGTGGCAGACTCTGGTTTTTCTATGGTGCAGGCTTTTAATAAGGATGGCATTTTTCTATTTACCGTAGGGCCAGAAATAGGTGGCATTAAGTTGCTAAAACCTTCCGATGTAAAGGTGGATGAGAACAATACCCTTTACATTTTAGACTCGGAACTTAAAAAAGTTATAGTAGTTGACTCAAATGGAAAGTATATAAATTCATGGGATATATCAGCTTTGTCGAAACCCGTCTCTTTTGACTACGATGGTATGGGATACTTCTATTTTCTCGACAGGGAAAAGTCTAATGTATCGGTTTATGGTAAAAAAGGAAATTATATTTCATCCTTTTTTGCCAAAGGACATGGAAAAATGGAATTTTATGAGCCAACTATTGTGAGAATTTATGGAGAAAAACTTTTCGTTTCAGATCCAGCAAATTCAAAATTAGCTTCATATGATATGGTCTATTTTCCGCCAAAACCTGAAAATGTTTCAGCAAAGATTAGCTCTGATTCAGTTGAAGTTTCATGGACAGTTGCAAACTCTTCCTTTGTGAAAAAGTTTGATATATACAAGGGTAAAAGTCCAGATGGTTTGAAAAAGGTGGACAGTGTGAAAACTGTCTCATGGACTGATTCTTCTCTCAAAGATGAAGGAACATTTTACTACAGAATTGCATCTTCTGGCAAAAATGATGAGATTTTTTCTGATATAGCGAGTGTTTACTTCGAAGGAATAAAAAAGAAAGTTGAAGAGCCAGTTGTTGAAAGCGATGAGAGTTTTAAAAATAAACCGCCGGTAGAAATAGTACCTGTTGAGCTCAATTACATATTCTCTGCTAATTACAAATACTATATAGACAATCCAGTGGGCAAAGTTTTGGTTAAAAATAATACCGAAGAAAATTTCAGCAATGTGAAAGTGTCTTTTTTCCTTAAGGATTATATGGATTTCCCAAGCGACATAATAATCCCGGAACTTAAGTCAATGTCATCTTCATATGTGGAGCTCAAAGCTACGCTAAATAATAGAATACTTACCATAAACGAAGATACCCCGGTACAGGCGCAGCTTACTGTTTCATACTACAGGGATGGGAAAGAAAATCAGAGTCTTATAAACAAACCAATAAAGATACTGTCTAAAAACGCCATAACATGGGATAATACTGAAAGGATAGCAAATTTTGTCACTGTAAAAGATCCGCCAGTATACGCTTTTTCAAGAGCTATGCTGGCGCAGAAGTCAAAGTTTGACAATAAGAAAGGCTTTGACGACAGTGTCATAATGGCTACAATAATATGGCACAATCTATCTAAATATCCAATTTCATATATCCCTGATCCGTCAAATCCATACACCTCAGTTAAAAGTTCAGACTCTATCCTGACAGATACTGTTCAGTTCCCGCGCAATACGCTTAAGTTGAAAAGCGGAGATTGTGATGATTTAACTGTTCTTTTTGCCACCATGTTTGAGTCTGTAGGGGCTGTGGTAAAAATACTTGACTATCCGGGGCACATTGCTGTGATGTTTGAGACAAAAGCTCAGGAAATAAGTGAGGTTGGTCTTCCAGATGAACTCATAATAAGGTATGAGAACAGGTATTATGTCCCTATTGAGACCACAATGCTTGGCAAGAGTTTTTATGAATCCGTAAAATATGCGGCTGATATGTATAAGAATGCCAAAGACAATGTCAAAGTTGTGGATTTAGATAAAGCTATGTCAAAATTTGAGCCGGTGACATTGCCCGATATGTCTGATGAATTCAAGCTTTCCACAGAATCCACATATGAAGATATTGCCAAAGAACTGGATTTACTGTCTGAGAAAAGATTCTCTTTTTATGAAAATCTCTATATGCAAGGGATAAAGAGTGATCCTAATGATTTATCCGCTTACATAAATCTGGGAATTCTCTATAGCGGTTATGGGAAACTTGAAGAAGCTGAGAAGATATTCAATGAAATTCTTTTAAAAGATGAATATAATTCAGCTGTGATAAATGATCTTGGCAATGTCTTCTTTATAAAAGGAGAATACGCAAAGGCTGCTGAGTATTATGAGAAGGCATCCACTCTGGATCCATACGACGAAAATATTTTTATTAACACTGCCAGAGCTTATGTGAAAATGGGTAAAAAGGAAGAAGCGAAGATATTTACTCAAAAAGCTATTGAAATGAATCAGGAATTAAAGTCTCAGGCAGACATGATACTGAAGTAGAGGACAGTGAAAAAGTGCATTAGTTCGCAATTTCATAAGTTCTAAAGTTATTTTTACAATGCCGCTCTTTCACGCTTATTCGCTGTAGCGCTTTATATCTGTCCTTCTTGCAACTGAAATTTTCAGGCTAGTAGTCTTGTTTTTGTTCTTCTGTTTTCTCTACTTTCTGCTTTTTTTGGGTTTTTTCTGAAAAATCGTCAAATTTTTTCTTTTCTATTTCTATTCCTTTATCCAATGAATATGCATCTGTTACAGCTTTCCATGCCATATTTTTTAGTATTCCTCTCTCAGCGGAAGAAAAACTTGAAAAAGGATAAAGAGGGAAAATTAGAAGATGGAAAGTGGTTTTTATATATGAAAATTCTTCTGCGCTTTTTGTCTGCCCTTCTCTTTCTATTTCAACTTTCATATGATAGTTTACTTTAAGAGATTGCGGCAGTATGTATATGAATGAAGTTTCAGTCAAAAAACTTTTTGTCAGATCACCATATGTCCACCTCCCATAAGAAGTCAGATCAATTTTAACCGTGCCTTTTCCATTTTTTTCATCGTATAAACCAGTCTCTTTGAAAGCTTTTATGATCCTTTTTTTGAACTTTATGTAATGACTATAAGGAACTTCTTCTGGCTTTATTTTGGCTTTTTCTTCATCTGTATATCCAATGGTATTTTGAAATGTCAAAAGTGGAAAGTTTCTCCATCTTACAAGTATTTTTGAAAAAGGTCTTTTTTCTTTGTCATTTGAGGCCTGATAAATTATTTTCCTAGGGAAAGGATCCATAGTTTTAAAGGAAGCGCAGGATGTGAAAAATGAGAAAATAAAAGTAAACAAGAGAAAATTAAATATGACTTTTATCATACTTTTTACCTCATGGAAATACTATTATATATTTTGTGGTCAAAAAATCAAAGCTTGTATTTTGGTAGAATATAAATCATGAGGGAAAAAATAGAAAAGGTAGTAGAACTGCCTGACAAGGGCCAAGTGATAATAAGGCTTGCCAAAACTCAGGATATGAGGCGAATACAGATGCTTTATACTGAGATATATGGCGCTTCTTATTCAGTCAGCTTGATAACGGATAGGGATAAAATGCGTTCCGCCATAGAGAACGACAATTATTACTGGCTTGTGGCGGAGTGCAAGGGAAGGATAATAGGCAGTCTTGTCTATGCCATGGACTTGAAAGATAGGCTCTCAAAAGCTTTTGGCGCTGTGGTAAGTATGGAATTTAGAAAGCATGATATAGCCTATATAATGATGAAGTTGGTGCTTGATGATATAACCCAAAAGAGAAATTTAGTGGATGTTGTTTATGCCACAACAAGAACGGCAAGCTCTGCGCCACAGCGACTTACAGATAGCCTTGGCTTTGTAAAACTTGGGATTTTCCCAAATACACATAAGGTATATGACAATGAAACGCATTGCCTTACCGCGTATTACACAGAAAGTTCATTAAAGAAAAGAAAACCTCACCCGAATATAATACCAGAAGTTTTGCCTTTTTATGAGATAGTTTTAAAACAGATGCATTTGGACAAACCTAAAGTTGAAAATGTCAAAACAGATTTTAGCGATCAAAAACAGAAAATACCAGTTATTGAACTTGAAGTAATCACAGCTTCTGAATTTGTGAAAAGGAGATTTAAGCAGATTAGTCACGGAGATTTTTTTAAGTCTACTTATATGCCATTCCATGATCCTAATCTTATTTTTGTGTCAAAAGATGGAAATACAGAACTTTATCTTCACTATTATCCAAAGGACAAATATAGCGTTATCATGGGCGGCTTCACAGATAAAGATCCAGTTGTGGTTCTCGAAAGCGCGGCGCGTAAGCTGAGGGAAATGAATATGGCTTATCTGGAAATATTGATAGATGCCTATCATCCCCTATATCAAAGAATGGCAATAGATGCAAGATTTATCCCAACTGGGTATTTTCCTTGCGCAAAGAAAGTAGGCAATAAGAGATATGACTGCATAGCTTTTTCCAGAACATTTGACATATTGGATTTTAGAAATGTGAAGATAATATCTCTTTACAGAAATATTCTAAAAGAATATTTGAAACTTTGGAGAGAAAATTATATAGAAGTGGTTTTCCAAAATGAAAGAACTTGAAATAGAAAGAAAGCTTCCTCATCCTTCAAGACCATTAAAATCCAGCGCCGTTTTAGATAAGTTCATTGATAGAAATCCTTTTTCTTATTCTGTTGAGGACAAAAAAGCTTTTCTTGAGGCAATGAAAGAAGCATTCAGGATACAGTTAAAAAGCTCATCTTTTTTAAGAGCTTATTTCACAACACATAGCTTTGATATTGAAAAGGTGAATGATTACTCAAAAGCTGAATTCCCTTTTATTTCTGTAAATGCTCTAAAAGAAAGAGACCTAGCTTTTCTTAAAAAAGAAGAAATGGTTCTTGAATTGAAATCAAGCGGCACAAGCGGGCAAATTAGCAGAATGCAACTAGACATGGGGTCATTGCTAAGAGTCAGGCGTATGGCGTGGAATGTTTTTGACGCGCTTGGTCTTTGCGATATGGATAGGGAATATGACTATATATGCCTGACATATGATCCCAATGTTGCCAAAGATGTGGGGACTGCGTGGACTGACAAATTGTTGACATCATTTACAAAGGCTGGAGAAGTATTTTATGCCTTTAAGTGGAGTGAGGTAAAAAAAGAATTTTATTTCGATATAGAGGCTTCTATTGAAAAGTTGCGAGATTGTGAAATTAGCCAAAAGTCGCTACGTCTCATAGGTTTCCCTGCTTTTGTTTTAAAGCTGACTGAGGAGTACAAGAAAAGATTTGGCTCTTATCCAAAAATAAATCCAGTCTCTTTTGTAATAACCGGAGGCGGTTGGAAGACTCTGGCTAATGAAGCAATAGATAAAAAAATTTACAGAAAAATACTTGCGGACAACCTTGGGATTTCACAGGAAAATGTCAGAGATCTTTTCGGTATGGTTGAGCATGGAGTTCCATATGTGGATTGCAAGTTTGGAAATTTTCATATACCAATATATGGAAAAGTTATTCCAAGGCATCCCATATCGCTTAAACCTATGCCTTTTGGCGAAGTTGGGCTTCTTCAGTTTATGACGCCATATCTGACTTCATATCCATCATTGTCTCTGCTTTCAAGTGATTGGGGGAGTATTGAAGAAAAATGTCCTTGTGGATTGAAAGGCCCTGTGCTTGTGGTGAAAGGAAGGGCGGGAGTAAAAAAACTTAAAGGATGCGCAGTCAGCGCTTCTCAAATGCTTTGAATATGGAAATAAAAAATACTTATATATTTGGCCAGGAAACAAATAAAGATTATTGGACTATTGAGGAGATAAAGGCTCTTGGAATTGAGGCTCAAAAAAGAAGGGAGAAACTATTTTCAACTCCTAGAGATTATATAGTTTCTGTATTGTCAAAAGTGGGGCATAAATTCTCAGATAGGAATTCTCCATTTTACAAAGCCGCCTATTCTCATTTGAAAGAAACGGTTTCTTTCTCTCAACCAATGATAGATGAAACTCTTAAAATAATACCTTCGCTTCTTTCTAAAAACGAGATTTCAAAGAGAATGAGTCTGGAAATGTTTTTCCCATATGCGGTTGATGTGCCTATGGAGAGGCATGGCTACGATGGTTTGATAAGGGCTTTGCCCAAAGGTGTAGCCTTACACATAGGCGCGGGGAATGTGTTTCTTGGCATACTGGACTCTCTTCTTTTAGGTATGGTTACAAAAAATGTCAATATTGTGAAGTTATCTTCATCGGGGTCTAATTTTTTGAATATCTTTGCTTCAGCTCTTAAAGAGGCCGATGAAAAAAAGCTGATTTATGACTCATTTGCAATATTGAATTGGGGCGGTGGGAAAAAGGAATTGGAAAAAGAGATAGTCTCAAAATCAAACATTGTTTTTGTCTGGGGGGGAGCTGAAGCCGTAGAATCTTACAAAAAAATTGCTCCTCTGGGAGTCAAAGTTGAAGTGTTTGGCCCAAAAACAAGTTTTGGATTGCTTTTTGAAAGTCAACTTGAAAAAGAGGGGTATGAAAAAATTTCAGAAAAGATTGTAAAAGACTGCGCTATGTGGGATCAATCCGCATGTTCAAACATGCACACAATTTATTTAATTTCAAGTAAATCTCCAGAGAGAAAGGCGGAAAAATTGCTTGAAACACTTCAGAAAGCTTTTGAAGACTTCCAAAAAAAACTTCCCCAGGGAAAGCTTACCCCTGATGAGGAGGCAGAAATAACAAAATACAGACAATTGGCTAAAGTTGATAAAGCGCTTAAAAAAGCTGACTATAGAGATTCATTTCCTTCTTCTCATTGGACTGTGATATTAGAAAAAGATCCAGCCTATAGGATTTCTCCCCTAAATAGGGTATTGTTTCTTAAAACAGCTCCAGATTTAGACTCTGTTAAAAAAGAACTTCTCCCGTATAGAGGATATTTGCAAACCGTTGGCATAGGCGGAAATATTATTGAAAAAAAAGCCGTATTAGAGAAGTTTTTTGACTTGGATCTTGCAAGATTTGTCTCTCTTGGAAATATGCTTGAGGGCAAGACTGGTTCTCCTCATGACGGAGTTTTCCCAATGATGAATATGGTCAATTGGGTGGCTATTGAGGGAAGGCCAAAGAATGAAGACAGATTGATAGAGATTGTGAAATTAGCCAAGGAAAAAAGCAAATTTTATTCAAACTATTATAGAAAATGCCCTCCCGTTTTGGATTTGAAAAGTTTTAGCAAATTGCCATTTCTTGAAAAACATCATGTTTTGGAAAATACTCCGCCAGAAAGCGAGGCGCTTTTGACATCAAGGGCTAGAAGAGGCATTTATTTTGCAAGCGGAGGATCCACGGGCCAGCCAAAATATGTTTTTTATGATCAGCACGAATATGAGCGTACTTGCAGAATGTTGGCCTATGCTTATGAGGCGGCAGGACTTGACGAGAATGATGTAATAGCCAACCTTTTTGTTGCTGGAAATTTATGGTCTAGCTGGCTTTCTGTCGAGAAGGCTATAGCATACACTAAAGCCATTTCAGTGCCCACAGGCAGCAATTTGCCGGTTGAAAATATAGTGAAGTATATGAAAGATTTTTCTGTGACTTCCATAATAGGACTGCCGTCATTTCTTGTAAAAATGGCTGAATATGTGGACTCAATTAAAGAAAAATTGCCGATATCTAAAATTTTTTATGGTGGAGAATATGTAGGCGATGAGATGGTAAAATTTTTTGAGAGAGTTTTTCCCGGTGTTTCTGTGAAATCAGCCGGATATGCCACAGCGGATGCCGGAGTTATAGGTTTTCAATGTAGTAAGCTTTCCAAAGGAGCGCACCATCTCTTTGCGCACAGTCAGTACATAGAATTTGTAGACCCAAAAACAGGCTTGCCAGTTAAAGATGGAGAAATAGGCGAACTTGTTGTGACAAGCCTCAACAAGAAGCATATGCCTATAATTCGCTATAGAGTTGGCGATTTGGGTCGATGGCTAATGCGCCCGTGTTCTTGTGGGAGAAAAGAACCTTTGTTTGAAATACTTGGTCGCTGTGATGACAGAATACATGTTGGTGGAGCGCATCTTTTTGTCAATGATATACAAAATGCAATAGGACTTGTGAAAGAACTGAGCTTCAATTTTAGGGTGATTATAGATAAGAAAGCGCATAAGGATATACTTACGATAGAAATTGAAACAAAAAAAGATTTTGATTACTCCGTTCAAACAAAAATAAAAGAGAAATTCTATTGCGCACTTTACGACAAGTGTGAGGACTTAAGAGAAAGTGTAAAAATGAACTGGATAGATGCGCCAGAAATTAAACTTGTTTCGCCAAATTCAATAGAAAGAATAAAAAGAACAGGAAAAATAAAGAGAGTTGTAGATAAGAGAATAAGCTTTAGTGTGTAAGATCTCAGATTCTTTAAGTTTTTTGCTCTTTTTCCTTTTCAAGCAGATATATCTTTTTTTTAATTCCGCCAAAACCTGAATATCCACCTATCTTACCGTCAGATCTTATAACTCTGTGGCATGGCACTATTGGAGCAAATGGATTTTTTTTTAGCGCCATAGCCACTGCTCTGGCCGCCCTAGGATGTCCTATATTTTCTGCCACCCATTTATAACTTCTAGTTTCTCCTGGCGGGATTTGCATTGTAGCTTTCCAGACTTTTCTAAAAAAAGCAGGATATGATTGCATAGCTTTCAATACATCCTTGACCGATTTAATTTTTTTCATAAAATTCTCTGTCTCTTATTTTTCTGTGATATGATACGGCAAAACGATGAGCCTCATCTCTCATTTTCCTCAAAGAAAGAAGAGCTGGCGAGGTATGTGGCAGCTTGAAAGGTTCTCTTTTACCTAGAGAATATATTTCCTCAAATCTTTTTGCCAGAGAAATGACTTCCATTTTAAGTCCGCTCTCCCTTATGGCTGATGCGGCCATTTTAAGTTGTCCCTTGCCGCCATCTATAACAAAAAGGTCTGGAGGCAATTCTCCTTTTTCTTTTATCTCTTTAAGTCTTCTCCTGACCGCTTCAAGCATCATCTTGAAATCATCTCCTCCCCTATTGTCTGGCTTAAATTTTATCCTGTAATGTCTGTAATGAGCGGTGTTTTTTTCGCCTCTGTTAAAGCATACACTTGAGGCTACGGCATATCTGCCAAATAGAGTTGAGATATCAAAAATTTCTATATGAAGAGGTATTTTTTTTAGTCCTAATATTTTCCTGAGTTCTATAAATGGATTGTCTCGGTTTAATAGTTCTTCCGCCGTTTTCTCATTTAGGCTTACTTCTTCCGCCATATGTGAAAGGGCATTCATGCAATCTCTTAAGTATGCCGCTTTTTCATATTCCATTTTTTCTGACATTTCATTCATCTCTATGCGCAGATTCTTTAAGACATTTTCATAATCTCCTTTCAAAATTTTGACTGCTCTTGAGACAAGTCTGAGATATTCACTTTTTGAGATTTTTTCAGGGTCGCATGGAGATGGACATTGACCTGTGTGATAATATAGACAGGCAATTCTTTTTTTCTCTTCAAGCGGCTTTTTGGGGGAGAAATCCCATGAACATTTTCTCAGTTGTATCAGGCCATATCGCTGCAATCTGGCAATAGTTTTCTTTACTATGCTAGCTTTTGGATAGGGCCCAAAGTAAAGTGCCCTGTCATTTTCTTTTTTTCTCACGAAAATAAGTCTTGGGAAAGGCTCTCTTGTTATTTTAATCAGGGGGTATTCTTTATTATCTTTCCATATAGTATTAAAAAATGGACTGTATTTTTTTATAAGTTCTCTTTCAAGCACAAGAGCTTCCCTTTCTCCCGCGCACACTATATAGTCAACTCTTTCAACACTCATTCTGAGGGAAGATGTTTTCCAGCTCTCAAGAGCTGTTTTAGTGAAATAACTTGAAATCCTTTTTTTTAGATTTTTCGCTTTGCCAACATATATTACCAAGGAGGATAGATCTCTAAAAATATAAACTCCAGGATTTTCAGGAAGGGTGGAAAGTTTTACTTTCATTTAAGTCCCTCTTTCAAAAAAGACATAGCCGAAAAATAAATTAATACTGCGCCTAATATGCAAAATATAATGCTTAAACCTAAACCAAGCAATTGTGTGGCAGTGAAAACGGCCAGCAAAGAAGCCAATATGCATTTAATTAAAAAAACTGACATCTTGAGTAAATTTATTGAGAAGTTTTTCTTAAGTTTAAAAAAACCCCAAATGGAGCCAACAATAGATACTATAACTGCGGAAATGAGAGAAGAAGTCTCTTTCTGAGGCAATAATATCGAAATAATAAAGAGAGCGAATAGCGATATAAAAAAGAATTTTATTGCTAGTTTTTCTTTTTTTACTGAGTAAAAAAAAGAAATAAGAATCTTATTGAATGAGTAGAATGGAATTGATACTGAAAATAAGGCGAGGGCTTTCGCCGTCAAAATATTTGCTTCATTTGAGTATGCGCCCCTGTGGTATAAAAATGATGATATCGGCATAGACATACTGTAAAGTCCAAATGCGGCAGGGAGAGACCAAAAGATGGATATTCTGAGCGCTTCTATAAAATTTTTTTCTCTTTGAATATAATTTTTATCAAAATCATTTTTAGCTATTTCTCCTGCTGCGGCTGTAGCAGCTGGAGAAGAGGCTAGAGAAAGAGGAAATTGCGCGAGTCTTGCCGCATTATAGAAGGCAGTCAAGGTTCCTTGGGGGAAAAAAGCTGAAAATAAAAGATTGACTGTTATAAAAAAGTAGTCATAATTTAGGGGCAGTATCGAAAAGAAAGAAGAAATTAAAGCTTTGAAAGTGTTTTTTTGTGGTATTTTTATAGAGATGCGTATTTCTTTTTCTCTGAGAGCTTTTTTGAAAAGAGCAAACTGAATCAATCCTGAAACTGTCCCGGCAGTTGCGGCAATGAAACATGCTTTTTCAGTATTTGCTCTGCTTGTCATTATGACTGACAGAATAACAGATATTGAAAATAATGTTTGTATAAGAGCTGGTTTTGCGAAACTTCCTTCATGGTTCAAGAAAGATTGCCATACAGATGTTATGGATATGAAAAATATTTGTATAGACATTATTGAAAGAATGATGGCAGTAGTTCTTATTCTTGCTGAGTCAAATCCCGGAGCCATTATGAATGCTATATCTCTTGAAAAAATAAATACTGCCACGCTACCAATAAGCCCCGCTACCGCAGCAGCGCAGGAGAGCTGAGAACGAAATTCTGATATATTTGATTTGCTCTCATGTAAAAAAGGGCTTATAGAGGCATTTATATTGCTTTCTGAGGCATTTTTTCTGAAAAAAGTTATAAAGCGCATTGCGGCATAATAGGCGTCTGTCGCTGGAACTGCCCCAAATATCCACGCAAACAGAGCATCTCTTGTGTAGCCCAGAGACTTTGAAAAAAAAGATACAGCTGCCAGAGCTGAAGAATTCTTTAAAATGGTTGATTTTTCACTCATAAAATAATAAACTATACTTACTATGGCAAAACTTAAAACAGGAAGACATACAAGCGCGATTAAAGCCGTAAGGCAGGCCGAAAAAAGGGCTGCTGTGAATCGCGGAATAAAAGTTAAAATTCACGAAAAGACAAAGAATTTCAAGAAACTTATTTCCGCAAAAGACCTTGAGAACGCCTCAAAGATGTTGCCCGAGCTTAGCTCAATGCTTGATAAGGCAGCTAAGAGGGGAACAATACATCGAAATAGTGCTTCAAGATACAAGTCTAGACTAAGCCAGATGTATAAAAAAGCGGCGACATCGGGCAAGTAAGTCTTCAAATATTCAAAAAACGGCCATTTGAGAAGAGTGGCCGTTTTTATTTTTTAAAAGAACATTGATTTTTTGATTTCGTAAGCTATATTTTTTAGCAGTATCGAAGGATCTCTTCCTGAGGATGTCTTTAGCAGATTTTCTGCTTCAGCGCATCTCATCAGAAGTCTATATGCCTTATCCCGACTAATACTTCTTCCTCTATTGAAATCATTCATCTCTCTATAAAAAATTCCAAGTGAATATGCCAGTTTGAAATCGTTGGAAAATCCAAGCTCTTTTAGTGTGGCCATTTTAAAAACCTTTTCCATTGCCGATGTAAAAATTGAAAGAACATATACTGGTTCGGCATTTGATCTAATCAATTCTTGGGTTATTTCAAGAATTCTATCTCCATTACCTTTTACTATTGCATCTATTATTTCATATGGGTTTTCCTCTTTCCCCAATGATGAGCAAGCCTGTATATCTTCCTTAGATATTTCTTTATTTTCTTTTGCGTAAGAAATTATTTTATCGCATTCAAATTGAAGTCTTGCGCTGTCTCCGCCTGTTATTTCATATATAAATCTTGCATTGTCATTGCTTATATCTCTTTTATTTTCATTAAATATTTCTTTTATGAAAAAAACACCCTCTTGCTCATTAAGTTCATGAAATGAGCAGTGAGTGAAGGCTGTTTGCTCAAGCAGTCCAATAATTGGATCGTTTTTTCTCAAAGTTTCGTCATATAAAACTATCAAACATAGAAAATCTGGTGGATTCTGGGCATAAGTCAAAAGATCTTTAATTTCAGCTGATTTAAGTTTTTCTGCTCTTTTAAGAACAGCCACCTTTTTTTTAGACTGCATCGGTTGCGCATCGCAGTCAAGTAAAAATGAGCTTAGAGATTTAGCATCCACTTCTTTTTTGATAAAGTCAAAAGGATTATTTTGATATTCCTCAGATTTCTCCAAAATTTTTATAAGCAAATTTTTTCTCCAGGAATCAGCGCCTGAAAAGAAATAAGCCTTGTCTAGGTTGAAAGATAAAAATTCTTTTTTTATTGAAGTTTCCAGACTGTTTTTCATTGTGGATTGGTGGAAGTTTCCTTAATTGGCGCATCTGGAACTTTCTTATCTGATACACTGCTTGCCGCGCCAAATCCCTGAACTGTTCTTTTGACTATTTCTTTTGAGAGCACTTCCCATAGCTGCTCTCTTGCCTGTTCTTCTGTAAGCCCTCCGGGCATAGTGGAGGCTGAGTAAATTTTTGTTGTCTGTAAAGCTGGTTCCTGCCAGAGGTAAAAATTTCCTTTTTTGTCTAAAAATCTTACGCCAACAATAACATTGAGCTTGTATACCACCGCAACCATATTCTGATCATATTGTATGGGAGTAAGTATATAATGGATTATTTCTCCAGATAATATGCCGTCTGCATCAGACTCTGGAACTATTTTATATTGTCCATCTTTTAGAAATTCATCTATAACTTTCAATGTCAATTTCTCTTCAAGACCGAATTGTTGGCTTTTATTTGAAAAATTTCTGACTGCTATTGATTTTATGTGGTTTGGCAGTATTTGCTGGGCCGGACGATAAATCACATTGTTAGAAGAGCATCCTGCCCAAAAGATAGCTGTAAGAAGTACATATTTTTTCATAAGACCCCCTTATGTTTATCTGAAAAAGTAAGAAAAGAGATATTAAGATATTGAGAGATTAAGGTTAAAAAAAACATAACTTTAAAGCTCTCAAACTTAATATCACAAAATATTCTTTTTAAGTTTACTTGTTATTAAAGAACTTTATAACTTTCGAGCTTATAGCATCGCTTTTCACTATATTTTATCAAATATTTGGAGAAACTATAGAATCTCCATACATATTGGACTTTTTCTGATTTTGAAAATTTTCACTCAAAAGATACTCACTTTTAAGTTTGAAATTGGAATATAAATAGAGCTATTGCATATTGGACCTCCTGATATGGTTTGATAAGTACTATTCTAATATTTTTTTATCTTAAAACCGTCCAATATGTTTCTGATATTTTGC